>CAYWEK010000015.1:0-11095 GCA_964457475.1 Candidatus Woesearchaeota archaeon
CAGGAAATACCGAAGAAACAATCTCCGCATATCGTAAAGCAACAAAAATCGGCGCGCCAATCATCTGTATTAGCTCTGGCGGAAAGCTTGAGCAAATTGCGCAGATGTACAAGAGTCAGTATGTCAAAGTTCCAGTCGTCTCACAACCGCGACTTGGCGTCGGATATCTTTTCTTTGCAATACTTGAAATCCTAACGCGTGCAAGATTAATTTCTGACCGTTCAGATGACATCAAATCAACAGTCCGCACGCTTCAAAAAGAAATATACGAAGGATTTGCAAAAGAACTCGCACTAAAAGTCGGCGACAAAATTCCAATTATCTACGCGGCACAAGATTTGTATTCAATTGCATATCTCTGGAAAATCTCATTCAACGAAAACGCAAAGACAATGGCGTTCTGTAATGCTGTTCCCGAACTAGATCATAACGAACTCAGCGGCTACGCTGGCGCAAATCAACGCTTCTACACAATTTTATTCAAAGATGTAACAAGCGACGACCCGCGAATGAAAAAACGAATTGAAACGCTTAAAGACGTAATCAAAGAAACTGGTAACGACGCCGTTGAAATGGCGATTCGCGGAGAAAATCTTTTGTCAAAGATGTTTTCAGCGATTTATCTTGGCTATTGGACATCTTATTACGTTGCGCTTGCACACAACGTTGATCCAACTCCCGTTAACGTAATCGAATCGTTTAAAGTAAAAGTAAAGTAATTTTTTTACTTTCTTAGTTCTGGCACAAAAGAATCAACTTTTTCTTTTTTACCTTCGTAATAATCGCCATATCTTGAAATTAACAGTTTGTGCGCATCTCTCATTGCCGTTTGCGTATTGAGATTTCCCCAAATCTTATTACTCATTTGATCGTTTGTAAATGGAATTCCGTGAAACCCATATTGATGAAAGTTCGAATCGTAACAGTCATATCTCGCCATAACGTTGGGCGCAATTGTAATGTCATCATTTAACGTGTCACCAACAGCTGGCAAAAGAAAATCCTTGATTTTGTCTGAAATTAATCTTGCAAAATTAAGTGTGTCGGCAAAAGATCCTACGTATATGGTAAAATCTTTTCCTGTTTGACCTGAAGATTGACCACGTTTCCAACCATAATTGCAATTAGATGAAAGCCAAACGCCAACATACTCCCTATTACTTGGCGCAACATTAAGGTGAATTTTCCAACCGCCGTGCAAATTATAGCTAGGAGTGACGGCTCTCATCATTCCAGGTAAGTCTGGCAAATGGTCGCTTCTAAAAGAAATGGGACTTTCAAATAATTTCATAAAATAATTTTGTTTCTTGTTGTTTAATAGCATTGCGATTGACCAAAAACGTAAAAAAGTAAAAATTATTTCAGTTTTTTCTAAAAATATTGCAAATTCACTTATTCGGCGCAACAGAAAAATCGACGACAAAATAAAAAATAATTTCGTGTCCGTGACATCCTTTATATAGTATCTAAAACCACAACCTGTAGTGTTGACGCCTTGTCTTTGATACAATATATGGTATTATATAGTTTTGAGTAGATAAAAGTATTTAAACCAAATTTGTCCGCAAAACGGCTCAGCAAATGGAAGAAAATTTCCTCGTCGAAAACAAAAAAAATAAAAAAATAGTTTCAGATATTTTGGGATTTCTGAATCGTTAGGTGTGTTATGGCTAAGATGTATGTAATTAAACGCAATGGCGATGTTGTTGACTTTGACACATCGCGTATCAGCAACGCAATTACAAAAGCAGTTCGAGCAACGAGCGCAGACGTTGATGCGGTAACAGTTGATGCAATTACTTCTGAAGTTATCAAGGAAGCAGAGGAACGTTTCACAGAGTTCTATCCCAACGTTGAAAATATTCAAGATATTATTGAGCGACAGCTTGTCAAAAAAGGAATGTATGAACTTGCTAAAGAATATATTCTCTATCGCGCAGACAGACAGCGAGTTCGCGACGAACAGCGAAAAGCAAACATCGAAAAATCTGTTCTTGGAAAACTCACAGTCAAAAAAAGAGATGGCCGAGTCGTTCTTTTCGACTTGAAGCGTATCAAAGACACACTTAAACGCGCATCAAAAGGCGTTGACCGAGAAATTAACGTCGAACTTATTTGCAAAGAAGTTGTAAATAATATTTACGATGGAATCACGAGCGTCGACATAGAAAAAGCTTTGATAATGGCGACGAACGCCTTTATCGAGAAGGATCCAGCGTATAGCCAAGCGTCAGGAAAACTTTTCTTGCAAAAAATTTACAAAGAAGTTATGGGTCGTTCAATCTCACAAGAAATGCTTCCATTCTCATATCGCGAAGCATTCGTTGACAACATTAAGAAAGGCGTCAAAGCAGGAATGTTCGACAAACGACTTCTTGATTTTGATTTGAATAAACTTTCTTATGGAATGCAGATTGATCGCGACGATTTATTCCAATATATGGGACTTCAAACTCTTTACGAAAGATATTATATGAAAATCGACAAAGAGAGAATTGAGTTGCCGCAATCATTTTGGATGCGCGTCTCAATGGGACTTGCACTCAATGAGAAAGATAAAGAACAAAAAGCACTCGAGTTTTACAACGAAATCTCGTCGCTAAGATATATGCCATCGACTCCAACGCTTTTCCACGCAGGCACACACATGCCGCAACTTTCATCTTGTTATCTAACAACCGTTATGGATGATTTGCATCACATCTTCAAATCATACTCTGATAACGCGCAACTTTCAAAATGGTCTGGCGGACTTGGAAATGACTGGACAAATATTCGTGCAACTGGCGCTTGGATTAAAACAACAAACGTTGAATCTCAGGGAGTAATTCCATTCTTAAAAATTGCAAACGACGTAACTGCTGCAATCAATCGTTCCGGTAAACGACGCGGTGCAACTTGTGCATATCTAGAAACTTGGCATCTTGATGTCGAAGAATTCTTGGACTTGCGTAAAAATACTGGCGACGACCGACGACGAACGCACGATATGAATACGGCGAATTGGATTCCTGATCTTTTCATGAAGCGAGTTATTGCCGACGAGAATTGGACACTCTTCTCCCCCGAAGAAGTTCCAGATCTTCACCATATCTTTGAGCCATACCTTTTGCTTCATTTATTGCTTTGGTATAAAGTCGATTCTCTGCTTCTTTACTAGAGTGAGCAACACCAAAAATATTAGTGTGCAAGTCTGCCCTTGGTTCTTTTCTTCTTTGGAACTTTCTACTCTCCTGTAAAATATAATGCTCATCAACGAGATGTCCTTCAAAATCAAAGCGATATGTTATGTGTCCATCTTTTTCAACAGACTCAACAGAATACCCTACAGATGTTTCATTACCATAGTATTTAACTTTTTCAAATACGACGACCATTCTTTTAAATAAAGTCTTTTGTTTTTAAAGATTTATGAGTTCAAGTAATTATCAAATGTTTGGTAAATATTTTTTGACAAAAAGGTATGATTATTTTGCGGAGATTTGAACTCTAAGTGAAAAAATCTATGATCCCGCGGAGATTTGAACTCCGGACCCCTGCCTTTCTTAGCTTTTCACAAGCCGTGAAAATAAACTTCCAGTGAAGTCTACTCATATAAGAGCAGTGCTCTGAACCAGCTGAGCTACGGGATCGGAAATAGAAGGAAAGAGTGGATATTTAAAGTTTGGTTTTTACATCTTATTGTTAACAAAAAAGTATCTTATTTTTGATTAACTTTTGTTTAGAAAAATAACTCTTCTTCCATCCATCATTTTGTGATCTATTTTATCAGCAACATAGAGCTTTACAGCTTCTATTAGTGCATCTCTTTCTGCAGATTGACCGGTTATTTCATAGCTTTTCTGAGTCGTCCGGTCATTAACTGTTCTGTCTGAGTCACAAATTATAGGTCCTTGATCAAGTTCTTCAGTCATAAAATGTGCTGTGGCTCCAACGCTTAATGCCTGCCTCTCAAAAGCGTTTTTATATGGGTTTGACTGGCCTTCTGTGCCTGGAATTCTTCCATGATGAATATTTATTATTGCTTTTCCATAACTTTCTATAAATTCTTTTGAGAATTTGAGCATATATCTTGCGGTTATCAAAAAGTCGCTGCCTTTTATATATTCAAGCATCTCATTTTCCTTCCTTTCTGTTGCGTTTGATGGTACATATGTAAAGGGTACATCATATCGCGCGCAGGTTAGTTTGTTTTCTCTATTGCTGGAATTTCCTATTACATTGACAAGGTCAAAATTCAAACTATCTCTTAGGCGAAGTAGTTCATCCAGACAATGAGTCGTTTTACCAGTCAATATGGAAACTCTTTTTTTCTGATTGGGATAGCTTATTCTGTAATAGGGGTTTAACATTTTTCTTGAAAGATTTTGCATAGCCGCTTCAAGATCTTCTCTTGAGTTCTTGGAATTTTCAGTAGGAACGAATTCTGCTCTAAAGAAAAATTTGTTAGTGAAAACTCCTTCTTCTGAGCATGATGCGCCTATGCTATAGCCTAGAGATGCTAGCATTTGAGTTGTATCTCTTAGAATACCGACCCTATTATCGCAGCAGAGAAGTAATCTTGTACTTTCCATAATTTTGTCCTTCCAGAATTATATATAAATATTTGTGTTCTTTAGAATGGTAACATAGATATTTAAGTTCTTAGAAAAATATAGATAAATGATTATTGGTGTTACTGGAAGAATAGCTGCTGGTAAGGAGACACTGACTTCTTTTCTAAGGGGAAAGGGATTTATTTATCTTGAAACTTCAAAAGTTCTTGCGGAAGAACTGGAAAAAAGAGGACTTGAAGTCAATAGATGGAACATGCAGAATTTGGGAGATGAATGGAGAGGTAATTTTGGAGATGGAGCACTAATGAAAAAGCTAATGGATAAGACAGAGCCCGACAAGAATTACATATTTGACAGCTTAAGAAATTCTAAAGAGGTTAGTTTTTTAAGGGAACATGTAAAGAAGTTTATTTTGATTGCTGTTGATGCAGAGCAAAGAACGAGATTTGAGAGAATTATTAGAAGGAATAAGCTACATGACCCAAAGACTTGGGAAGATTTCCTAAAAGTCGACAATAGAGATTTTTTTGATGAGACTAATCCTAATGGACAACAAGTTGGGAAATGCATGGAACTGGCTGATTTTAAGATAGACAATTCTAATTTACAAAAATCAAGGAAAGAAGTAGAAGAAATTTGGGAAAAGATTAAAAACGATGTTAATGGCATATAATTATGTTAATAGGATTGGTTGGAAGACCATCGTGTGGAAAAAGTACCTTCTTCAAGGCAGCTACACTTATAGATGTAGCAATAGCTAATTATCCTTTTACTACTATAAAGCCTAATCGAGGCATTGCATATGTTAAGATAAAAGATCTCGCAAGAGATTTTGGAAAGATAAGCAATCCAAGGGAAGGATATGTAAAGTCAATATATCGTTTCGTGCCATTTGAATTAATGGATGTCGCAGGCCTTGTTGAAGGTGCATCACAGGGAAGAGGCCTAGGCAATGAATTTCTTAGTGATTTAAGCAGTGCGGATGCATTTATCCATGTTGTCGATCTATCGGGAGAATACGATGGTGAAGGAAAACCTTCTTCAGGATATTACCCTGGAAATGACATAAAAATAATTGAGCGTGAATTGGATCTTTGGTATTCTGGTATTTTAAGAAAAGCATGGGGTACTTTTGCCAGAG
Source organism: Candidatus Woesearchaeota archaeon (assembly GCA_964457475.1). Lineage (GTDB taxonomy): Archaea > Nanobdellota > Nanobdellia > Pacearchaeales > GW2011-AR1 > VGKP01. The sequence goes on from CAYWEK010000015.1 coordinate 5,698, forward strand.
CCATGGAAATGCAAAAGCAGAAGTTTGAACAAGCCATTGCCAGGCAGTTTTCTGGATTAAAAGTAAGCGAGGATGATGTTAGATATGTTGTATTAAAAGGGAAATTCAATATTGAAAAACCCTCTTCATGGAGTGATGAAGAGTTATTCAGATTTGCACAGACATTGCGTAAATACACTAAGCCCATGATTATAGCTGCAAATAAGATTGACAGACCTTTGGGTAGAGAAAATTTTGAGAAAGTAAAGAAAGAATTTGATTATCCCATTGTTCCATGCTTTGCTGATGGAGAACTTGCCTTAAGAGAAGCTGACAAGGCTGGATTGATAGACTATATACCTGGAGAAAAAACATTTGAAGTGAAGAAAGAACTTTCTGAGAAGCAGAAAAGTGCACTTGATGCCATAAAGAAAATAATGGATGAAAATGGGAGCACTGGAGTGCAAGATGTTTTGAATAAAGGCGTTTTTGATGTTTTGCAGTACATATCCATCTATCCTGCTGGGGCAAAATTAAGTGACAGTAAAGGAAATGTATTGCCAGATTGCTTTTTGATGCGCAAAGGAAGTACTGCTCTTGATTTTGCTTATAGATTACATACAGATATAGGAAAGAGTTTTGTGAAGGCAATTGATATACATACAAAACAAGCAGTAGGCAAAGATTATGTGCTCAAGAATGGTGATGGTCTTGAAATAATGACTAAGTAACATGAAAATAAATGTTTCTGTCAAGCCAAATTCTGATGAAAATAGTTTGGAAAGGATTGGAGAAGGAGAATATTCTGCAAAAGTCAAAGAGCCAGCGGAAAATAATAAAGCAAATATTGCTTTAACCAGGCTTTTATGCAGGGAGTTTAAGATTTCCTATAAAAAGATAAAGATAATTAACCCGACCTCTAGGAAAAAAGTTGTTGAGTTGAAACTTGATTACTAGAAAGCATTAATCTTTAAATAATCATTTAATTATTGAAGGATTATGGAAGTCAGAGTAAAGGTAAGGTTTAATGCATCAAAGGAAAAATTTGAGGCATATGGAGGAAATAGGTATCTTGTTTATTTGCCTTTCGAAGAAGATAAAGACTCTGAAAATATAATTGTTTCTATTCTTTCAAGGAAAGTTGGAGTTCCCGAGAATAGGATTCTATTCAACAGCAAAGATGCGATGGGCAACTGGATTTTTGAATTGACATAATCTCAGAATTAAATTTATTTGCCACTTTTTTATTAGGACAAGGAATTATAAACTAATTTAGTTCTATTATTTTCATGAAATATGAATATGCACCAGATTTGCAGGAAAGAATGGAGGAAATAATTGTTCTTTTACAGATGAGTCATGTTAATATAGAAAGAGTCAAGTGCTTTAGGAGCTTTGGCAGCAGTACGAGAAGGGTTTTGGCAAGATGTCATACCATAGGAAAACTTATGCAAAAGGCGATAGGAGTTGATGCGCATTATGCAATAGAATTTCTTGAAAGATTTGATAAAATGAAAAGGGAAGATCAGGATAAAGTCATAATTCATGAGCTTTTGCATATTCCAAAGACTTTTGGCGGAGGTTTTAGGCAGCATGATTTTGTCTGCGAAGAAAATGTGGAAATTATGCATGAGCAGTTCATGAATCTAAAGCAAAAGACAAGCCCACAAAATAACGGCAGAGGGCTTTTTTGGCGTTATTAGAAATGTATAAAAGGTTAATTTTTCTTATCAATATATGAAAAATGAAAGAGGATTGATAGCGATTAGCATTGGCCTTTTTGCTTTTATTTTCCTTCTTGCTTTAACGCTTTTTCCGATATTTGTTGCTAGTCCAGTTTATGCTTTTAATAGCTCAGTTTTGGGCAATGTAACTTCTGCAATTTGGACTAATGGGACTCAGAACGAAAATAACCTTACCTATGGCACCATATGGAGTAAAACAATTAGTGACTGGAATTTTTATTTCAATGAAAACTATACAAATTCAACAAAGAGTCCTATTTCAAACTCTTCCAGCAATTTTTGTCAGATAGCATTCAATCAAACAGGTGTTTTGAGTCCATTTGTAAATATGACCTATAATTCTGGTTCACTTTTATGGCAATATAACCAGAGTTTCAATTATAGAGGCAATTTGAGTTTCGTTACACAGTGTAACAGCACTTATGGCAATATTTCAGTTACTGATTCTTTCTTTGTGAGGCCGACCAGACCTTGGGTAAATTCTACTACTAACTCGAATGGGGATAATGTGATGAATTCAGTAAATGCCGTCGAAGATAGCTTAACTGTTATTAATCTTTCAGCTTATCCTTATATAATTATTAATGATAATAACTCGTTATCTCTTCTTAGTTTTAGCACTCTTCCAGGAACGACATTAATTAATTATACATTATCTTCAAATGGAATTTTGCAGATTTATAACTATTCGGGATTGACTCAGAATATATCGCAAAACCTTTATTTTAGCGTTACTGATGGAGTCACAACTCCATTTAGCTCAATTTTACCTGTGAATATTACAGCAGTTAATCATCCACCGACTTTTACAAATTTACAGAACCAGAGTTTCAACATAAACTCTAATTTTAGCTATAACTTATCTGCAATAGATGAAGAAAATAATGCTCCTTTCACATTCGTTTTGAATTTCACTAGTTGTAATGTTGCACAATGGAGTACGAGAAACTGTAGCTTGGGCAATAGTACCGGACCGCAACTATTCAATTCTTCTTTTTACAGTTCAAACGGGACGACTCTGTTCATTAATTTCACGGCTGGGAAGAATGATGTTGGTAATTATACATTAAACATAACAGTCATTGACCTAAACAATGTCTTGCCCCCATATAATGCTTCAACTTCTCAAATCGTAAATTTCACAGTTCTAAATGTTAATTCGGCACCTTATTTCAGATATGTTTGCAACAATCAAAACAGTACCACTGAAGATTCGCCTTTCAGTTGTATTATTAATGTTAGTGATATTGATGAAACTTCCAATCTGACAGTAAGTGCAAATTATAGTTGGTTTACTTTTAATGGTACGGGCACTTCAGTAACTTTGCCTGTAAATATAACATCTAAATTTAATGCTACTGCCTTGGTCAATTTCACACCTTCAGTTAGCAATGTTGGTAATTGGTCTGTAAATGTTGGCGCTACGGATTCTTTTGGCTTATCAAATTCTACATTAATGCGCTTATTTATAGGATATACTAATCATAGCGTAAGCTTACCTAGTATTGGAAATTTCAGCGTGGTTTCAGGAACAAGTACTGTAATTAACATTAATGCAAGCGATAATGATTTGCTAATTCCAGATAAGAGTGTTTATAATGAAAATTTAACTCCCATGTTGAATTCAAGCTCAAGCAGTTGGATATCTCTTTCGGGAGTTCAGGTTATAAATAACTTAACTTCATTTAATTTTACTTTATCTCCAACTGACTCATTTATAGGAAATAATTCGATAAATCTAAGCGTATATGATGTCAATAATTTTTCAATAGCTTCGCAGGTATTTTATGTCAATGTTACTGCGGGAGCTGGGGGAAATTCTGGTTCAAATTCTGGAGGCGGTTCAAGCGGTGGCGGAGGAGGGGGAGGCGGAGGCGCAATAATAGTAAAACCTGCATCACTAAATTTATTATTACCTAATCCATTAATATTAAATCAGTCAGGAATTGTAGTTTTGCCTATAACTTTACAGAATAATGGGCAAGTTGATCTTACTAATATTACATTGAGTAGTTCTGTCGCAGTAAATGGTCAGCTTGTTTCTGTACAACAGATTTTTTCAACAAAAAACTTTTCAAAACTTTCTCCAGGACAGCAACAGAATCTTAATTTAAGTGTTTATCTTAATACGAGTCAGGATGGGACATATGAGATAAATGTAAATGCAGATGTTCAAAACCCTAAGTATAGTGATTCTGGTAAGGCATACATAACTGTCCAGAATGGTCAGGTAGTAGGAGATCAACTTTCTTTTGCAGAGCAATACATATTGAATAACACGGCTTGTAGCAATTTGACTTCTTTAATAGATCAGGCGAAAAATCTTTACTCTCAAAATAATCTACCAGAAGCTCAGCAAATTCTTGCAAATGCTATTGAACAATGTAAACAAGCCATTCAACAAGTACAAGTAACTGCTCAGCAGAGACCATTAAGTGTTTCAGGAAGAGTTTTTCTTTATCTGATTGTTGGAGTCATTCTTGCCCTTGTAATAGGTTTTGGTTACTATATGTTTAAGCAGTTCAAGCTTAACAAGATTATTGATGAGAATGATTTCTAAAATAAGTTATAGTAATGTTTATAACTCTAAATTCCACATAATATTATTTAATTACGGGGTAAGAAGAAATGCAAGTTAAACGCAAAATTTTATCTGTTTCATTGTTACTAATCTTTATCTTTTTGGTATTATTAGGTACTGGTTTCGCTGGAAATTCAGAAGGTGTTGCTGGTCAAAGCTGGTTTATGTATGGAGAATGGCTTAATCATACTGCTTGGGACGGAGTTCCTTATGCAACAATTAATGGGCTGAATAGTGCTACTTTTACAATAGGATCCTTTAATTCCGCTTCTCCAGTAATTGCTAACGGCTATGTCTACATCGGCGGCGGTAATGATAAAAATATTTACCAACTAAACGCATCAAACGTCTCGCAATTAATATCTAATTTCACCACAGGAGGTGTTGTAACAGGTTCACCAGCCGTAGCCAACGGCTATGTCTACATCGGCAGCACAGATGGTTATGTTTACCAACTAAACGCATCAAACATAAGTAAGCAAATTCAAACTTTCACTTTTTTTGCTTCTCCATCTTTCACTAGTTCACCAGCCGTAGCCAACGGCTATGTCTACATCGGCAGCACCGGAGGCGAGAATACTTTTTACCAACTAAACGCATCGGACATATCACAGTTAATTAGTACATCATCGGGCGGTGTTACCCTTTTCACTAGTTCACCAGCCGTAGCCAACGGCTATGTCTATGTGGGCAGTACAGGTTCAGATCATGGTTTCTATCAATACAACGCCTCAAACATTAATCAACAAATTGCTAGTTTTACTGCAGCAGGTCCTATTACTGATTCACCAGCCGTAGCCAACGGCTATGTCTACATCGGCACTAATACTGTAGGAGTTTTTTACCAACTAAACGCATCAAACGTCTCGCAATTAATATCTAATTTCACTGGTTTTAGTTCTGGAGGAATTTTGCCAGGTTCACCAGCCGTAGCCAACGGCTATGTCTACATCGGCAGTAATGATAAAAATATTTACCAACTAAACGCATCAAACGTCTCGCAATTAATATCTAATTTCACCACAGATGGTCTTGTGTCAGGTTCACCAGCCGTAGCCAACGGCTATGTCTACATCGGCAGTAATGATAAAAA
>CAYWEK010000015.1:11195-15051 GCA_964457475.1 Candidatus Woesearchaeota archaeon
CACCACAGGAGGTGTTGTAACAGGTTCACCAGCCGTAGCCAACGGCTATGTCTACTTTGGTGGAGCAAATAATGTTTATCAGTTAAACTCGAAATTACTTTCTAGCCCATTTGTTAATTCTCCGCTTAATCAAACATATTATATAAATAATCTTACAACAAATATATCTATAATTTTTAATGCTATTCCTAATATATCATCAAATAATATAAGCTCAATGTGGTATTTTAACGGAACTGCAAACTTAAGCTATACTGGTAAGACGAGTGTTTCCTTGGGTAATGGTAGCTATAACTTTATCTTTTATGCGAATGATACTATAAATAATTTACAATCTACGAATCTGTCTTTTTCTGTTTTAAGATTAGGAACAAATTTCTCCTACGGAGGTGTGGTGGTTATACATAGATCTGGATGTACTGAAAGTGATTATTCAGCAGTTTATCCAAATGGTACTTCAAGAGCACAAGCATTGTCTAATGCAGTTGCAAACTTGATGGATGGAGACGCAATTTATCTAACTGGCGGAGATTTTAATATGGGAACAATGAATGGATTTTCACCATGGGTTAGAACATTCTTCGATTTATCACTTAGTAATAACGTAAGTCAAGGAATCTCGATGTATGGACAAGGAAGTAATAAAACTTCAATTTTGATAGATTCTCCAAATTCTGCTGCTGGTCCGCAATCTTATTTCTTTTTGGGTAGGGGCACAAAAATATCTGGAATTACTTTCAAATCAGCCACATTAACTGGAAATGATAATACTGATCTACCAATAAGGCTCAATGATGTTAATCTCTCTGTTAGTAGTACTTTTGTTGGATCTACATTCTGGCTTAATGATATAATAATTGATGACCGGAAGTTCAATTCTACATCAGTGACTGCGCCTGCAATACATACTTTTATGACTTATGTGTGGATTGGGACTGGTCCTTCCGTTGTACCAGCATATATAAATGGAAATATAATAAATTCGGTTATTTATGGTTCTAACTCTCCAACAATTGCGACAGATTATGGAAGTAATATTAATTTTTATAATGACACAATAATTACTGAGGGATATATTACTGCCCCAAGAACTAGAGACTTTGGCATAAATGGTATTGTTCTGAACTCAAATGGAACATTGAATTTCTGGAATTCTATTTTAAAGGATGTACAAAACTCGGGGGACTCTGGTATCTACGCCCAAGGTTTTAATACCACAGTTAATTTGTATAATACATCAATATCGACTGTAATTGGTGCTTCCCAGTTTGATTTAAATAATGTTGGAGGAGGCGCGGCTATAGGGGTTTCTCCATCAACAACAACAAAGTATTCGACGTCCAACGGAACAATAACAAATATTTCTGAAGTTCCAGAAGTTATTCCTTCCTTCCCCGTTGAGCCGTGTCCTTTTGTAGCAAATATTCCTATAGTCGTGACTTCTGCATTAAATCAGACATATTCAACGAGTAACATATTAATAAATTTCAGTGCTTCAACTTCCAGAGGAATAAGCTCAATGTGGTATTTCAATGGCACAACAAACGTAACTTATATAGGTCCAACAAGTGTTTCTCTTGCAGATGGTAACTATAACTTTATCTTTTATGCGAATGACAGCTTTAATCATATAAATTCGACAAATGTCGCCTTTTTAATAAATACAAATCAAGGAACTGGAGGTTCAACTGGGGGCGGAGGTGGAGGTGGTGGGGGTGGCGGAGGAAATAATGTAGTTACTGCAGTAAAACTATTCTCGCTTAAAATAATAACTCCTGCTCCTATATCAAGTCCCAGGAATGGTACGATAAGTGCTCCTATTACTATAACAAATGATGGGCAACTTAATTTGAAAGGTCTGACTTTTAGCACAATTGTGACCAATAACGGCCTTACTACGAGCGATGTAATTGCGACTCTTGATAATTATACAATAAGTGCTCTTAATAGTGGTCAGAGCAAGAATCTTACTCTTACTTTAAATATCAATTCGCAGAATGATTCGCAGTATATAATAGAGATAGATGCAAACGTGGCACAACCATCTTATTCAGATTCTGCAAAGATATCTCTTACTACTGTATTGAATCAAGATATATCTAATAAGTTGCAGTTGGCAAAAAACCTTATTTCTAGTAATTCTGAGTGTGCGGAACTCACTGAGAATTACAACAATGCTAATACTCTTTATAATCAAGGAGATTTTACTGGTGCAGATAAAGTATTAAATGAGACTATCAGCAGTTGTAGGACATTAATATCACATAGCTTGTTAGGAGTTTTTGCTAATAATGGGGATGTTTTTAGCTATGTTGCTATTGGGGTAGTAATTCTTGTCGCTGTAGGATTTGTTTTATATATGGTGAAATATAGGCGTATAAGACAAGGTATGTTGTCTTAATTGATTTTTAATTCTCTGAGAAAGGTTTAAAAGTATCTTCTGCTTTTTCTATATGTAAAAACAAGATGGTGAAGGAATCTGATAAGAAGAAGGCAAATCCTTCTGATGTCAAGGAAGCAGCGAAAGCTTTGCAAGTAGTAAAGAAAGAAATTGGAAAAGCTTTTTTTGGGCAAGATAAAGTTGTTGACTCTCTTTTGCGTGCTTTGGTATGCAATGGACACGTTCTAATGGAAGGAGTTCCTGGAATTGCGAAAACTCTTGCTATAAGAACTCTGGCCCAAGTAAGTGGTTGTTCATTCCAGAGAATTCAGTTTACTGCTGATTTATTACCTACAGACATAACTGGCATGACTACTTATAATCCAAAAAATGGATTTGAGATTGTTAAAGGTCCGGTTTTTACCAATTTCATCATAGCTGATGAGATAAATAGAAGTCCGCCAAAGACGCAGTCTGCATTGATAGAGGCCATGCAGGAGAAACAGGTAACTATTGGAAAGACAACTTTCCATCTTCCAGAGCCATTTTTTGTTATGGCTAACCAAAACCCTATAGAAACAGAGGGAGTTTATTCATTGCCTGAAGCGCAGATTGACAGATTTTTATTTAAAGTTTTAATTGACTATCCTTCTCAGGAAGACGAAGAAAAAATAATGGAAGATAACATGACTCTCAAGAAATTTGAGGATTTTAATATTCAAAAAATCGTCTCTCCTGACAAAATAATTCTTATGCAAAACCTCGTACAACAGATATATCTTGATAAGAAAGTAAAGAAGTATATTGTTGATATTGTAAAGATGACTAGAAATAAGGATTTTGAAAGTGGTAAATATATTGAACTTGGAGGATCGCCAAGAGCAAGTATTTCACTCTTCATCGCCGCAAAAGCAGAAGCTCTTATGAAAGGAAGAACTTTTGTAATTCCTGGAGATGTAAAAGCGGTTGCAAAGGAAGTTCTGAGACACAGGATCATTCTTTCATATAAGGCAAAGGCTGATGGAGTTACATCTGACAAGATAATTGATGAAATCTTGAAAGAGGCAAACCAGTAATAAGATGGCAGATGGGAGAAGACTAAATATTGATGTCGCTGATGGAATTTCTCAGTTGCGTGCTTATATGAAGCAGATTGAAGTTAAGACGAAAAGATATAACTTATTTTTCAGAGGAAGGAGTTTTGATTTTGATGGATATAGACCATACAATGCTGATGATGATTCCACATTCATAGATTGGAGAACAAGTTATAGGGCGAACAAGCTCATGATGAAAAAATACAAGGATGAGCAGAAATTGAAATTTCTTTTTGTTATTGATGTTGGCGAGAATATGATTTTAGGGTCAAAAGGGAAGTTGAAATGTGAGTATTCTGCTGAAGTAATTCTTTCATTAGCTTATTTAATGCTATCACTGGGGCATAAGGTTGGTTATGTATTGTTTAGTGACAAGATA
>CAYWEK010000016.1:0-14984 GCA_964457475.1 Candidatus Woesearchaeota archaeon
GGAGATGTGAGAAATCGTCAAAATGGCAGCTAATAAAATAATTAAACATGTAATGGGTAATGCAATGCCTTTCGGAGAAGATGATGTAGATACCGATGTAATTATACCCTCAAAGTTTTTATTAACAATAACATGGGATGAAGTTGGTAAAGGATTACTTTATCCAAGAAGATATAACAAAGATGGAACACTTAACGAGACAAGCCCGTTGAACAATGCCAGATACGCAGAATCAAGAATATTATTAGCTGGAAAAAACTTTGGATGTGGAAGTTCAAGGGAACATGCGCCACAAGCAATAAAAGCAAATTTTGATGCTGTTATTGCAGCTTCTTATGCTGGAATATTTGACGGAAACTGTTATGCCATAGGTTTGCCGGCAGTAAAAGTCTCTCCTGAAAATCTTGCTAAGCTTATGGAAACAGTAAAAGAATCTCCGCAGATAGTTTTTAGAATGGATCTTGAGCAAAAAACCATATCTTATAATATATCGCATAGTGAATCACAAATTCCATTTGATTTAGACGATGTTAAAAGAGAAGGATTTTTGAAAGGAACATGGGATGAAAGAGACCTGCTTACCAGAAACCTTCCAAAGACAAGAGAAGTTGCTTCGAGGCTTCCTTATTTGAATGGCTTTCAATAATTATAAGGCAAAAGCTTAAAAACCTTCTTTATTATCAAAAAATATTCTCAATAAATAGTTGAGTAAACAATATTACACTATGGTAGAAAAAGAAACAAGCTTAAGGAAAATTGAAAGACTTACAAATACTCAGAAAAACATAAGAAACGTAGCGACCAGCGCGCACATTCACCATGGCAAGACTGCTTTTACCGATAATCTTTTGGCTGCTGCTGGAATGATGGCCTCAAAAAATGCTGGAGATCTGGAAGAAGGAATGACAACTTGGCAACATGGCGATGAGCAGGAAAGATTAATGACCGTTGACGCTGCAAATGTTTCCATGGGACATGAATATGCGGGAGAAGAATATCTTATTAATTTGATTGATACTCCAGGACACGTTGATTTTGGAGGAAATGTCACAAGAGCTATGAGAGCCATTGATGGAACATTTGTTCTTGTATGCGCTGTTGAAGGAATAATGCCGCAAACTGAAACTGTTTTGAAGCAGGCATTAAGAGAAAGAGTAAAGCCAGTCTTATTTATCAATAAAGTTGACAGACTTATCAAGGAATTGAAACTTACACCTGAACAAATGCAGGAAAGATTTGCTAAACTTATTCAAGAATTTAACAGACATGTAATGGCCATTGCTGAACAGGATTACAAAGAAAAATGGCAGGTTAATGTGGCTGATGGAAGCGTGGCCTTTGGAAGTGCCAGAGAAAACTGGGCTTTATCTGTGCCTTTCATGAAGAAGAAAAATATCACTTTCAAAGATATTTACAAACTTTATAATGAAATGACTGAAGAAGAGAGAAAGAAATGGATATGGGCAAATGCTCCTTTACATGAAGTAGTTCTTGATATGGCTGTAAAACACCTTCCAAACCCTCTTGAGGCTCAGAAATATAGAATCCCCAAGATATGGAGAGGAGATATTGATAGTAAATTTGGACAGGACTTGCTTTCATGCAACAAAGATGGAGAAGTCGCTTTTGTTATTACAAGAATAGTTATTGATCCTAGATCGGGCAAGGAAATTTCTGCCGGAAGATTATATTCAGGAACATTGGTTAATGGAGCTGAAGTATATTCTAATATGAATAAGAAGAAATACAGAATTCAGCAAGTTTTAGTTTACAATGGAATAAAGCCTGAGCAATTAGATGCTGTTCCTTCTGGCAATGTACTTGCCATTTCAGGTCTTAACTGTGATGTTGGGGACACTATTACATTAAATGAGCAAACTCCTTTTGAGGAAATAAAGCACATATTCCAGCCGGTTATTACGAAGAGCATTGAAGTAGTAAAGTCAAACGATCTTCCAAAGCTTATTGAAGTTCTTAGGAAAGTTGGCAAAGAAGATCCAAGCGTAAAAATTGAAATCAATGAGGAAACTGGTGAAAACTTGCTTTCTGGAATGGGTGAGTTGCACTTGGAAATTATTGAGGGAAGAATAAAGACTGAAAAAGGTCTTGAAGTAAAAATGGGATCTCCTATTGTTGTATATAGAGAAAGTATGACTAAGAACTCTGGTGAGATTGAAGTAAGAACACCTAATGGTCATAACATTTTCTTCCTTGAAATGGAGCCATTGGAAGATGAAGTCTATAGTGCTATTGAAAAAGGCGAGTTGCCTGAAGTAAGATTGAAGAAAAAGGCAGAAGATATCTGGAAAAAGTTGAATCAACTTGGCATAAATAATGATGAAGCAAGACAATATTTGGAAATTTACAAAGGAAATGTCTTTGAAGATAGAACAAGAGGTCTTGTTTTGCTTCCGGAAGTAATTGAATCAATAATTGATGGCTGGAGATTGGTTGTGGATGGCGGACCTATGGCAAAAGAGCCATTAATGAAAACAAAATTCATATTAAATGATGCTAAATTGCACGTTGACCATATGCATAGAGGTCCTGCGCAAATATATCCTGCCATAAGATTGGGAATGTTTGATGCAATGAAGAAAGGCGGAGCAGCTATTCTTGAACCTATACAAACTCATCTTATTGAGGCGCCTGTTGATTTCATGGGAGCAGTTACTGCGCTTATTGGCAGCAAGAGAGGAGTATTGGTTGACGTTAATCAAGAAGGAAATGATACTTTCATTAAAGCGAAAATACCAGTTAGCAGCATGATTGGTTGGAGCAATGACCTAAGAAGCGCAACTGAAGGCCGTGGTGTTTCATCGTTAATGGATCAGGAATTCCAGAGAATGCCAACTGAATTGCAGAATGATGTTATCCGTAAAATCAGACAGAGAAAAGGCTTGGCAGAGAATCAGTAAACTGATTTTGATTAGCTTTATATTTTGAGATGGTGAAAAAGAATTTTAACAAAAAAGTTGTTATTAGAAGCATTGCCGCTTTGGTATTCTTGGCTTTGACTTTTTTAGTCAATTGGTTGTTTCTTTTACCTGTGGCAGTTATTTTATGGTTGAACCAGAGAGATTTGTTCGGTAAGAAATAGAAGGTATAAATCTAAATAGTCTCTTCACTACCTTGTAATAGGAATTGTCCTTATTTTTGCCTTAAAGGCCCCTCTAAATTTAACATGGAAACCATACATTTTCTCTGCATCCACTGTGAGCGCGAAAGAAAAATCGATATAGACAGCGTAGATAAGTTTTATGTCCGAGGGCATTGCTCTGTTTGCAAATCAAAGGTAGTTATTAACCAGAAAAGGCTTGGTAAAGCGCAGATAAAGGTTAGTGAAAATTCTTAACCTGGTTTTTTCTCTTTAAAAAGATATTCTGAATTTGGTCGCCCCATGCGTTACGACCTTGTCTGGGATTAATAAAGAGCATCATTAATAAACTCTCTAACCGACATAAATATTACTGAGACTCGTTTTTTAAATCTTTCTAATGTTACTACTAAAAAGATACATTATAAGAAAAGCTTTAAATAGTAATATGCTTCTCAAATAAAATGTATAGAATTAGTGGTTGGTCTGGAATAGAACCACGAGAAATAACGAGGAAACAAGCAGAGGAAGTTATTAGAGATAGATATAATCCTACCATTAGAAAGATTCGCATTGCTACATCAAGTTTATTAGTAGGACTTGGACTTTTAGCTGTCTCTGAAGAAGTAGTTAATCTTTCACAACGTAAGCTTGAAAATAACAATCTTATTGCGATTAAATATGATTCTCCTGAATTTAAAAGTCACACCGAAAGATTAAATCAAATTAGTCATACGGAGATAAGAAATATGCTCTCTTACGCTGCTGGAATGATGTTTGTGGGCTTTGTCGGAGGTTACTTGACTCGAAACGAACAGAAGGATAGAGATAAACTTCTAGAAGAAATAAAACTACACCGCGGAAAGTTTACAATTTGATGCGTATTTGGAATACCACTAAAGGACGGATGGATTTAAGAAACAATAAGAATTAATCACCTCTCTAATAATCCTGATAATCTCTATTTGCTTTGTATAAACAAAGTCTTAAAATCATAGAGATTTGAATAGCAGGTTTTTTAAAGCGTAGATAATCATAGGTTTAGAGGCGATAGTACCTCAGAGCTTTTTCTGAGATGGTTAAAATGGCAAGCAATGACTGGTATTTAGAAGATAGAAGTAGATTGAATGGACGACCAAAGAGAACCATTGTCGATTATGCGGAACAAAATGGAATACTTGTACCAAGGAGGTTTGATTCTTTACAAGAAGCAAAAAACTCGGGTCTGCCTATTCTTATCAGAAGTGAGCACCCAAGAGAGTATAGTGAGTTTTCCGGGTTGCTTGATAGTATTAGCTTAGATGGTTGCATGTCCAGAATGGGTAAGGAGGGCTCTGAGAATGTCCATTTTGAACCTAAGAATTGTGCTTCTGTTGAAGAATTCAAGGATGGATATTTAAAGTTTAGCGAGAGTCACGCAGGGACTCCAATGTTTATTAGCTATTGCAATCTTGCAGGAATAGACCTTAATCAGTTTAAACAGCAGCTAAGTTTTTCCGTTTGGGAGAAGTTGGAAGGAGTAAAAAGAATAGTTGTAGCGGATTCATCTATAAAAGGGAGATACCATATTCAAAACAGTCTGTTCGGAAAAGAAGACGAAAAGTCTTGGAACTTTGACTATTTTATACTTGATAATGGAAAACTTAATATTGCATTACATAAATCTTGGAAGTTTCCAGAGTTAAGAGATACGCAAGAATTAGTTGACATATATGAAAGAATTAGGAATCTATCAAGGTTTGACAAAAATAACTGCCCAATTATGGAATTTATAACTCATAATAACAAACATTATTTTTTGCAATATCATAGAGGTAGAAATTTTGATGAAGCAAAATTTATTTTGGATAGGCCCATAAATGACGGAGAAACTGAGGCTTTGTTTGTAAGAGGGCATACCTCAGAGCAAGGAATAGAAGGTAAGGTTACGGCAATTTATAGTGATGAATGGGGTAGAAAGGATTTCGGTGATTGGGATGTATCTAAATCCGAATTTGGGTCATTCGATTTACACAATAATTTTTCCTTTTCGAGTTTTATGTATCCTTTAAGGAGATTGCAGCTAAAATTGGCAAGAGGGAAAGATGTAGAATGGGAGTTTTTGAAGTTTGTAGGAGGTCATGCTTTAAATTCTGCATTATATATACCTGAGATATCTGCAATAACTGGTATGGAATTGTTTAAAGATAATGATGAAAAACCAGGTCCCATAACTGGGGAAGATATGGATAAAATGGAATCTGTCCAGAGAGGGAGAGAATCTGCAAGAACTGGAACTAACTTTGAAGTTGGAATGAGGATAATATCTGATGGAAGAAAAGCGTATCTGAAAAGATTATAAAAAAAGCATCGTCAATTCGTGCTGGAATTTAGACCAGATAATAACTAGCTCTCTTTTCTTTAAAGAATATCAATTCTTTCATCACTCTTTTCCTTCTAAAACAAGTAAAACCCTGGGTTTATTAAACCCATGAAGAGTGTTTGAATTAATAATAACTCTAAAACGCCTCTTTTTTCAGCTTGGTCCAATGAAACGAACAAATTCCGGCGATTTAAAACCACAAGATTTAAATACCATCCAAAATAAAAACTATTACACTTGCGCTTCACAGCGATGTTGATTAGTTAAAAGGGCAAGTTAATAATACACAATGGCGAAAACAAAACCAATCTTGAATGTCGTGTTCGTAGGACATGTAGACCACGGAAAATCTACAACCATAGGTAGACTTATGTTCGACTCTGGAAAAGTATCACCTGAGGAACTTGAGAAGCTTAAGGCAGAAGCCCAGAAGCACGGAAAAGCAGGATTTGAATTCGCTTTCGTTATGGATAAGTTCAAAGAGGAAAGAGAAAGAGGAGTTACTATTGATCTTTCTTATCAAAAATTAATTACAAATAAGTTTGAAGTTACAATAATTGACGCTCCAGGACACAAGGACTTCGTCAAAAACATGATCACTGGCGCTTCACAGGCAGATGCAGCTTTCTTAACATTATCTGCTAAAGATGGAGTTCAGCCACAAACAAAAGAACACGTCTGGTTGCTTAGAACAATGGGTGTCTCACAGCTTGCAGTAAACATCAACAAAATGGACTCTGTAGATTACAAAGAAGATGCTTTTAACAAAGTCAAGACAGAAGTTTCTGCTGTATTGAAAATGGCTGGATATAAGCCTGACACTATCACATTCTTGGCTATCTCTGGATTCAAGGGAGATAACGTTGCTAAAAAGAGCACAAACATGCCATGGTACAAGGGTCCAACTGTTTTGGAGCAACTTGACTTGTTCGCACCACCTGAGAAACCAATCAATCTTCCATTAAGAATGCCTTTGCAAGACGTTTATGAAATTACTGGAATAGGCACAGTCCCAGTAGGAAAGATTGAAACAGGAGTTATGAAAATCGGACAGAAAGTATTAATTCTTCCTGGAAGATCTGGAAAAGGAGTTCCTGGAGAAGTAAGAACAGTTGAAATGCATCATGAACAGTTGCCATCAGCAGAAGCTGGAGACAATGTCGGAGTTAACATTAGAGGAGTTGGTAAGAAAGATATTGCAAGAGGAGATGTTATCTGTGATGCTTTGAAGCCAGCAACAATTGCCGAGGAATTCGTAGCGCAAGTTGCAGTTATCAGCCATCCTACAGTCATTGCAAAGGGTTACACACCAGTATTCCACGTTCATACAGCGCAAGTTCCATGCCAGTTCATTGAATTAATTGAAAAGACAAGTCCTGATGGAACAACTGCAAAGAATCCTGATTTCTTGAAGAATGGAGATGTTGCAAAAGTCAGAATCAAGCCTATCGGAAACCTTGTCCTTGAAACACAGGCAACTAATCCTCACATGGCAAGATTTGCGATAAGAGACGCTGGAGCGACTGTTGCTGCAGGCGTATGTATTGAATTGAAAGCGAAAAAGTTAGCCTAATTTTCGATAAATAAAAAACCCCACACCTGAATTCTAAAAACATGATAACCAAAATCTATGATACTGTATCATCTCTCAATGTTACAGGAATAAGCGCAATGATATCGAAATATCTATGGCTCGGAATAATCGGCTTCATTATGTTTTTCCAAAAGAAATAGATTAGAATGCCCAAGTTATAGCTGTTGAAAATACTGGCTTATTTTTCTTTTCACTCTTTCCCTTATCTAAACTGAATTGATAACCTGCTCCTGCTGAAATTGTTGCATTTCCCTTGCTCATACTCAGATCTGCTCTTGGCATTACAACGGCCCAGGATGAATAATCCTGAAACATATCATTCCAGCAAGCACTTAAACTTGGGGTCAATGAAAAATTCCATCCTTTGACATTACCAAGATTAAGACTTTTATTTGCGCCTAGAACAACATAAGTTCCTTGATCTGTCCGATCGTGCTGCAATATATGAACAGCATTAGCGTTTAAAGAAATTGGTCCGTTCCAGGATAAACCGCCCTCAAATTCAATATCATATTTTCCTTCAAAACCATTAGGATAAAGCCATCCATGAGCACCCATATTTGCTCTTAAATCTCCATTAAAGACTTTGCCAAGTGAAAATGAATAGGAAGGACCTATATCAACTTCTGTAATAGGATTATTTTTTCCATAGTGCTTCATATCAGGATCAGTATTTGACCATATGGTAAAACAAAGGTCGTCATTCTTCATGAATACATTTCTGGCTCCTAAAGCCAAGGTATCTTGAATCACTCCTGTTCCACCTTCAAAAACACTTCTGCCTATTTCAGCCCCGGAGGTAACAGTATAAGAATCGAAATAACCAATACTCAAGGAGCCATAGGGCTCAATTTTTGATTTTTCCTCAGCATTAGCATTCATGCTTAACATAGCAGTACCGAGTGCTGCCCCAGCAATCATATTTAGGAGGTTTTTTGCCATAATTTTCTGATAAAATCTATATATTTAAACATTTCCATTAAGTATACACTATATAGTAGTTACTATTTGCTAATATTACAATTTTGGATAAAATTTATATAGAGACATAGTTGATAAATAACATGGCAAATAACTCTAATCGTGGCGGATTGGTTGATTTTCTTGAAGGTCTTGGAGATTCGTTTGGAAGCAGACTTACTCCTATGACTAACAAATTCCCTGATTTAGAAATTTATTTAAGGGAAAGTCATATGGCATATCTTGGAAGAAAGACTGGGAAATATCTTTTTTATACTGCTGTTACAATGCCCTTTGGAATTGCTATTGCCGGATCTATTTATTGTCTTAGCAGATAAATATAAAACAATATTATATCTTGATATTTAATGAAAGTAGCTTATCTTGGTCCTAAGGGAAGCTTCAGCGAAAAAGCTGCTCTTTCTGCCTTTCCAAATGATGAACTTATACCTCTTTCTACCATAAGAAATGTTGTTGAAAGCGTTGAAAATGGTAATTATGAACATGGAATTGTTCCTTTGGAAAACTTTTACAATGGAATTGTGATGCAAACAATAGATACTCTTACTGAAACCAGAAAGACAAAAATCATTGATGAAATTTACCTGAAAATAGAGCATTATGTTGGAGTTTTGTCAGAACATGGAGAAATTAAAAAAATAATATCACATCCTCAGGCGCTTGAGCAGTGTTCCAAATATATCTCATTAAAATATCCTAATGCTGAAACCATTAGTGTCGAAAGCACTTCAAGAGCTGCGCAAATTATAAAGGAAAAGAAAATGAATGATTCTGCTGCCATATCATCAAAAAATGCTCTGGAAAATAGTGGGCTAAAAATAATAGATACGGACATTCTTCCAAATAATGTAACAAGATTTGCTGTTTTATCCTTAAATTCTGATATTGATAGTAAAAAGAGTAAGACAATGATTGCGATACATCCTAATATTGACAAATCAGGCATTCTTTACAATATATTGAAATTCATTGCTGATAATAAGATAAATATGCAACACATTCATTCGAGACCTGATGGAAAAGGCAAATATTACTTTGTTCTTGAAATAAATGGCGATCAAAAAGACAAAAATATGATTTCTGCTTTGAGAGGAATCAAGTTATATCTGGAAGATAATGAAAGTGTAAAAGTCCTAGGCAGCTATCCTGACAGGAGCAAAGAATGATAATAAACATTGTTGGTGGAAGAGGAGTAATGGGTTCAATGCATAAAAGAATTTTTGAAAAATATGGACATGAAGTGATTATATCTGGAAGAGCTTCAAATCCTTCAATTGAAGAAGCGGCGAAGCAGAGCGATATCAGCATAATTTCAGTACCTATATCTGCAACGGAAGAAACCATTAGAAAAGTTGCCCTGTATTGTAAGGCAATAGCTGATTTTACGAGCTTCAAGAAAATGCCTATCGATGCAATGTTA
Organism: Candidatus Woesearchaeota archaeon; assembly: GCA_964457475.1. Classification (GTDB taxonomy): domain Archaea; phylum Nanobdellota; class Nanobdellia; order Pacearchaeales; family GW2011-AR1; genus VGKP01. The sequence continues at coordinate 9,455 of CAYWEK010000016.1, forward strand.
AAATATACTAAAAAAGGAGCTGAAGTTGTTGGTATTCATCCATTGTATGGAAATGTCGATTCAATTTCAGGACAAACAATTATTGTTTGTAAGACTCCTAGGACTGGCAAAATATGCAATGAGCTTATTGAATGTCTTAAAAAAGAGGGAGCAACGATAATTGAAATGAGTCCTGAAGAGCACGATAAGAAAGTTTTCTCTATTAATCAAGTATTGCGCATAAGAGAATTAATGGCCTATGCAAAAACAATGACTAATCTAGGTTATTCAATCAAAGAGATGTATGAATTATCTCCACCACCCACAAAAACAATTATTGAATTACTTGCACGACAAATTAATGATAAAAATGATGATCTCTATGATGAATTCATCAAGAATGACTTGTTTTTGGATGAAGCTGAACGTGAATTTACTAAAAATTTTAAAGAAACAAAGAAAGATTATATCAAAATTGCCTCCGAATTAAGAAAAAATATTGGAAAAGAGTTTCTGGAAGAGCTTCAAAAGAAAGCAAAGGACAAAATTGAGTGATTATGTGAATTATTGTCTAGAATAATAAAACTTATAAATACGCCTTTGCAGAGAAAACTATGATAGGTGATACAATTACAAGAAAAGAGGTGGAAACGAAGCTTGCTTCTGTTGGAGATTATGTAAAGATGGACTTTCTTCAGCAAGTTTTGAAGAAGAATATTGATTTTGACACTAAAAGATTTGTTATGACAAAGCTGGCTTTTATTTATGAAACAAAACAGATGTTCCTTGAAGCGGGAAAACTGATGAGAACTGTTGCTGATATCAACACAACGTTTGAAGGAAAGTATAATGACTTTGCAAAGTCAATGGAATTATATATTAAAGCGGGTGAATTCGATGAAGCAGACTTATCTTTCAAGAAAGCGCTTGCATGCAGCAATCCAAAGCAGAAAGATTCTTTGAAAAAGATGATAAAAGAGACTTATAAAACCAGAGCTGCTGAAATGATTAAGAAGGACAAGAGAAAGAATGCAGCAGATATATATGAAAGACTTATCTCTTTACCTTTTCTAGATGTAGTTGAGAGAAAGAATGCTCAGGCTGCCCTTTTACAGCTATATCAGAAGCTTGGAAAGATAAGAGAATTCTATGCTCTTGATAGGGAAATAAAGAATCCACAGCCTATGAAGCCCAAGGTTGAAGAGAAGAAAAGATATGACGATTTCAACATTGATGATTTGCTAAAGTAATTTTTTGAAGATAGGCTTTAGGTTGTAACTATATAATAGTAACAAAATAGAAAGATTTAAATATTATCTATTCTTGTGTAAACTATGGAAACTACAGCAGAAAAAGGATTGGAAGCAACTCTTAATAATAGTTCTGGAAATGAATTGTTAAAAGCATCTCTTGAATATGTTAGAGATAGAGTAAAAGACAAATACCAGAGGTTAAATATAGTTAAAGAGAAAGATAACGGTTTTCTTCCTTGGGATGGAACAATTATAAGATATCATCTTGTTAAAACAATTACAAAAAGAGGCGATACTGAGGATAAAGAAATAGTTACTGCAAGATATTTTGAACCATGTAACCGCCTTGATGTTAAAACAAAAGATGCGGATGTTATTAGAGCTTGTCAAGAAGTTACAAGATTAACTAATGGCGAAGTTAGAACTGAGATATCAAGAGACTATGAAAATTTTTATCCTTAAATTACAAAAGCCACAAATACTTAACAATCTCTAGTTCAGATAATTTTTTAAACACAATATATACTAAATTTTATGGTAGAAACTTTATTATTTTGCTCACCTGGAAAGTCCTATAGAGGACAATTAGAACTAGAAGTATCGAAAGCATACACGAAAATGGCTAGCAATGATTTTGATAAAATGATTGGATTTGAGAGAGGTTATGCTGACAAATTTGTCAAAAATCCAGATTATCAGGAAAAAGAAATTATATTGAAGGAAGGAAGGCCAGTTGACTTATCGGTTTTTGCTTATCAGCCAGTTATATCTGTACATGGGAGACCAGTAAAAATAAATTCATTTAGTAATATATTCAATGTTCGATGCGATCTGAAAGATTCTAAAAATCAGATTTATCTGCCCGATCTTGAAGTAATAGAAATATTTGGTTCTGAAGAAGATAAGGGGTTGATGATTAGTGCAATAGAAGATTTATATTTTGAAAATAACGGATGGAAAGTTTGCTTATATCAAGGACAAATGAAAGAAAAACAAATTTTTCCACAGGAACCAAATAAGGTAAGATTTAATGGGGTTTCTATCCCTATTCTAGATCCGGATAGTTTACTAAGAGCCGCCAAAGAATTTGTTGGTTATGATCTCAATAAATTAGCCTGGACAGGCTAGGTTTTTTTAAAAAAGAAAAAAAAGAAAAAGTGATATCAATCGTCGCGCAAAGAATCTAAATCGGCATCCTCAAAGACCTGGCTTATGTCCTCAGCCACCTCTTCTTCATGGATGTCGTCAACTCTCGTCGCCTCTTTTTGATTTGTTTTTGAAGCCATTGTCTTCAGCCTTTGATGATATATGGTATTTATAAACCTTATGCAATAAAAATAGACGAGAAAAACTATATTCTGGAGAGGCATAAGGTTTAAATATTTCCTGTTGGTTTCTTTTTTCAACCGCAAATCTATGATTTTTTGGTTCTCGAAGCATAAGGTTTAAATAGCTAGTTTTGTGAATTAAAGTGTAGAAAGAAAAGTTAAGCGATTAACTCAACTTCATATTCACGTCCATGTTGGACATTGTTTGTTGTATTGAACACTTTCTTTCTAAAGAGAAAAATACAGGGAGAAATCCCAGGAAATAAGACAAAAATGGCAAAAGTAAGTCCAGTATCAATAAAATACATGATACACGCAGCATTTAAGGCAGAAGGCCCTTTGGAAAAGCCTGATGTAATCGGAGCTATTTTCGGGCAAACGGAAGGTCTTCTTGGATCAGAGCTGGAAATGAGGGAATTGCAAAAAGAAGGCAAAATAGGCAGAATTGAGGTCAATCTTGAGACTGTTGATGGTAAGAGTGTGGGTGATATAGAGGTTCCAACTGCTCTTGACAAGTCTGAAACAACCATAATCGCAGCAGCTCTTGAGACCATAGACAGAATAGGTCCAACCGAAGCGGCAATCCAGGTAACAAAGATAGAAGATGTAAGAGGAAGTAAGAGAGATTTCATAATTGACAGAGCCAAAAAGCTTCTTGAAGGCCTTGATGGCAATAGTGATTTTGGGGAAATGTCAAAAACTCTAAAGGAAGAAAGCAGAGCTGCCAAAATAACTGAATATGGTGATGAAAAACTTCCTGCAGGAGATATTTCGGGCAAGGAACTGATAGTTGTTGAGGGAAGAGCCGATGTTGTTAACTTATTGAAGAATAGAGTAAACAATGTAATCGGAATGAATGGAACAAAGTTGCCAGCTGAAATAGCAAAGCTTGGTGAGCAGAAAGAAATAACATTATTCATAGATGGCGATAGAGGCGGGAAATTAATTGCAAAAAACGTCATAAACAATGTTAACATTGCCTATGTCGCAATTGCCCCTGATGGAAAGGAAGTTGAGGAATTACAGGGTAAAGAAATATTGATAGCTCTTAGAAAAAGAATCTCTGTTGGAGAATTTCTCAGGAAAGCTGATATGAACGGCAATGGATACAATGGAAATAGCCATGAAAGAGAAGTTGAAGCTCCAAAGGAAGAATTCAAAGGCGATGTGAAAGAAAGCGTGCGCAAAATCTATGACGAAAAGATAAGAGGATCTAAAAATGCTCTACTCTTGGATAATAATCTGGATGTCATAAGAAAAGTAGGATCAAGAGAAGTTCCAAGAAATATGGAAATGTCAAAGCAGAAGATATTTGCAGTAATAATTGATGGTGCGGCAACTTCAGGAATCATAAGAGCATGTGATGACTTTGGTGTTAGACATCTTGCAGCCACAACTTTCTCATCCAATGAAGGCGCGAAAGTCAATTTGATTAGTTTGTAATTCTAAATACATATATTTCTAAAACATACTTAATAGAAGCACAATTATTATAAACCGCTTGCCATGTGCTTTTTCATGGTAATGAGATATTTTAACATAAAAGAAGGAAGCAAAAGTGCTAATGGTAGCGTTGTTGCAGTTGATACTTCCGCTAGACCTCAAGATAGACTAAAATCATTTGACAACTTATATGCATTAAGTCTTATATACGACAACGGCAATTTTCAAAAATATCGTGTATCTGGAAAGAGTTATATTGTTGGCTCTGAGAGAGTAGCAGCTCCTGGATTGGCTGCGCGATCTATTCCAGGAGTTCCAATAGGAGATGATGCAGTTAAGCCATTTGTCTTAGAAGTTAATCGTGAAGGTAGTCTTGAAGCGAGAGTTAATAGACCTGGATCAAAAGTTTTTGTATCTGAGATAAATGAGAAGGAAGCTTTAAAACAGAAAGATGAAGCTGAAAGATGGTTAATGACTCAAGAATTGGTCGCTGGTTGAGAAATTTATAAATTATCTTCTTAAAGCAATTGCAAGATCATAGGCCATTTTTTCTTTGACAAATCTAAGAACTTTTGAATCTGTTGGTCTTTCCATTCTGAAATTTCCAGAATCCCCAGATCCAGAGTTAGGTAAAATATTCCATTGACCATTATAATCATTTGAATCAGGTATTTTCTTGCCAATATACATGATTGGCTTTTCTGTCGCAGGCGGTAGAGCCAGTTCTAGATTATATTTTTTTACGAATACAAGCCCCATATCATTATGAATCTCTCCGTCAAAACGAGCAACACCGAGATTATCAAGAAAATTACCATGGATTTCCATTCTATCTTCACGTTCTAATCTCTGATCTATTTTTAAGAAAAATATTGATCTTAGTGAATAATCTAAATCCGGGTTATGTGTCCAAAAACCCCAATAATCTACTGCTCCATCCCAATCTTTGACTAATTCAGGTTTGCGTCTTTGTTGTACTCTTCTTTCTAACTCTGCTGTTAGGCTAGGTTTTAGCTCTGCTAACATTTCAGGAGTTGGCTCTCTACTTATTCCTATTTCTATTTCATCACCTAATCCATTAACCATCTTGCTTACTAAAGAAATTAATTTATAAACATTTATGGGGTTAAATAACCATTAAGTTTTTTGCTTTAGGAGCAGGTTATTTAGACCAAATAATCACTAGGTTACTTAGAAAGTGTTATAAGTAAGTCATTCTGGCTATTATTGGTGTTAGAAAAAGCAAAATATGATAACGGAACAGACAGCAAAGGAAATCGCCAAGAACTTATTTGAAAATGGTTTTGAATCAATAGGCAAAGATGATTTAGTATTGATAAATAAGAAATTATCAGAATGGGTTGAAGAAGTTGATAAGACTGAAAAAGAAGTTAATTCTGAATTTAGAGGTACTGAAGAAAATGGCAGATGAGAAAATGAAAAAATCTGAACTTAATGATACCATAAGAGCCAAGATGGTTAAGCATGAAAGGGAATGGGTTTCGTATTTAAATGGGGATGAAGCAA
>CAYWEK010000017.1:0-14926 GCA_964457475.1 Candidatus Woesearchaeota archaeon
TATTAGTTCCGCGTCATATATTCTCATAATGAGCCAGAAAATTGAACCTCCGATTAAAGCTCCTAGAACTGCAGAGAAAGAAATAATTTGGTCATTATTTGTAAAATATGAAACAATAAATGAAAGAGCAGGAGCACTAATTAAAGCCCCTAATTCACCAAAAACGATTTCCTTATTAAAGTTAATAATAGTAACTTTTTGCGAATTCTCCACATTCATATAGAAAAACCTTATTTTTAATGCTTTGGAAGCATATTTATAAGATTTTATTGATATAACAAGCTTTTTAAAATAAGTCCTTTTATAACATGTATGAAGGGGGTAAAGTATATAATTTATTCTGATTCGCATATAGGATCTCCATATGCAATAAGGAAGAAGTTCATATTCACCAAAAACACTGTTTTTCTTGGGGACAATTTTGATCTGAAAAATACTCATAGGGAAAGGATAGATGAAGTTGAAAAAGAACGAGCAGAAACAATAAAGAAATGCAAGAAGGTTGGAGGAGTATATATTTCAGGAAATCATTCTTTAAAGCCTATAAAATCAGATCACAAAGTAGCAAGAAACGGCATACTTTTCACTCATGGAGATATTGTCGCATGGGGGCCTGAGAAAGCCGCAAAATGGAGAAAAAAGAGCAAAGGACTACATCCCATCGGATATCATTTACTTAGGATGTATAAGAAAATATATGATGGAGATCTTTTATTATTGAGGAGAAAATATCTTGACAGAGCTCACGAGTTAGCTTTGAAAAATAATTGCAATACTATAGTCATAGGTCATTTACATCCAACAGAACTAATGGATATACAATACAATAGTGTAAGAATTGTTATTGTCCCGAAGGGAAAGACGGTAATAACTTTATAAATTTGTTAAATTAATTAAAGCTTGCCTTGTCATCTGCATTAAGATAATCAAACAAGGTCGTTGTTTCTGGATTTAATCCTAAGCGTTCACATTCAGAAGCAAACCATTCTTTTTTATCAGGTTTTTTGTAATAATAGTCATTCTCCACCGAATCAGACCATTCCTTAATCTGTTTTACATTCTTTTTCTCTCCATTCTTATTCAGCCAGTCAAGAACTTCATCATCAGTTTTACCTTGCTCAACAAAACTTCTGAATTGATCACCCGTTATTTTCTTGAAGGAGAATAGGGTTTTATCCATTGGGCAGTCAAAATGGTATTCGCCATTCTGATTTAATATAGCTGCCCTACATTTATCTATAGTTCTAGATAATATAGCATATCCTCCAAGTCTAATACTCGGACTTCGTGGGGCCTCTTTTGCAAGATTTTTAGCCATATTTTTTAAATTTTCACTAACCATCATCATTTGTAAAGAAATGCGTATTTAAACCCAATGAAAGATAACTCTATTCTTTATATGAAATAATAAATTTTTATATGTATAGTTCTTTTTTATATTATGGAAGATAATATGAATATTCTTAATAAATTGAAAAAATCCAGGTTTAGAAGCTCATTTCATCTGACCAATAATGACAAGCTTGTTGTAGAAAATAAAGGAATAGAAAAAATGAAAGAGCATGCCTTCAATATACTAAGCAAAAGATTAATGAAAAAGCCGATAAACGACGGAAAGCAGACTCCCTGGAAAGGTTATCCTATTTTTATTGCTCAGCATGCCACTGGAACATGTTGTAGAGGATGCATGAAAAAATGGTATCAAATAAATGAAGATAAGGTTTTGAATAAGGAAGAAATAGATTATTTCTCAGATTTGATAGTATTTTGGATAGAAGATGAAATATGCAGAAAAGTTTAAATAATCCGTAGCTTCCTTTTGGATAACTAAACTTTTTTATCAAAGAATGAAGAAGAAAAAAGAACAACTCGAAGACGGCGTCGGAGAAGTCAATGAAGATGGGATCGACGACGAAGAAAAAGAGGAAGAAGAAGTAGAAGACGACGAAGGCTGGTAATTCTATTTTTATATTATCTTATTTTTATATTACTGCCTTATTGTATTATTCAATTACCTATAATTTTAAAAGATAACCAGATACCATATTATGATGGAAGAAAAGCAGTCTGGTTATGTAATGCCTGAAAATGTTTCGAGGACTATTGGAAGAGAAGCGCAAAGAAATAATATACTTGCTGCAAAGATTATCTCAGATATTGTAAAAACAACTCTCGGGCCTAAGGGAATGGATAAGATGCTTGTTGACTCATCTGGAAATATAACAATAACAAATGACGGTGTGACAATTTTGCAAGAAATGGAGATAGATCATCCAGCTGCGAAAATGATCGTTGAAATAGCAAAGACTCAGGAAGATGAAGTCGGGGATGGGACAACGACGGCCGCACTTCTTGTAGGAAAACTTCTTGAAAACGCAGAGAAGCTATTAGACAGAAAAATCCATCCTACTCTTATAGTCAAAGGATATAAAATGGCTGCTGAGAAATCCCGAGAAATCCTTGATGAGATTTCACTTCCACTTTCTGACAGAAATATCTTAAATCAGATAGCAATGACTGCAATGACTGGAAAAGGAGCCGAAGGAAGTAGAGAAAAGCTCTCAGAATTGATTGTTGGGGCTGTTGATATTGTCTCATCTGGTAAAAACATAAGTGCAGAAGATATAAAGATACAAAAAGTCAAGGGTGATGAGTTGGGTGAAAGTGAGCTGATAAAGGGTTTTGTCTTTGATAAGGAAAGAGCAAATGTTGATATGCCCACTCAATTAAAGAATGCAAAAATTCTTCTTGTTGATTTTCCTATAGAGTTGAAAAGCCCTGAAACAGAAACAAGAATATCAATATCAACTCCAGAACAGCTTGAGAGCTTTGTAAGCTCTGAGGAAAGATATCTCAAGGATTTAACAGCTAAAATCGTCAGTTCGGGAGCAAATGCTTTATTCTGCCAGAAAGGAATAGATGATGTTGCTCAATATTATCTTGCCAAGGCAGGGATATTTGCATGCAGAAGAGTTTCTAGGAGCGATATGGAAAAAATAGCAAGGGCCACCTCGGGTAAGATAATCTCAAATATGAATGATATAAAGGAAAATGACTTTGGTTTTGCTGGAATTGTAGAAGAAATAAGAAAAGGTGATGAATCTCTTATTTACATAAAAGAATGTAAAAATCCTAAAACTGTCACGATAATTGTAAAAGGTTCAAGTTCACATTCTCTTGACGAAACAGAAAGAGCAATCAAAGATGGTTTAGGGGACGTTATTTCAGCTGTAAAAAGTGGAAAGGTTGTTCCAGGAGGCGGTGCAGTTGAAGTAGAACTTTCGAAAAGATTGCGAGCCTATGCAAAAACCATCGGAGGAAGAGAACAATTAGCAATAGATGAATTTGCGAACTCTTTAGAGTCTGTACCAGAAACACTTGCTGAAAATGCGGGGCTTGATCCTATTGATACTCTGACAGAACTGAAAAGAAGACATGAAGCTGGTTCAGCTAGAGATGGACTTAATTTATTGAAGGATAAGATAGAAGATACTTTTAATGCAGGGATTATTGAGCCATTAAAGGTAAAATTACAAGCTCTACAATCGGCATCTGAAGTCGCGCAGATGATTTTACGCATTGATGATGTTCTTGTGAGCAAAGGTTCTTTGCAAAAATCCCAGCAAAATTCATATGAAGGAATGGATTAGTTGAGAAATAAGATTTAAAAGAAGCATTTTCCTTAGAGATTCATGATAGAAGTCGAGGCGAAGGCCAGAATCATTCATCCTGAAAAATTCAGGGTTCTTGCGCAAAAAATTGGGCACTATAAAGGAAAGGAGAGGAAAGTTGATGATTATTACTCTCTTGAATCTGTGAATAATTATCCTAAGAAAAGCCTTCGTGTGCGCAAGCGCTCTGGTTTTCACGAAATAAATTTCAAACAAAGGATTTCCTATAAGAACGGTGTTTACGCAAAAAAGGAAACTGAATTTAGAGTCTCAGATATTTCTGGTTTTTTAAGACTGATTCATGAATTTGGCTTTAAGAAATGGCTGACTAAAGAGAAATATACTGAGTTGTATGAGATAAAAAAGAATTTTCACATAGAACTAAATCACGTGAAGAAGCTTGGTTGGTTTGTCGAGGTTGAATATCTTTCATCCCAAAAAGATATTGAAAAAGCAAGGGCTGAAGTTCTTAGAGTAATGAATCAATTATCTCTTCATAAAAAAGATATTGTAAAAGAGGGTTATACAAAACTTCTCTGGAATAAATAATAATCGGCTTTGCAAAAAATTAAATCCTATCTTGTGCAACCTTATCTGAATATTGTGCAAACTAAAGTGAATCTTGTGCAGAAAAACGCTTAAACATTATTTTGTGCAAAGCCATAATAATCGCAAGATATATAAATAACAGAGTTCTTGATACAGTATGCATAGTTCGATAATGACTGCTTGGATGAATAAGAGGATGAACCTCACAGTCAGTCCTACTTGCGTGTTTATTTCTTATTGCAGGTAATTGAAGACTATTTTTCCTTCTTCGCTGCAAACCTAACGACAAAATGAGACTTAAAATGACAACAACTGCTTCTGAATACAATAACTCTACTATAAGTCAGCTTCCTATGAATAAATTAGCGCATAGTCTTCTTGATTATAAGATACAAGGATTGGCTAAAGGTCTGATAATTCCTGATGATTTGATAGCCGAGCTTGAATCCTATGCTGAAAGAAATCCGCTTCATAAATTAGTTAAAAATGCGCAATCTAAAAAGGAGATAATGGGCTGCTGCCCACGCTGTTTAAAGGCGCATATGCTAAAGACTGCAGAAAATCTTGGCATAAGCCAGGAAGGAAGACAATTCCTTTCGCTTTTCATGCAAGGAGAAGCAGGACATAATGGATATTACCTTGATGCAGATGAATTGATTAAGATTTAGCTTTATTTCTTGTCTTTTTTAGACATAAATCTTTGTATAAACTGTGAATGCTGGCTTCTATCAAGAATTGAATTTATTTTGTAGAGCCCATATTGCGTCTGCTCGCCTTTTACTATGTTATAGACCTTTCTATGCAGCAAAGATGAGATAAATATTTCATTATTGGCCTTTTCAGCAGCATTTTTCGCAACAATGGTTGTGTTTCCTACAGAGGTAAACTTCTCCTTACCATCGACGAACTCAAGGAACATCTGTCCAAGATGGGCTCCGATGCCATAATCTATTTTTATTGCATATTTCTTGTTGAATTCTTTAATTGCTGTGTCAATCTGACTGGCCATTTTAACTGCGTTCGTTGAATTCTCAAGCTCCGTTTTCTGTGTCAATTTCGGTGAGAATATTATTATTTTAAATAATCCATTATCATAGACCTTCGCCTTCGAGAGTTTTGCTTTTTGTAAAAGATGCTCTATTGTAAGGAAAGCAGAGCTCTGTGAATCTCTAAGTTTGGAAGCATTTTTAATTTTTAATGCAACAACCGCAACTTCTTCCTTCGAACCATTGATTGAAGAAGAAAGAGAAATCGGAGTAGCATTATATTTCTCAGATCTTACTTTTTTTACTTCATTGTCAAGTTCTTTTGAAGGGAAAGAAGACTCAGTTATAGGAATAAATTTTGGTCTTGAACCGCTGGAGATGGGCATTCTTCCAATATAAGATCCAGTCCTGACTTTTCTATAATAATATAGTGCAACTGCAAGTAATATTATAATTATAATAAACCAAAGCCAAGGACCTACCGAACTAGAACCAATACTATTTGCATCAGTAACAGATACTGCATTGCCAGTTAGATAAGAAACTCCTAAATTAGCTGAGTTTTGGCTATCTCCAGCAGAGATAGTATAATTTCCCTTAGGTGCACTAAGCTTAAATCTTTTCGCTTCATCAAGGGCAAGACTTACACTCATATTGCTGGTGTAATTCCCTATAATTACGCTGACATTACCCGAATAAGGCACATTACCTGCATTCTTAACAATAAGAGTTTGATTGTCAAGTGAAAAGTCTGCTTTACTGACCTTTTCAACAGTAAAAGTCTTGTTTGCAATCTTATTATTGTAATAGGTCTCAACACTCCATTGACCTGGAATCGCATCATACGGAAGAGATATTGTGCTTGCTTGTCCTGACTTTACAACATTTTGTGTGTATATTTTGCCCTTTGCATCATAAAATATGACTGAAGTATCAATATTAGCTTGCATGCCTGCCTGATCAGTGAGCAATGGAGTATAGGAAAAGCTTGAATCAGGAACGATAGAACTTTTGTCAAGACTTATATCAACACTCTTTATTATTTGGTTAACTTTTATTGCAATTGTCGCAGAACCATGATTTGTTGTTGAACCAGAAGAATCATTTTCATAGGCGAATACTGATAAATAATATTGGCCAGATTGCGCATTATCTGGTATCAGGACATTTTCAGAAAATTGTCCATTGGAAAAACTAAATGTCTGATTTGAGCTAGTTCCAGGTATATTTACTTCAATAATACCATTTGAATTATTACCATCAGCTTTAACCGCACTCCCTGAAAGAATAATATTGCTTCCAGGATCAATGCTAGAATTCTGAGCAGTTATAATTAAATTTATCTGGTCTGAAATTGAGAAAGGCTGAGTTTCCAATTCATCAGATCCAAATTTTGCATCAAGAGAGCAATTCCCGCTCAAATTTCCTATAAGGGGCCTGTTTAGTTTTATACTTACACTGACATTAGTTTGCCCCCCAGCCTGAAGGTCAAACGGGCTTTTGTATATGTTTACTTGTCCGCTATTGCAAATAAGGTTTGCCACAAGAAAATCACTCGTGTCAGATTGGGGATTTAAGACTATGGAAGAGGAAAAAGTGTCTCCCAGATTGTATGTTGAAGAAGGTTGAGATAATGTAATGCTAGCTGAAGCAAACTGAATAACAAATATAGCAGTTAATGCAAAAATAAACAGCCCAAACACCTTTTTTTCCATAAAAACCTAAGAATATGCTTGTATTTAAATCTTATCGGGATTTTCGGCATTTGTTAATATTTATAAATAACTCTATATAACTAAGGCTATGAAAAAAGAATTTAATGTGACTCCTTGGGAAGTTCAGGGCAATATTGATTATGATAAGCTAGTAAAGGATTTTGGAGTGACTTTGATTGATTCTAAGATTAAGAATAAACTAAAAGAAGCGCACCCTCTAATTCGAAGAGAACTTTATTTTGCTCATAGAGACTTTGATAAATGGTTGGAAAATTATGAGAAAGGAAAGAAAGTCTCGGTTATCACAGGCAGAGGTCCATCAGAAAAAATGCATTTAGGGCATTTAGTTCCTTTCCTTGTTGCTAAATCATTACAGGACCAATTTGACTGTGAAGTCTTTATTCCAATATCAGACGATGAGAAATTTTATGTGAAGGAAAATCTTAGTTTTGAAGATTCTATAAAGTATGCACATGATAATATAATTGACCTTATTGCCCTTGGCTTCAAGCCAGATAAGACTTTTATCTTTGAAGACTTTGTATATACTGATATCTATAAGTATGCAGCTCAAATAGCTAAGAAGATTAATTATTCAACTTCAAAAGCCATTTTTGGTCTTAAGCCAGAGAATAATATTGGTTGGAGTTTTTATCCAGCCATGCAAGCAGCGCACATATTATTTCCTCAATTTAAGAGGGGAAAACATTTATCTGTTGTTCCAGTAGCTATAGATCAAGATCCATTTATCAGACTAACAAGAGATATAGCTGAAAAGAAAGAATTTAATTTTGATAAGCCTGCGGCCTTACATGCTAAATTTATGCCTGGTTTGCAAGGATCCGCAAAAATGAGTTCATCTGATTCAACAAATGATGTTATTTACTTATCAGAATCTGCAGAGGAAGTAAAGAAGAAAATAAACAAATATGCTTTTTCAGGAGGAAAAGATACCCTTGAGGAGCATAGAAAACTTGGTGGAAATCCTGAAGTTGATGTTTCATTCCAATATTTAAGATTTTTCTTTGAGCCCGATGATAAAAAACTTCAGAAGATTCATGATGATTATAAATCTGGAAAGTTGCTTTCAGGAGAGTTGAAGGCAATTCTTATTGAAAAGATAAATGCATTTTTGAAAGAGCATCAGAAGAAAAGAAAAGAAGCTGAGAAAGCGATTGATAAATTTATTTTGAAAAACTAGAAGGCACATATTCCGCAGTTGCCATTAATCCAACAAGTTCTTTAGCTCTATATCCAGTTTGTCTATACCAGGGAGATCTTTTCATCCTTAGAGCTGCTCCTTTATAGTTATGCTCTTCAATGCAATTTATTGTTCTTTTAAATTCTTTAAACTTGGCTGGTCCAACATTATAAATCATATCCACAACAACATTCTTGACCTTTGCAGGCTGAGAATCATAATCTTTGATTATCACTTTGGCATTGCAGGTAGCATTGCTTAAATCTTGTCTGAAAAGAAATGTTATTTGTTTGTCATCAAGTTTCTGCTCGCCCTTGAGTACTTTGTCATAATCTGCACCAACAGAGCTAATTTTTTGTTTTGCATCATATCTTTTCAAGTTGAATCCGACCCCCACATGAGGTATTCCACCGGTGTCATAATATCTTTGATTCTTGAACCCTTCATGTTTTATCAATTGCTTTTCAAGTGGAGTATATTGAGATAAATCAACTGCTTCAGAGTTCTGCGCAAAAAGTGCTCCAGCTAATATGATTGCAGATACTAGCTTTGATATTTTCTCTCTCATTTTATTTTTTCAGATGAAAAAATGATAAAAAAGTATTATTTAAATCTTCCTATTATGTAACCACTATAAAGTAACTATAATATAGAAAGATTTATAAACCTCTTTATCTCTGTCTCATTATGAAAGGAAAAACATTAGCATTATTGGCAGGAATGGCTACAGCCGGAGCTCTAGGAATTGCGGCTCTTAATTATGGTAATAATGTTCAACCAAGAAATGAGGCTAGAGAGACCCTAAAGGATGTAGAGTCAATTGTTAAGGCTGAAAGAGGATCCATGAGATATCTCCATATATTATCTTTACGTGAGGAATTAGAACAGACTTACAATTTTGTATCAAGAGAAAATGATAATCCTCAAGTAAGAAGAGAGGTCAAAAAGGATTTTGATAAAATAAGATATTATGAAAGATTTGCTCAAACTAATTCAGATGATGTTCCTTATTCTTTGAAGAGTAGATAAACTTCTAAAAGTATATTTTAGAATATAATTCTTATCTTAGTATAATATTTAAGAACAAGTTAATCAAGGAGCTTTTATGGTAAAAGAGGCTTCCAATCTAGTACTTGATAAGCCCGCCATTCTTGGAGCATTAGATGTAGCGTGTGCAAGGTTTGAGAAGCAATTGCAGAATAATCCTCGTGCCCTCAACTATTTAATGAATGAAAGAGGATTAACAGATTCAACTATTCAACAATTTAGGATAGGTTATGCTCCGAATGATTGGAATTTCTTATCAAATCAAAGATTTGTTGAGGATGAAGGATATTCACTTGAAATATTAGAGAAAGCAGGACTTATTGCGAGATCTCAAGAGAAAAATAATATCTATGATAGATTTAGAGGAAGAATTACTCTCCCCATATTTGATTATGATGGTAGAGTAATAAGTTTTACTGCAAGAATATTTGAAGCCGAATCTCAAGATGAAAAAAAAGGTGCAAAATATATTAACGGCCCACAAACAGTTGTATATGAAAAAGGGAAAACACTATATGGTTTAAATTTAACAAGAAAAAACATTGCCGAATCTGGTAAAGTAATTATTGTAGAGGGAGGGTTTGACCTTTTACAACCATATCAAAATGGTTTTGAGAATATTGGGGCTCCTTGTGGTACTGCATTAACTTCTGAACAAATTAATGCTCTTGATAGAATAACTCCTGGATTAGAAAAGATTATCGCTTTTGATGGTGATGAACCTGGGAGACGCAATGCAGAAAGAATCTGCGAAGAGCATTTAGATCATTCTCTCAAAGTGGCTATTTTTCCAGAGGGTTTAGATCCTGATGGATATATAAGGAAGTACGGACCAGAATCTTTTTCTAAAATAATAGAAAATTCTCTAGGAGGTTTAGAATTTTTAGTAAGAAGAAAATTGGGAGATGATTTTAATGGAAAAATAGATTCGTTGCAGAAGATAAGTAGTAGTTCGGCCGAAGAAAAGATTTCTTTGCTTTCTTATTTGGAATTGGCTTTTAAAGGTCTTTCTGAGAAAAACAGAGGAATTTACAGTACTGAAATCGGAAAGATGATTGATTTACCTAAAGAAGATGTAGAAAGTTTTTTTTATTCATCTTCTAATGCTTTGGATTCAAATTATGTCTCTCAAGGTGGTAATGTTTTTTGGCAGTCTCAATTAGTAAGGATACTTTTATCTCTTGCTTCCCAAAGGAGCAATCAAAATACAGGTCTTAAAGATATGCTTGACCAATGCAATAATTTTCATGTTAGAGATTTATTAAAAATGCCTGAAGCGAAGGCGGTTTATGACTGCCTTAATGAGAGATCGCGAGACTTGCCTCTTGCTCAAGTAGGTACGGATTTGTTTGGTGGTCAAGCAAACAGTGAAATTTTTAAGATGGTAAGAAAATATACAAAAAAAGAATTAGATCCAGACATACTATCAAGCCTTTTTGACGTTTCTCAAATTGCATACCCTATCGACCAGAGGATGAAAGGATTAAATCACTCATTATTTGAATGGGCAGTTATGGAGTTGACTTTAAGACAGCTTAGGGCTGATATAAAAGCAGGTTTTAGAGAGAAAAAATATTCCCTAAATAGCATATCAAAATTGGGAGAAAAAATAAGAAATGGAAAGATTAATGATGAAAAAAGATCAGAATGAATTAGAGCAAAAAAGCAAATCGAAGAAGAATGGTAGAGTAAGATTCGGCAAATATAAAATAAAGAGGCATCCTAGAGGCTCTGTTACAGTATATGGGGGGCCATCTAGAAACGGAGCATATATTCCACCCATTGATGATTTAAGAAAAAAAGTCAGCAGTGAGATGAGAAAATGGGGAGAAATGTCTAGATTAACCTATGATTATATTAGAAATTTAGGATATTTGAACCTCAGAAATCAGCAAAGGTCAATAGAATCAGGGTTAGAACTGCTTAAACTGGATGGCGTTAAAACTCCTCTTCAAGCTAAAAAGTTTAGATCATTAAAAAGAGCAGATAAAACATTTAGAAGCTTCTGGCCAATAGGAGAAGTCCATAAATACATAAGAAACCCCATTGCTCATCCATTACAAGGAATAAAAGATTTCCGTAGAGAAAACGGAGCAATATATAAGTGGATAAAAACAAATGGTGGAATGTTTGAATTTATGGAAGAGAGGAGGCCTGGGCTATATCGTGTTTTATCTAAAACAACAAGAAGAGAGGCTATAGATTTGAAAAAATTGGCTGATGAACTTAGAGGAGCAGTCAGTTCAGGCACACCCATTTCTGGAAAATATTTGGCAAGCTCTCCTGATCCAAAAAAAAGAAAATGGTTCCATCAAGTTGATTATGCCATAAGATGTGGACTAATACCAAAAAATAAACACCCAGCAGTTAAAAATAAGACATTTGAACAAGCGTTAGCCTATCTATTAAATATATCTGAATCTGAGATAAGTGCTAATATCCGGGGAGTCAATCAGCTTGGAAGACTAGCTGAGAAATTCGTTGCATTCTATCTTGTTTGGGCATCAAGATCTGGTTATGACCCTTTAAAACTGAATTTACCAGATCTGTCAGATATCTCTCTTTTTTATGAGGGTACTGAATTTACATATTCTAGTAAAAGAAAAGGATGGGCAGATGCGAGAATAAAGAATAAAGCAGTAGAAGTAAAAGTGGGCGCAGTACCTATAGCAGGCATTTCACTTGATGAGCTTATAAAAAAATACAATTCCGAAAGTCACTGGAAAGATAATCACGCCGTGATTGACGGGGCAGTTTTCTTCTTCCATCAAGAACCTCGTTTCTATGAAAAAGTACTTCCAGAGCTTGAAAATAAAGGGATAAGAGTAATAGGTTTTAATGAGTTTCATAATGCTTTATCATCTCTAATTGAAAGAGTTGAGAAGAAATATGATAATTTGTTTGAACAGTCTTATCCTCAGGTAAATAAAAAAGCCCTCATTGAAGCTCACGAGAATCTAAATCTAGAGAGAAGACTCAAACTATTTTCTAGGCCGGGATTTGAAACTCAAAGAAGATGGTATTCAGAAATGCTTAAATATCTTATAGAGTCTGGAGAATATTAAGATGAAATTAGAGGAAAAATGGGGAAAACTTGCAAAAAGGATGGGTGGAAGGATTGTTTCATATTACGGAGACTCTTATCTAGAGGTTACTCGCGGATTAATAGAAACTGATCATGGAGATATTCCAGAATTCATAAGAAGATATCATTTACATTTACCAGAGTCATTGTCCCACAAAAAGATATATTTCTTGGATATGGAAAATTGCGGATTTAATTATAGTTCTCCAATCAATACAATCACAATAGGAGGTATAAATGGAGATATTATTTCTAAAACCTTTTTTGCTTTGGATTATCATGGAGAGAGGCCAATTCTTAGAAAATGCTTAAACACACTAAAGACTGCAGATATAGTTTTTACCTACAACGGATCAGCATTTGATACTGAGAGATTATCAAGAAGAATGGAAACATATGGGATGTTTAGTGAAAATGGGCCATCAAGCTTGAAGGATATTTTAGGAAATAGACATTGCGATCTTTATCCTATATTTGAAGAATTTGCAAGACGTAATGATAAAGCGCTTTTGGACAAAAAATTACAAACTTTAGAAAAGGTATTGTTTGGAACACATAGGGAACACGAAATAGAAGGAAGAGATATCCCCATAATATATGAGAATTTCATTTTTGGACCAAACGGTGAGGGTAATGAAAGTGAAATAATAGAACAAATGGGGAGAGTGATAGATCATAATATTCGTGACGTTTTCAGTCTTGGTGCGGCATTAGAATATTTAAGAAGAGAAGGATATGTTCCAAAACAAATTAGCAATTTGGTAAGTGGATTAGTAGAAGAAAATCCAAGGACTGGTTCTGACGTAACATATATTCAACCACAGTAGGTTTTAAATATGTATTTTCTTAGCTGTTTTTAATGCCAAATAATATGTCGATTAGGTTAACTCCTGGAAAGGCTGATTTTATAAAGAGGGTTAATCCTGTAACAAAAATAACTGATAATGTCTGCCTTCTTGAATGGAATGTTGATTTATCAAGAGGATGTATTGCTCAGGTAAGTTCAAAGCATTTTGATGAGATCGTTGAGAACAACGGAAAATATGCTCCAGGTAATTATGCAGTGTATAAGAAACAAGGAACTGCTGATGGCCGGTGTGACTATTGCTATGCCTGGGGAAAGAATTCTGGAGCTGTTAATCCCGCAGTTGTTGATGATAAGACAAGAGCAGATTTTTTAGAGCACAAGCCAAGAATACTTAGGTTTGGCAAGAATACTGAGCCAGGACATCCATATTATTCAAAGCCATTTTTTGACTTGCTTGAACTTTGTAAAGAATTTAGAACAACACCTATAATAACAACAAGGATGCTTCCTTTCGGTCTTGAGGGAGCCATTGAAACTCAGAATTATTCTGAGAATCATGATGATTCAATAGCAAGATATGCAAGAAAGATAAACTTTCCTTCTGGAGAAGTACTGGCAACAATGCTCAGAGATGTCAGAACTTCTCTTTTGGTAAGTCTAGGCTATGACAATATTGAGACTGGTCCTGTCTCACAAGGATTTTCAAATGAATGGAGAATAGTACAGGCAAACAGATTCCATGCCAGCAAAGTGAATACTTCTCTTACGGTTGTTTGCGACGTAACAAGCTCAATCGCAGATAATATTTCAAGGGGATCATTTATTGGTAGAGCATTGGAAGAAAAGGCGAAGACAGGAATTAATGTAAGAGTAATTCCTCCGCGCATTTATACGCATAAGTCTGCGGTTGCTATAACTGGCTCAAGAAGAAGCGTAATAAACAGTCCAGGGTATCATCAAACACTTACTCTAGAAGGAATAGATAATGCCGAGCCATTGCCAACTTCAAGATACAGAGCAGCAGGCATGTTGAAGTCAGTTTCGAATTATCTGCATCCAGATTTTAGGAAATTGATGGTTGAAGGCATGGGGGTCTGCGGGGCAATCGGCGAGAATGAGCATTGCGACAAATGCAATACGTGTGGAGGAAAAATGAGAGTAACTTTTCCTGTTTCAGAACTTCCAAAGATTGAATTTACGAATCCTACTAGAAGACAACAAATGGTAAGAAGAAATAAAAATAAATTAACAAAAGGTATTGCTCTTCTTCCAGGATTTAAAGACCAATTTAAAAAATCATTTAAACCTGCTGCTGTAGAGTGAAGTGAAAAATATTTGATCTATCTCTCTTCTCGTTTCTGGGCGGTTACCATTTTCATCAAACAAAAGATAATCTCCTTGCCTTCTGGCGAGAGGAGTGTTGACTTTGCATAACCCATTGTGCTGTAAAGGACAGCCGGCAAGACAATAAGCAAGCCCCCTTTTTGCACAAACTTCTGATCCAATTACCCATAGAGCAGAATCTGCAATATTAGGATTTAACTTATGTTTTTTACAGATTTCCCAATAATGCTGTTCAAAATCAGAAGCTATGGTAGTTGGATGTAAAACCTTATCTCCGTTTAGCATAACTATTCCTTCAACATTCAATGGAATTCTTGCTTTATGAATATCCACTTTAAATAATGCATTTTCAGGATCGGTTGGTAATGCCAGTCTTCTATGAATAAAATGCAACACAGCCAAATTTGCATTTCCAGTGGCTATTCCTTCAAATTCCATTAGATTTTTCCTAGCTTGCTCTACAGTCCTACCTTTAATAGTATTTCTTGGGTCACCACCATATTCTTTAATTAATTTCTTC
>CAYWEK010000018.1:0-8665 GCA_964457475.1 Candidatus Woesearchaeota archaeon
TTGAAAGAGAAGAATCAACATACCAGCACTTGGCTGATCCTGTTGCTTCGCATATCTGAGTTGTTGCATATCCTGTCAAGACAGTTTTTCCTGAGATATTGTTCTGATAGGAGTATAGATAAAAAAGAATTGCAAATGTAAAGACCAAAATTGCCAAAGAAACAAAGACTTTTCCAGCCCCTCTTTTCATAATCTGACAAATAAAAAAGAGTATATAAATTCTTTTATTAACCAGTATATATCGGACCTATTTCAACGCCAGCCTTAGCACTCTTTAGGTAATACTCTTCTAACTTTTTGTATCTCTTTGCAGTCTCACCTGATACAGAAGGTTTTGCTCTTTCCAATGCAACCTTGAAATCGTTCTTTGAAACAATTTTCTTATTATTACGAAGAGCATTCATCCCCGCTTCAAGAACAAGGCCTTCAATATCTGCCCCGACAAAACCATCCGTAAGCTTAACCAATTCATTTATACTTACATCCTTATCAAGAGGAGTATTTTTCGTATGAACTTCAAATATTTTCTTCCTACTTTCAGAATCAGGTACATCAACAAGTATAATTCTGTCGAATCTTCCAGGTCTTAGCAATGCTGAGTCAAGCATATCAGGCCTATTTGTAGCAGCTATAACAGTAACATCTTTCAAACCTTCAAGCCCATCAAGTTCAGCAAGGAGCTGATTAAGTACTCTTTCAGTTACTTTTGCTCCACTATCAAGTCCTCTCTTTCCCGCAAGTGCGTCAATCTCATCAAAGAAAACTATGCATGGAGAAACCTGTCTTGCTCTTTCAAATACTTTTCGGACTCCTTCTTCAGATTTACCTACCCACATACTCAACAATGAAGGTCCTTTGACATTGATAAAATTGGCTTCACTTTCCTTTGCGACTGCTTTTGCAAGCAGAGTTTTTCCCGTTCCTGGAGGACCATATAGCAATATCCCTCTTGGTGCTCTTATTCCAAGTTTCTTGAAATCATCAGCCCTGTGAATTGGCCATTCAACAGCTTCTTTCAAAGACTGCTTTGTATTCTCGAGTCCGCCAATATCGTTCCAACCTACATTTGGAGTTTCAACAAGAACTTCTCTCATAGCACTTGGTCTTACGACTTTAAGTGATTCATCAAAATCATCATTAGTGATAAATAACTTGTCAAGAACTTCCTTTGGTATCTCCTTATCCTCTTCCAGCTTTAGGTTTGGAAGTATTTTTCTGAGAACATTCATCGCTGCTTCCTTTGTCAAAGCACTTAAATCCGCGCCGACAAAACCATGAGTTTTTGCTGCTAAAACTTCAAGGTTTACATTCCTCAAAGGCATATTTCTCGTATGGATTTTCAATATGTTAAGACGAGCAACCTTATCAGGAACTGAAATTTCAACTTCCCTGTCGAATCTTCCAGGTCTTCTTAATGCAGGATCAATTGAGTTTACTCTGTTTGTTGCACCTATAACAACAACTCTTCCTCTATTTTTTAGTCCATCCATCATCGTCAATAATTGCGATACAACTCTTCTCTCAACTTCCCCAGTTACATCCTCTCTTTTTGGTGCAATAGCGTCAATCTCATCAATGAAGATAATTGAAGGCGCATTTTTCTCCGCATCTTCAAATATATCTCTAACTTTCTTCTCGCTTTCCCCATAAAACTTCGACATTATTTCTGGTCCATTCAAAAGTATAAAATTAGCCTCTGTTTCAGAAGCGACTGCTTTTGCAAGCAGAGTTTTTCCCGTTCCTGGAGGACCATGTAAGATAACTCCTTTTGGAGGTTCAATACCAAGTTTATCAAAAATCTCAGGGTGCTTTAATGGAAGCTCAACCATTTCTCTTATTTTACGGACTTCCTCATTTAATCCACCTACATCCTCATAAGTTACATCAGGCACAATATGCCCCTCATCACCAGAAGGATTGACTGGACTATTACTTATTACAACTTCAGTCTTATCAGTGATTATTCCCGCATTGCCAGGGCTAATGCTTGAAACCAAGAATCGTATTGGTTGCTGATTGAACATTGGCATCCCAAATCCTCCAAAAATTCCCTCTCCAATAAAATCAGGAAAACTATCATCAAAAATATCTGCCCTTCTTCCTGGAGGATTAAGAGAAATTGTATCTCCTTTCATCAAGGCTCTCCCTATTAAAAACACGCTAGGGTCTCCTTGAATTCTTATGCCGAGTCCTTGCTGCAAAATCGGTGACAGAACAACTTTTTGCGCTGGTTTTGCAATTGATTTCTTAACAGATACTTGCTCACCAACACCAGTTTTTGCATTTCTTCTTATCAGCCCGTCTATTCTTATTATTCCTTCTCCGACATCGGCCGGATATGCCCTGTCAACTATCGCGACAGTTTCTCTCTGCCCCTTAATTGAAATAATATCTCCCCTATTTAAGCCAAGTGACTTCATTAAATTAGGATCTATTCGCGCAATTCCTTTATACGCGTCATCTTGCAAAGCTTCAACAACTTTCAGCTTTACTGCATCATTATTATTTATTTTGTTCATTTTTGTTCTCTCCTTATCTTTCTTATTCTTATTCTTTTTATTGCATTACCATCATTTAAAGTTCTTTCCTCAATAACATCAACATTACCTTGCCCATCATCTTGCACTCTTCTTTTTATCCTGTTCTTCCCATCGTCATAATCAATATTTCCGTCTTCACCAACCTCACTAACCTCATTTTCATCATCTGAAAAGCTTACTCTCAAAGTGTCGAAATCATCAAACCAGAGGCTTACCATATCATCCATCTGTCTGCGCATATCCTTATGCCTATCATTCATAAAATCAATTATCTCTTTTGGTATTGAAATTGCATGGCTATTCCCAACCATTCTTAATTTAACATTAAATTTCTTATCTTTTAGATCTTTAAACTGCTCAAGTCCATTTAAATCAGCTGGATGTATTATCTTGTCATGACAACTCGGGCATTCAACAGCCCTCAATTCAAGTCCATTTCTGTTTACAATTACAGGTTTCATCTGAGTATTACATTTTCTGCATAAAATCCGCGTGTCAAATATGTCTGTCATTTTTTAAGTATACACAAAGTGTGTATACCTGCATATATAAACTTTTCGTTTATACGAGCTTTGCACAATAAGGACAAAAAAAGTTTATTAACGCCTATTTCTTTGCCAGAGAATGAAGGAAGAGGTAAGTGATATCGAAGCAAAAAAGAAATCAGCACTCAAAGTCAGTATTGCTGAAGGATCTGCAAACAGCATTTCAACAGGAATTTCAAACGCTTACATAACTCCTTTCGCTCTTAAACTCTCAAGTAATGATCTTAACATAGGAATTCTCAGCTCAGTTTCTGGACTAATTTCACCGCTGGCACAGTTATATGGAAGCAAATTGATGGAAAAATATTCCAGAAAAAAGATTGTTGTTGCCTCCATGCTCTGGCAGACAATAATGTGGCTTCCACTAATAATTATTGCCTTCCTGAAATTTTATGGAGTTTATGTTTCATCTCTTATTTATTTACTAATAATATTTTACACTGTTTTCTCTGCTCTTTCTGGATTATATTATCCTCCATGGTTTTCATGGATGGGAGATCTAATCAATGAAAAAGACCGAGGGAGATATTTTGGAAAAAGAAATACCATACTTGGACTAATCGAACTTTTTTCAGTTCTGCTTGCAACAGCTATATTAAGATTCGGTGAAAACACTAGTTATGAACTGATTAGCTTTGCAACAATATTTTCAATTTGTCTTATCGGAAGATTCCTCTCATTTATGATAATACAAGGGCAATATACACCTCACGCAAAGTCAAGAAAAACTTATGCTATGAAAATTTCTGACTTAATAAGAGAAAACAAGGACTACAGAAGATTCTCGATATATCAAATGTTTTTTAACATATCAATAATGATTGCTTCTCCTTTCTTTGCAGTTTATATGCTACAGAATCTTAACTTTGGATATTGGAGTTACATTCTTGTTACAATAAGCTCATCAGTATTTTATCTTGTATTTACTCCAATAGTTGGAAAGTTTTCCGATAAATATGGGAATGTTAGGTTGCTTGTCCTAGCTAATGTTCTCTTTGCTCTTACTCCTCTTCTTTGGATGTTTATCAAAAGCCCAATAGAGTTAATTCTTATCCCGCAAATGATTAGCGGGCTTGCAAACGCAGCACTTATTCTATCGTTCACCAATTTCAGCTATGACTATTTGACAGAAGAAGAGAGAGGAGTTGGTATTGCATATGCAAACATCTTGTCAGGAATAGGTATTTTTATCGGTTCAATAGTTGGAGGAATACTTTTAGAATATATCAATATCTCTTTCATAAATAAATTCATATTTGTCTTTGCAATAGCCGCAATATTAAGAGCTGCTGTGGCCCTTATCTTCCTACCAAGCATAAAAGAGAAAAAGAAAGTCAACAGAATACCTCCCATGTACGTTTCACTTCTTCATCCCTACAGATCTATCCAGGCAGAGATAGGTTGGATAAGGCACGTATTCAAATAAATATAGAATACAAATACAGAAAGTTTATAAAACTCTTTGTTCTGCTAGTCACAATGTTCTTCGGAAAGAAATCTAAGAAAGCAGAGCTGAAATGCTCGAATTGCAAGTCAAAAATAACTGATGAATATAGCTTTTGCCCTTATTGCGGCAATGTCCTTTTTGATCCTGAAAGAAGGGCGAAAGACTTTGGCATGCTAGGCAAAAGTGATTCCTTTGACGATTCTATGATAAAAAACAGAGTTGCTGATTCAAATCTTACTATAACTGATAAGATGATCTCTTCTCTTGTCAATAGTCTAATGAAAAACCTTGACCAACAGTTCAAAGAAATGGATAAACCTGGACAGCAAAAAATGCCTAAAAATATAAGAATAAATATTGGCTTACAAGACCCAGCTAACCAACAAAAAAGAATCCAGAAACATGACTTTTCAATAACAAAAATATCTGAAGAACAACTGAAAAAAATGTCTGGTTTACCAAAAATATCTGCTAAAAGCAATGTCAAGAGACTTGGTGACAAAGTCGTCTATGAACTTGAAACTCCAGGTATAGAATCAGTGAAAGATATTTTTGTATCTAAGATAGAATCAGGATATGAGATAAAAGCTCTCGCGAAGAACAAGGTTTATGTCAATTCGCTACCTGTAAATCTTCCGATAAGCTCATTCACAATCAATAATGATCGGCTCTTTGTAGAATTTTCTCAAACGCAATAATAAAAAGAGCTAATTATCCTATTACTTGAATCTTTTGATCTGGATAAACCACTCCAGTAAATATGTGCCCGTAATGTAAATTTGTATCTACATACGCTTTGACTCCTATTCCAGAAAGTTTTTTAAAGAAATATATGTCCTCACCTATCCATCCATTGTTTTTTTCATCCCACATATACTGAAACCAAGGATGGGAAATCTTCTCAAAAATCTCTCTTTTAATTAGAATTCCGCCAAACCCACCAGCCTCTTGCTCCTGAATCCCAGTATTTGGCTTCAACAGATTATCCTCACTTCTCAAAAGATCTCCAAGAAGTACTTTTTTATAATGAACTGGTGCATGAGGCGGCGTTCTTGCAACATAAAAACCAGAAATAACTTCTTTCTCATGAGCAAGCAATTTAACTATACTATCATATGGATAAACCTCATCAACATCCAAGAAATAAATATAATCAAAACCATTTTTCACTGCCTCCTGAGCAGTATTATTTCTTGTTCTTGCAATGTCTCCATAATCAAAAAAAGCCGCCGACATATCATGCCCCGCATCACGAGTAAAGTTATATAATCCAAAAAGACTTTTATAAAACTGCAGACTGAGTTCTTTTCTATTATTTATAACTGCAATCAATATCTTCATTCAATTTCATGATGCTGAAATTATTTAAAACCTTGTATAAATGAGTATAAACCTTCATGATCGCGCCAGGAATTGAACCTGGGACCTCTGCCTTATCAGAGCAGCGCTCTAACCAACTGAGCTACGCGATCTTAAACTCTGAAAAATCTAGACGTTTATAAACATATTTATGCAGCAGCCGGGAATCGGACCCGGAATCTTGACTTGGGAAGCCAATGTAATACCACTTTACTACTGCTGCATTGTTTTTTTTAAATTATGGGGCTTTATTAATTCTATCATCTTTCTAACCTTTTCTCCATGTAAGGATATTGTATAAAGAGGAGAAGGGTTTTTTCGATCATATTTAATAATATTTAATCTTACTATTTAGAGCAGGGTTCAAAAAGATTAAATAGCGACCCATATAAATATTTTTAAGGGATTGTGGTCTAGTTTAGTCAAGATCCGAGCTTCGGGGGTTCGTGACCCGGGTGCGAATCCCGGCAATCCCATCACATCTTGCATATACTTTAAAAACGCATTTTTCATATAATAAGAATGCAATTCAAAGAAGTCCTAAAAAAAACATGGAACTTTCTCAAGGCAGATACTTGGCAATCATGGCTTGTGTCAATAATATTAATCATAGTTATAATAAAATTCATTTTCTTTCCTTTACTTTCTTTGGCAACCGGAACTTCTCTTCCATTGGTTGTTGTTGAATCCTGTTCTATGTACCATGAATCAAATTTCAACTCATGGTGGAGTCAAAATGGTGCGTGGTATGAACAACATAACATAACTGAAGCAGAATTTGAAAAATTCACTCTGATGAATGGCTTAAACAAGGGAGATATAGTCTTTGTCTCAGGAAAAGGAAATTACAAAATCGGAGATATAATAATTTTTTCTTCAAGTCAGGCCCAATATCCTATAATACATAGAGTAGTCTCTCTTTCTCCTTTGGAAACAAAAGGAGATCATAATTCGGGACAATTAATAGGAATTGAAGACAACATAAATCCAAATCTTGTTATAGGCAAAGCTGTAGGAAAAATACCTGCTCTTGGCTGGATAAAGCTGATCTTTTTTGAGCCTTTCAAGAGTCCGCAGGATAGAGGATTCTGCAATTAAATAAATCCAAAGGATTAAAAACTCAAAGCTTCTCTATAAACAATAAATTTTTGGTAAAAAGATGGAATTTTGTGAAAAATGCGGGAGTATAATCCTTGTGCAGGATGATAAGGCAGCCTGTGCTAACTGCGGGCACAAACTGAAAAAGAAACCAAAGATAGAAGCCTCTGAGAAAATGGCAAAGCATGAGTCAATAGCAGTAATAAAAGAGGGCGCAGATAATATTCTCCCAGTTGTTGAAATGGAATGTCCTAAGTGCGAAAATAAAAAGGCTTATTTCTGGACAAAACAAACCCGTTCCAGCGATGAGTCAGAAACAAAGTTCTACCGTTGTACTAAGTGTAATCACGCTTGGAGAAAGTACAGGTAGAGTTATTTATGTCACTCATTAGTAATTACAGATAGAAAGATTTATATACCTGAATTCTTAGAAATTTTTATGAAAATACTCTTAGGATTACACAAACCAGATGAACTAGATTTATATAAATTGGTTATAAATGGAAACGATCATGAGGCCATATTACCACAGAATGGAGATTGCAACACTGCAGGTCTAATCAAATTGCTAGATAATAATCCAAACAAGGTTTTAATGGATGTAAACTATGGAAAGCCAGGTTCAGAAGATGTTAGCGCGATAATACAAGTTGCTGAAGCCATGAGGCAAAAAGGATATGATATCTCACAAACACTATTAGGCGTTACCGGTAGAGATTCCCTAATAGAATTTTTAAATAGTTACAAAATTCCCGTAGTTCAAAAACCTGGTACGAATGATGTGTTTGCATTCTTAAGCTAAAATGAAAAACCTTCCAATAGTTTATGTAGATGATGATGAAGATTCTATTAAATTAGCCAGAGATATAATTCCTTCTTTATTCCCAGAATACAATGTACAATTATATACCGGCAGGAGCGAAGATGAACTTGTAAGTCTCGTAACAGAAAATAAACCGAGATTAATTCTTACTGATCATAACATGCCTATTGGAGATAATGGAAGTAATGGGCTAAGAAAGATAAGATCCAAAGGTATTAACACGCCAGCTATTCTGATGAGTGGAGTGATAGATCAAGCCAGAGCTGCGGCCAATGGGATAGATAATATTTATTTTTTGGAAAAGTTATATACATGTGATAAACTTGAAATGGCTATGAGAGTCGCTCTATCTGAATATTCAAATTAATTTCTCGATATCTTTTTAAACACCTTTCTTTTTGCATAAATAAGGCCTCGTAGCTCAGCCCGGTCAGAGTACTGGACTCTTAATCCAGGTGTCGCGGGTTCAAATCCCGTCGGGGCCATCAACCTTTTCTGTCAATTGAAACTGCAATAAATAACAAGATAGCAAGAAACAGAGCGAAATGACAAAGAACGGATGGGAAGGCAATATTAAGCATTGGGAAAACCTGTGTTACTACCAAAGTAGGGGCAGTCATACAAAGTATAGATAAAGCAATAAGAATAGACACTTTTTTCCTCTTTTTATCTTTAGTCCTTACATACTCATTCACCATAAAAATAAAAGAAATTAATATAAAAAAAGTATAATAAATCATATAAGGAAGAGCAAATAGTGGACTTTGAGAAATAATAAGTTTTACCGAAACAAATAATCTCATGCAAGTAGCTGATAAGGCAAAATTAGTTGAGAAAATGGCAAAAAGAGAAT
>CAYWEK010000018.1:8675-14778 GCA_964457475.1 Candidatus Woesearchaeota archaeon
ATCTTTCTCTTTAAATAAATAAGAGTTGCTTGCAAACCTAAAACTGGTAAAAAACTATAGGCAATAAAACCAATTTTTACCCAAATAAGATTCAATGAAAAACAAAGCATGAATTCAGTGAATTGGTAAATACCCAGAAGTAGAAAAACTATAGAGAAAATAGGAGTTAATTTTGATTTTCTAAATAAGATTATAAGAACTAAAGCCAAAAACCACTCAATTATAGCGGTTGCAAGTGAAACGGCAGGAGTAAAGCACATAAAGAAAAATTGTTTTTGCTATTATTAAACTTTTAGCTTAATTATTAATTCAAAAAAATATTTTATCCTATCAATCTCTTAATATTTTCAATGTCATCTGCAATTTCCTGGCCTTTCTTTGTTAGCTTGATGAGCTTTATTCTGCCTTTCTTCTCAAAACCAACAAGTCCAAGCTTCTCCAAGCTTTGTAGTATCTTAACAGCATGACTATAAGTGCAATCAACCTCTTTTGCGAGAACAGATCCATAGCGCGCACGAGCCATTCTCTTAAGAGCTACCAAAAGCAGTGCAGGTTTTCTTCTGAAAAATATATCAAAGTTGTCTTTCATGTTGTTCTCCCATATGCTTATTCCTAAACATATGATGCAAGATATATATTTTAACCATTATATTGCCTTTTAAACCTTTCTGAGTAATGTTACCTAAATAAGTAGCAAATTTCGAGGGCTTTGCACATTTTCTAGTAGTTAAAATTCAACTCGTATAAATTCTTATAACGTTGCCAGTAATACCTTTTCCAGTCAATTGGTTATAAAGACTCAAATATCCTTTACCAAATAAAGTCACTTTACTAGCAACGAGCTGAATCTGTGAGTTGCCACTTGAGAAAGATTGAGAAATATATTTCTTATCCTGCAACATATTGACGGCTTCTTCTTTTGTTGTTTTTATAATGATATCTTCCGTTGAAATTTCTCCTTTTGCAACATAAATCTCGCCATTTGATATTTCAGCATTATAAACATCGGAATCAACATATATTTCTATCTTTGGCGTATCGGAACTCAAAGGAGGATTATGTAAATTGTAAGCGTTTATACTATAAAGAAGATAATAAACAAAAGATTCATTAAACTGCTGCACTGCCTGCTCCATGCTTAGACCAGAAACAGGGTTTACAATCTGTCCTGAAGATAATTTGTCAGAATATTTAGAAGAATAATCCTTATGATAAAGTGAAAAATAGAGGAAAATACCTATAACAAGAAGAACTATCAAACCAATAGATGCCCATAATATCCATCCTCCTCTATTGCTCATCTAAAAATTAGTCAAATAAGATATATAAACATAACGAGCAAAGGCTTTTTAATGCTCTTGTATTAGTAAAAAAATGGCTAAAAAGCTAAAGATTCTTGCAGCATCAGAGATAGAAGGAGATTCAAAGCTTGCAAAAAGACTTGCATTGAGAGCTGAAAAAGAAAATGTAGACTTAGTTGTTTTATGCGGAGATCTTACTGGATGGTCCCAAACAAATAATATAATAAAACCTTTTAAGGACAAAAACAAAAAAGTGCTCATAATTCCAGGAAATCATGATTCATTCGCAACTGCAGATTTTCTGGCAGAAATTTATGGAATAAGAAATATTCACGGATATTCAGTCAAATACAATAATGTTGGATTCTTTGGTGCCGGCGGGGCAGAAAATCTTCCCTCTTTTCCAGGTAGCATAACCGAAAAAGAGCTCCTTTCAACATTAAAAAAAGCTCATAGCGGATTAAAAGGAATAGAGAAAAAGATAATGGTAACTCATATGCATCCTGCCGGCAGCAAATCTGAATTCTCAGGAATTAAAGGATCGGATGCAATTACAAAAGCGATTAAAATGTTTAAACCAGACATTTTGTTGCACGGCCACATACATGAAGCTTCAGGCTTTGAAGAGTATATGGGAAAAACAAAAGTGATCAATGTTGGCCGAGAAGGCAAGATAATCGAGATATAACATCATCTATAAATACTACTTGACTTTCTGACTTAATACTACATGGCGAACCAGGAATATATAAATCTTACAGAGCCAAAGCAGACGATTGAAAAAACTGTGCAAAGAAAACCGAGCGTAGAGGAACTTACGACTATTGACTCTCCGGGCAAGCCGTCACCTGCATCAT
The DNA here is from genome assembly GCA_964457475.1 of Candidatus Woesearchaeota archaeon. Taxonomy (GTDB): domain Archaea; phylum Nanobdellota; class Nanobdellia; order Pacearchaeales; family GW2011-AR1; genus VGKP01. The sequence continues at coordinate 10,834 of CAYWEK010000018.1, forward strand.
TATTAGAAGAAAGTCCAAAAAAAACTAAAAAAACTAGCAAGAGAACATCCTCAAAGAAAGCAGGTCTAGTAAATATAGATAATGTAAAAATATCTTCTCCTTCAAAAGATTCCATATTGATAATTACTGAGAAACCTCAAGCGGCGCAGAAAATAGCCTTTGCACTAGGTAGACCAAGAAAAATAACAGAAGCAGGCGTTTCTTACTATGAGCTTGAAAGAAATGGAAGCAAGATATTGGTTGCTTCTGCTGTTGGACATTTATTTAATCTTACATATAAGGAAGGACAAAAAGGATGGCCTATTTTTGAATTGGAATGGCGTCCAGCATTTGAAAAGGAACGCTCTGCTTTTACAAAAAGATATTTTGACATTTTGAAAAAGTTGACAAGAAAAGCTAAAGAGTTCATAATCGCAACAGACTTTGATGTTGAAGGTGAAGTTATAGGGTGGAATGTCCTACGATTTATCTGCAACCAAAAAAATGCTAAAAGAATGAAGTATTCAACTCTTACTGCCCCCGAGCTTTTAAAGTCATATGAAAATCCAATGCGCGAACTTAATTGGGGAAATGCATATGCAGGTGAGGCACGACATTATCTCGATTGGTTATATGGTATAAATCTTTCAAGAGCACTAATGTCAGCTATAAAAAAAACTGGTTCTTTTAAGATACTTTCAATAGGAAGAGTCCAAGGTCCTGCACTTAAGATAATTGTTGATAGAGAAAAGGAAATACTTTCCTTCAAATCGGAGCCATATTGGCAAGTTATAGCAGTAAGCAACGGCATACATTTTACCCACCCAAAAGATATTTTTGAATCTTCTGCTCTGGAAAAGTTTAAGAATATAAAAGAGGCAATTGCTGAAACAAAAAAATCAGAAGAATCAATATCTCCACCAGTTCCCTTTGACCTTACAACATTACAAAGGGAAGCTTACAGGTTATACAAAATAAATCCTTCAGAAACCCTAAATATAGCCCAAAAATTATATCTTAATGGTCTTATTTCATATCCAAGAACTTCTTCCCAAAAGATACCAAAGGAAATAGAGCCCAAAAAAATCCTAAAGGCCCTTGAAAAGACATTTCCAGAAGCAAAAATGGCTACTCGATCTGTTCCTGTTGAGGGGAAAAAGTCTGATCCCGCACATCCTTCAATATATCCAACAGGCGAAATTGCTAGCATAGCTGGAAGAGATGAAAAAATATACATTTTGATAGCAAAAAGATTCATAGCTGCCTTTTCCGCAGATGCTAAAACTGCAAATAAAAAAATATCTCTAACTGCGATAGACAAAGCAGGAAAACCAATAAAATATAATTCATCACAAAAGCAGAAAATATCAGATAATGACGAAGATATCACTAACCCTGAGGAAGTAAAAGAAAAAGAGACTATGATAAACTTCAATGCATCTGGCCTTGAAGTGCTTGAAAAGGGATGGACTTCTTTCTATCCGATAAAACTTGAAGAAAACATTCTTCCAGACATGAATGGAAAAATAAAGATAGAAGAAATAAAAATATTGGACAAACAAACATCTCCTCCACCAAGATACACTCCTGCTTCTCTTGTCTCCATACTTGAAAGGAAAAACCTTGGAACTAAAGCGACACGCTCTATGATAGTTGACACTTTGTTCGACAGAGGATATCTAGATGGAAAAAGTATTCAGGCAACACAACTTGGCATTAAATTAATTGATGCCCTAGAAAAGTTCTCTCCTATCATTGTGGATGAAAATCTTACCCGACAGTTGGAGGAAGAAATGGAAAAAATTCAGGAATCAGTATCAGACCTTGCAAAAAAAGAAGAACAAATAATAGAAAAAGCAAAAAGACTGATAACTGATATTTCAAAAGAGTTCAAGGCTAATGAATCCAAAATAGGATCCGAATTACTGACAGGAATAGAAAAACAGAGAACTGATGAGAGAGAAGCATCGACTCTTATGCCTTGTCCAACTTGCAAAAAAGGTAATCTCAGAATAATGTACTCAAAAAAAACGAGAAGATCTTTTGTTGCGTGCTCTAACTATCCGGAATGCCGGCAGACTTATTCTCTTCCTCCAAACGCCTTAATAAAAAAGTCTGAAAAAACTTGTGAGGCAGACAATTTTCCAAAACTTCTAGCAATAAGGAAAGGAAAAAGACCTTGGGAATTTTGCTTTAACCCGGACTGCCCAATAGAAAAGGCAAAAAGGGCGGAATGGGAAGCCAAGAAACTAAACAAAATCCAATAATCTTTACCTATTCAAGTAAACAAGGCCATTTGTCCTTCTAATTGTGTTGTCCCATTCCATTGGTTGACCAGTCACATTACTAACTGGAAGAGCAAGAGAATCCTAAAAAAACTATTTACCCCGTCTTTCCCAAGCTCTCAAGCTCGGTCTCACCTTAAGATTATGACTCTTACTTCTTAATCCTCTCGACTTTCTTGCAGAAGAAGTCAATCCCCTTTGTGCTCTATTTTGGTTTTCACTCTTCGTAATCCAATTAAAAACAGGATCATTGATTATTTCGGGTCTGCTCGAATCAATCATTATTACTTCATAAAAATAGTACTTTCCATCTTTGCCAACCTGATATGAATTAAGAACCTCAAGGTTTGGATAATTTCTTTCAGCCCTTATCTCAGCAACCCATTGATAATTCATTTTGAGAATCTTTCTGATATGTTGCTTTCTAGATTTTCTTCCGTGCTTATGCCTGGTTCTCTTTCTTCCACCCCTCTTAACTCTTACTCTAAACACAACAAAACCCTTCTTGGCTTTATATCCCAAGGCTCTGGCTCTGTCAAGTCTTAGAGGTTTTTCAACTTTGACAATACTATTACCAGCACGCCACCGTATTAATCTCTCTTGCAATAATTTTCTGTCAGGACTTTTCCAGACATCTCTTATGTAATGATATACTCCCTTAGTCATTCCCCTTGATAATAAAATTGCTTTTTAAATGTTATCCCAACCTTTTTATACTCGTCGAAATTAGAAAAATCATGAAAAGCAAAAACACATTTTACATCACAACTGCAATAGATTACGTCAATGCAAAGCCGCACATGGGTCATGCATTTGAGAAAACTCTTGCTGATGCAATAGCCAGATGGAATAGGCTAAAAGGAAAAGATGTTTTTTTCCTAACAGGAGTTGATGAAAACGCACAAAAAAATGTTCAGGCTGCAGAGAAGGCAGGCATACCTGTAAAGGATTTTATAGATAGGAATTCAGGGTTTTTCCTAGAATTATGCAAAAAACTTAATATAAGTTATAATGATTTTATCAGAACAACAGCAAAGGAACACGAAATAATAGTTCAAAAAATCATAAAAAAACTGATAGATAATGGTGATATCTATAAAGGAGTTTATAGCGGATTGTATTGTGTTGGCTGCGAAACATATTATACTGAAAAAGACTTAGTTGAAGGTAAATGTCCCGAGCATTTGACAGTACCTGAATTAAGAAAGGAGGATGCTTATTTTTTCAAATTAAGTAAATATAAAAAAGAACTACTTAAGATAGTTCCTGATTATGTTATACCAGAATCAAGAAGAAATGAGATAGTTTCAAGGATAAACGAAGAATTAAGTGATATCTGCATCAGTAGAAAAGATGCAAAGTGGGGTATAGACTTTCCCAATGATAGTGAATTTAAGGTTTGGGTATGGATAGATGCATTAATTAATTATATTTCAGGACTGAAAGAAAATGAAAGAAAATACTGGCCTGCCCAAGTTCATGTTATAGGAAAAGGAATAAACTGGTTCCACTCAGCAATCTGGCCCGCATTACTGATATCTGCAAACTACAAATTGCCGGAAAAGCTTTTAGTTCATGGATATATAAATCTCAAAGGTAAGAAAATGTCAAAATCACTTGGTAACACATTAGACCCTCTAGAACTTTTAGAGAAATACAGTTCTAACACTATAAGATCGGA
>CAYWEK010000019.1:0-14701 GCA_964457475.1 Candidatus Woesearchaeota archaeon
TTCTCGCCGATGGTCACTATAACTTTACTTTTTATGCCAATGATAGTTTAGGGAACTTAAATTCAGCAAGTATTAGTTTCAGTGTTGATACAACTCCTCCACAGGTAACGATTAATGCGCCGGGCAACAATACTTACACTAGTTCAAGTACGCCTGTAAACATCACTATAAATGAAGCAGGAAATTGTCTTTATACTTTGAACAATGGGTCATCGAACTATTCAATGTCAACAAATGATAATTTGAATTTCACAGCCAATACGCCTGTCATTAATGATGGCAACTATATTTTGATAGCATACTGTACTGACAGTTTTGGTAACCAAAATAATTCAAACGTGAATGTGAGTTTTTCGATTAATACTTCATCATCGGGCAGTTCTAATTCTGGAAGTAGTGGTTCTTCTTCCCAAACATGGAGCACCGTATCAATAAGCGACAGTCAATTTAGCGATGGTTATAATGCTATTCTTAATGCGCTTGACAGAATATCGGTAAATGTTGAGAATGAGGTACACTATATTGGGATAAATCAGGTTAATTCAGATAATGTTTTGATAAATGTTTCCTCAAACGAACAGGATGCGACTCTTTATGCGGGGCAGAGTCAAGAATTTGACGTAACGGGAGATAATTATTATGACATAAGAGTGATTCTTAACAGTATTTCAGGCAGCACCGTAAATGTGACTGTAATGTCTGTTCATGATCCAATTGTGAACAATGAAGGTAGCTTATCAACCACGAGTTCGGGCTCGGATCAGAGTCAGAATATTACTGGTAATCAAAGTTCAACATCCTCTTCATCAGGCAGTACAAGTCTTATTATGCTTGCACTAATAGTTTTTGTAATTCTTGCGGCCGCTGGAGGCATAGCCTTTCTTTTGTTCAATAAGAAGAAAAATGTCCAAGCTCAGAATCAGATATAGCAATTCTATCTTTTCGTTATATATTTTGTAGTTAGGTAAGGCTTATTAATAACATATTTTTTCTGTTTATATGCCTGCTTTTAAGGTGTTAGAGAAAGTTATTACGGAAGGTGATAGACCTTCTTTAGAACTGTTTGAACAAAAAAAGAGACTACTTAGAATTTTTTATGAAAAAGGCGCCAAGGATTCGATTGCTTTTGATGAAGTAAACGAGCTTGATAGAGATTTACTTATGGATTATGATGAGTCTTTAAGAGCAGTAGTTTACAGAAGAAGATCTTCTTTTGATAGGACGTTTGGAAATATATCTGTTTATGAAGAGATTAGTCATTTTGAAAAAAGACTCGGAGAATTGCAATCTAAATATATTAAGGAAAGAATGAGAAGTTCAAATCGGACTGCACCTTTGCCGCAAATTTCTTCACCAGCACAACAGACCGTTTCAGAACCTCCATCTGTTGTTCATCATCTCCCTGCTTTTAATGGAATAGAGATATATGTGCCTGGAGGAGGAAGATATCCATACAGCAGATTTTCCCTTATTCAAAGATTAAGTAGTGTTGCATCATGGGATTTGGGAGCAAATAATGATTCAATACCTAAACATAGAGATTGGAATAATCTTGCTGCTGAAGCTGGAAAAGTGTCTGCAGATATGATTGCTGTTGGAACTGGAAAGGGGTTAAGGAATTTTTATTATTTTCTTGGGATAAAAGATGAAGCTCTTAAGCGCGAATTAACAAATTATACGGTCAGTTTCTTGAGCAATAACAAAATATCTCCTTCCCTACAGCCTATTAATATACCTCCTAAGAAGTAATTTGTCGAATAGCTTTATAAATTGACATTCTTTTATAATTTAATGGATGACAAAAGAGGGTTATCTGATGTTGTGGCAGCTGTGATGATGATTCTTATTGTGGTTGTTGCCATAGGCGTGATTGCCATTACCATAACCAGATCATTAAATACATTAAGCTCATCCGTAAACAATACTGCAAATTATCTTTCAAACACTTCTAATTTTGCCAGCAATCAAAATACTTCCGCAGCAACTAATCAAGTACAAAACTCAGCAGTTTATTCTGAAAATCCTTACAATGGAGTTATTCCGCCTGTTCCTACAAATGATAATGTACTTTGTGTTTATAACTCAGACAATAGTAATTCAACGCAGATTTGTGATTATTATCTTCAGAAAAGGCCTGGCGCTTCCGAGCTGGGTCTATCAATACCTGATTCTGAATTCATGAATGATACTGAAGGCAATGGTGGAAGAAGCTATGTTTTTTCAAGAGAAGATATGAATATATCAAGTTTCAGGAATGATGTCTATAATCCAATAATGTCATGGGTCAATGCACATCCTGATAAGAAAATTACTCATCTTGCGATTGCAAAAGATCTACCCATAAGAGTTTATGTTCCAAATCAGGGATATGGGCTTGTCCTTGCGGCGGAATATGTCTTAAGTTATGCAGGTAATTATTCTGATAGTAATAGTGCCAATAACTTTCTCAACACGATTGGGACAAATTCATCTTATATCTATTACGGAAGAATTCATTTCGATCCTAACAACTATAAGGATCCTTCAGGAAATGTTTATACAAGATTTGCAGTTTCATTCCTTGATGCTTATACCTTGGAAGATGTAAAAGAAATGATAGACAAGGCCAATTCTCCTATTCAGAATCTTTCAACAGATAAATGGCTTATCAGCAGAGATAGTGATCAATTTTCGGTAACTGAACAGGATTTACTAAGTACTCAAAGTGCTTTGATTAATTCAGGAGTAAATTCTTCAAATGTTGCTCTCGATAGAACTGATGCTACACCTACGATTCTTAATGGTACTGTAATCGCATTCGGTGGTCCAGGAATTTATCATAATGGCTTTATTTGGAACTGGATGACTCAATCTATAGATTTCTCTGTTGATGACAGAGCAATATTTACAAGCTATGAAAGTTATAACGCAGTCAGCTTTTGGGGAAATTCCAGTCTCTATGGGCCATATAGAATTGGTCAGCCCCAATCTCTTCTTTCAGACGGTTTTGCTCCCGAGGCTGTCGGAGGAACTAATTATTCAAGAAGCTTTTCGGGGGCGGCCGGAAGTGTTGATGAACCTAGTTTGAGTGGAGTAGTGGCCATGGCTGGTTTCTTCGGGTCATATGCATCTGGATTAACTCTCGCTGAAAGCTTTTTGTCAGGAGATCTTTATAATGTTCATAACATGGTTGTTGGAGATCCACTTATGAGTATTAGTGATTCAAGTCAGAGCAAAGAGCCTGTTGGTTATATATGTGGATCAAATCAGGATTGCTCTTCAAATGTTTGCTCTAAAGACTTAAGCAACACAATGAGGTGCGCTTCTGATTCTACTTCATGTATTTTTGATTCTGCAGGTCATGAAGTGGTTAATGGAGCAACATTATGTCTGAACATCACTGATACGACAACATGTTCAAATGGACAATGGCAATCAATTACTTATTGCGGTGATTCAAATATATGTGTAAACAATCCAAATGTTTCCTATTATACAAATCCACTAGTTTATCAGGGAGTATGTAAAATACAAAATGGGCAGGTATGTCGGGCAGATCAGGATTGCGCTTTCGGTTCGATATGTTCGGCAGATATTTATGGTACAAAAAGATGTAATTCTGCTCTAACTGGATGCGTTTTTGATAATTCGGGAGTCACAGTTACAAATAATTCCTATGCATGCAATACAGATAGTTCCAAAAAATTATGTCTGAACAATGTGTGGCAATCAAAAATAGCTTGCAGTAGCGTATGTCAAGACGGATCTTGTTTGGGGCAGGATGATATTTTCACGCAGCCAAATATACTTAATCTTTCAGTAGGGCAGGAATATGCAATGACTCTTCCTTTGAATGCGACCTTTGGAAATCTAAGTTTAATATTTGCTAACGCACCAGTTCCAACGTTATTTAGTTACTGGAAAGGAAATTCTTGGAATGGCGCTTATTTAAGATATGGCAGTAATAGTCCTATAATAATAACACCTGGCATGGGCTTTTATTTTACATTAGGTCCTAACTACAAAAGCCTTAATTCAACGGGCAGCATTGTGGCAACTCCCGCAGTTACATATACTACTCAAATAAATGGAACACCACTGACTTCACCTGTTTCTGTGAACATAGGCGGTATGTATTCATTTATCGGTGTTCCTTATTGCGGCAATAAATATACTGCTTCAAGTGTAATAAGAGAAATAAATTCTATAGAGCCAAGATGTTATATGATTTCAACAATAAATACAGGTCATGGTCAGCCATACTGGTTTTCACTTAATCCAAATCTTAATGTGTCTGGGATTCAAAGAGACTTTAACTTGACGAACTTTAATGCCTACGGGATTTATTGCAACAGTACAAGCGTGAACTTTAACTGGACTCCTTCTTGTAGTCCAAGATAATAAAATGATTTTTCGCAAGTATTAAAAACCGCGAGTATGGAATATAATCATGATAAATCTTGCAAGCATAGGCGCAATATCACCAATTTATCTGACTGTAACTCTTATAATTTATCTCATGATAGTTGAGCTTGGGCATGAAAGAATAAGGAGAATGCTTATGCCTGCGGTCGCTGTTCTTATGGTATCATTCATTATAGTCGTAGTGAGAACCGTTTACCTGCAGATAGTTGGTTAAAATGAAGAAATATTTTGTTTTTTTGCTCATATTTGGAATGTTTGTTTGTGAATATTTTTTGAACACATTACCTGAGCTTGGATATATACTTTATGCGGTTCTTATCGGGTTCTCTTTGATTATACTTTCAAAAATTGATATGATAAATGATAACGGAAAATTACTTCTTGTCTTATTGACAGTTCCCATGCTAAGAATTGCAGAAGTATTCTTCGATTTCAGCTTTTTTTGGAAAACATTTGCATTTTATCTTTTATTTGCTACTCTTGTCAGCTATTATTTCATAAGATTTGATTTTAAAGCAAAGTTTTATAGGACGCCTCTAAAGTTTGTGATTATATCTGTTGTTCTTGGCATCTTGCTAGGTATTTCGGGCAATTATATTGTTAATCTTGGCGCTGATAAGAGCTTATTGATTCTTGCACCTCTTATTGCATTCTCAGAAGAACTATGGTTGAGAGGAATGATACAGAATATTGTCAGGAAAGAACATGGATCGAACATGGGCATTCTTGCTGCTGCGCTTGTTTACTTTGTTTTCTCATTCAGCTTCGGAATTTTGCCTGCAATATTCTTCTTTGCGGCTGGACTGTTAATAGGTGCCCTTTACCAATATACGAAAAACATAACTCTATGTATGATTGCCAACTTATGCATGACTGCAATAATACTTGCAATTTGATTTTAACCCGTAAAAGTAGTGAAATTTTGGTACAGCAAGATATATATAGTCAAGGGGCTTAGATAGATTATGAAAAATTTATATGCTTTCGCCCTGGGTTTGGTATTGACCATTGCACTAATTGGAATTGTAAGCGCGGCTCCAAATGATTTTAATACAGTCGTAGCGGGAAAGATTTATGCTCAGAACATTGTTACGGGACCTGTTGTGCCTAATGCAGTTGTTAATGTAACATGCTATGGTGAAGTGCCAGTTTCTCTTAATACTACAAGCTTAGCTGATGGTGCTTATGCGGTAACCTTTACTGGAAGTGAGTGCCCTGTGGGAGCAAATGTAAGTGTATTTGCATTCCATCCAAGTTTTGGTTCTGGAAGCGTAAATGCAACAGTCAATGATGGTGCAGAGCTTAATCTTCCTTTGAATTTTGCAGTAGGAAACGTTGTTCTTGTTCCTGAGTTTGGCCTTACGGTTGGATTTATTACAATCATAGGTGCTCTTGGTGCTTTCTTGGTTATAAGAAGAAAGTAAAGAAATTCTTTTATTCACAATATTTATAAAGGTTTATTCGGAATTAAACATATGAGAGATAAGAAATTTATTAAATCAGCATCTTTGACTTTGTTTATTTATTCACTACTTGGTTGGTTATATATCGCTGGTGCAGCTCTTGTGCACCCAGGAACTCTCAGTTTGCAATTAACGCATTTGACTCCATGGATAAGAGAAGATACGTTCGGAATAATATGCTTTATAGTATCATTTTTTAGTTTCTTTATATGGAATATGACAAAGGATTAAGATGAGCTGGAACATTCTTAAAAACAAGAAATATTCTCCTGGGTTCAGGCAGTTCATAGCCAGAACTTTCATCTTTATTGCAGTTTTTATTATTCTTTCATATTTCCTTGGAAGAAAAGCATATGGTGCTGACTTGCTTTATGGATTTGACTTTTATATCTATGGCGGAATGGGCTATATTATTTTATTCTCAATCCTTGGATTTATCCTGCTTTATAGAGAAAAATTACTTAATATGAGTAAGCACAGAAATATTCTGGCAGACTGGATACTTCTTCTGGCCTCTTTTGCTTTAGTTGCATTATTTTATTTCGTTGAGATTAATATAAGCAAAATATCGGTTAATTTAATTAACATACTTCTAGTGCACCTTTTACTTATCGGAGCAATATCATTTCTTATAGTTGGCATTTATGGCTCTGGATTTCTGAGCTATTTCATCAAAAGATTCAGGAAAGAATTGATTTATTTTCTAATATTTGGAATAGTTGCATATTCATTGATGAGTTTTGCATGGAATCTTTGGCCTTATCTCAGTGCAACTGTAACAAATGTTGTTTATTTTCTATTGAAATTTGTTAGCAACGATGTTCATTATACTGCGCCAAATATCATCATATTTGAAGGCTTTGGAGTTCAAGTGGGAGAGCCATGTTCGGGGATATATTCAATCTTCATATTCACAGGATTATATCTTTTCATTATGTTTGTTGACTGGAAGAAGCTTAACAAGGCCAAGGCATTATCAGTTTTCCTTCCGGCTGTATTTGGGGCTTTTGTAGTAAACATATTCAGAGTCTTTCTATTGATGATAATAGGAGCCAGACTTTCAAAGGAAGCTGCGCTTGGTCTTTATCATAGCTATACTGGAATGATATTTTTCCTTATCTATTTCATTGCTTTCTGGGGAATTTTCTATAAGTGGATGAGAAGGAAATAAAATTAAGGAGAGATGTTTTTTGCTGTTCTTCTATATCTTATGACATACAGAACAAATCCCGCTATCGCAACTAATATTGCGCCTATGGCAACATAACCAAGCAAATTTTCGTTATTACTTAGAACTCCCGATGTATTTTGTGAAATCAATGTCCTGCAACTTATAATAGTATCATTTAATATTTTATCTGCACCTGCAAAATCTCCCTGATTGTAGAGATCGATTGCCATACTATATTTTTCATTCAAACTTGCACACTCGGAATTACTAGAAATAAGGTTTTTTGCTAGTTGTAATTTATTGGATGTATCTTGATTCAATGCTGTGGCGAGAGATATCTTTGCAGAATCTGAATAGACTGGTTGTGTTACATTTGCATCAATCTCAATTATATATTGAGAATCAGTTTTTGAATTAACATTTAATGTAAGAGTAAGATTTTTGCTTTGACCGCTATTAAGACTACTTATTGTGTAATTATCAAGATTTGCTATTACATCGTTCGTAGAAACACCATCCTTTGTCACAATTGTTCTGAATGTTAATCCATTCAATCGCAATTGCCCATTATTGGTTATCTGGATAGGTTCGGTGATAATACCATTTCTTGAACTTGATATTGGGGCGGGCGTTATTATTTTCAATGAATATAGACTAACTGCAGATATAGGATTGCTATTTCCTCCACCGCCCCCACCACCTCCACCTCCGCCGCTTGAACCAGAACTTGAACTAGTGCTTACTGAAAAGCTAACGCTTGTTGAGTTTATATTGTTAAATGTATCATTTGCATAGAAAGTGAAATTATAATTTCCATCTGCAAGGGAAAGGCTCGTTTGGTTTGTGTAGGATGCATTAGATGTCCCGTTGAAATACCACATTGAACTTATCCCGTTTGGGCTTGAAGATGTAAAGTTTATTGATATATTATTTACACTGTAAGTTTGGTTTAATGGAGAGTAAACCGTTATTTGCGGGAAACCAGAATCAATAATTGTATAATTGCTGAATCCTAGCACGCTAAAAGTTACATTTCCCGCATTAAGAGATGTCACATTCGAACATGCGCTTGAAGGACATAAACCCCCATCCCTCAATATTTTCGGGTTAGTCATATTTGTAGGCAGGCTATAAAGAGTGATATTTGCTGAAACGTTGTAATCGGGATATGCGCTTGAATTCACATAAGCCGAATTTTTAGAAATTATCATTATAGAAGAAAAATTGTTTTGGTTAGTCTTCAAATAGCTAAACAGAATACTGCCGTAGGAATTATAAAATGATGTCTGATTAATCTGTAAAAAAGAATTACCTACATCTAAATGGACTGAATTATTAAGGTTTACTGATGAATTCTGAAGTGAAAAATTAGTTTCAAGAGGATATGGCATAGGATGGCCTTGATATGAATAGGAACCATTATATGGAATAGCACCTAGAGAAGTAATAGGCCCTAAAGTATTCGAGGCGTTATAAGAAACACTAGAGTTTACACTTATATTACCACCTCCATTGTCGTTGTTTAGGTCGTAAGCACCACCATTAATAACATCTTTTGTATATATGGACCCGCCATAGATGGAAACATTCCCATTACCGAAATCATTTTCTATACCTGCGCAACCTTTTAATGTCTTATAGTTTGCACATATGTACTCGCCCCCATGATCTGAAAGATTAATTATGGTATTTACAAGGATTAGTGTTCTAGTGTTTGTTACCGCTCCCCTCATAGTGGGGAAAAAACCATTCTGACCTTCCGAATTATTAATTATTGGATTAAGATAAGAATCGAATATAAATAAATCGACTATAGCATCGTCTGTATTAATAGTGTCAAAGCCAGAGGTTAATGTATCATTGTAGAATGTTACAGCCCCGTATGAAGAATTGGCAGACGAGCGAAAATAAATTACATCAATATAACCTGACCAATAAACATTTCTCACAGTATCATTTCCAAAATTCGAGCTAAATTGCTGATAATTCATGCTGTAAATACTGAGGTCTGCTACAGTAGATCCTATTCCAGGATCAAAATTTCCATTTTGAAATCCGGTAATATTAGTTAAGTAAGTCCCGGCCCCGTAGAGGTTAACATTCTTAATTGTATCAGAAGGTCCACCCAGTTGAATTCCGTTAGGCGCAATGGTGCTATTGGAAACATCATAATTTTCCGCTTCCAAATATATGCTGTCGCCACTTGATAAATTAGATAAAGCATTGATTAATGCTTGTCCTCTAGCTTGGTTATTATCATTTTGAGCGTAATAATAAGACGCACTTCCATTTGAATGCTTTACCAATACATCTATTTTTGGTAAAATGCTAGTTAAATATATATTTCCATTTACAAAAGTATTTTGTATTGTTAAATTAGAATATGCCATTGTACCATTCATTAAGTTAGATAAATTAATGATGCCAGTAATACTAAAACCATTTCCGTTTACTTTTACATTGTCAGAAGTTATATTAAGACAAACACCATTGTTTGAAATGCTATTGTTCAATACATAATTTCCAGCAGAGTTTATTGTTTGGCAGGAGGAGATATTTGTCGGCAATGCACAAGAAAAGCTAGTCATTAACAGAACAAAGACACCAAATACCAAAGCAAATAAGCCAGCAGTTGTTTTTGTCATATCTATTCCCTATTAAAGTTTCAAATTATTCTCCTATATAAATATTGTCAGGCTTAAACTCTTAATGAAATAAACATTTTCCATTACTTGCCATTTGTACCTTTCAAATCCAATACTTCTCATAAATTAAACGAGAATGGATTATGGAATTATATGTGTGTTTATTTTAAAGAACATAGAGAAGAGTTTGATGACTTTTATCATAGAAGAAGCAATGTTGAAACTACTTTCTCGATGATTAAGACTAGATTAGGCGAGTTTCTTAAGTGTAGAAATCTTCAAGGGCAAAAGAATGAATTTCTATTGAAGTGCTTAGTGCATAATATTTGCTGTTTGGTTCAAGAAACTTTTGAATCGGACGTTAAGGTAGATTTTTATAATTGTAATGTGAGGTATAGAAATGGATAGTCAAAGATACAAGGAATGGATTGAGAGTTCTTTTGGTCTTGCTCAAGTTGACATGCTTATAATGTATAGAGCTGAAGGTCTTGGGTTACTCAATGTAGAACTAACTGAAGAATTCCCCAAACTAAACCTCGATTCAACTTTAGAGGAAGATAGAGTGAACAAGCTTCGTCACATTATGAATTCTTATTTATGGGTTCTGGGAGCTTACGAATTGGTAAGGCTCATAGACGATTTGATTTCCAAGCGTAGAGATAAGTTTAGTCAAAATATCTTGGATAAATTGAAGGATGTTTTAAGCATATTTACGGAAATTAGAATGCCATTGACTAAATTTCAAGAGCGAGGAAATTATAACCCTTACACTGGTGTGTATATACCAGATTTTGACGCAATTAAAGGTGCTGGATGGAAAATATATCTTTCTCGTACAGGTGGAGTTGAGACCAAAATGATATATCGTGTTGACTTGGGAGATTCATTATTAGAATTGCTCAAGACTTTTTGTGACAATAATTATACTGCACATAAATGAAACTAGAAAATGTGCAAAGCCTCTATTTTTGTTACTTTTCTATAGTTAAGACAATACCAAATATTTATATATAGATATGCCTATGTGAAATAGATGCTTGATCAACTAAGAAAAGCCGGCGGATTAGCAGTACTTGTTGGAGGATTGCTAAATGCAGATGCTCAGCAGTCTCCATTTATCTCTTCCTATAAATCTGTCAGTGCAGGGCAACTCGAAATGATTGTCAATAATTTAACGCCCAGCCATACTTATGCTGTTCTTTCTTCTTCGAATGTGGTTTGTCAAGATATTTTTAATAACACTCCAACTGTTGAAGGGACTTTTACCCCGACCAGCAGCGGCGTAGGAGTATTTCTTAACAAAGATCTGTCTCGTAAGTTTAGCTATCTAATTGACCTTAACACTTATGCAGGACCAAATCCTAATATTGTTTCTCCAACCAATGGCCAAATGGTGAGTGGTGATTTCAGTGTACAGCTTTCAGGTAGAGCACCATTATTGCCTTTCAATAGTCAAATTTATTTAGTAAATAACAATAATGGTGCGACATTTTTAGTGGGTAATCTGACTAATTCTCCGGCTGTGGCCAATATTTCAAGCGCCATGTATGCAAGTGGACCAGCAACAATATATGTTGTATCGACAACAAAACAGGGAGTGCCTACGGGAGATGAATATGGAGATCAGCAGTTTTATCAGACCGTTAAGTCAGTCCCGGTTTTCGTAACAAATAACGTCGAAGCAGTTAATTTTCAGGAAGTCACTTCAGGAGATGCCTCAATACCTGTGATTTCTCATGGTAATCTTACCAATGCCAATTATAATTTGACAGTTTCAGATTTAAATGGAAGTATTTTATCAACACAAACTGGCCAATTTCAAAATGGCTCGGCCACATTAAATTGGAATCAAACCTCAAATGGAGTTCCTATCAACATAGTAGGAAATTCATATGCATATAATTTATCGGTTCAAGCGTCTGCAAGTTCAACAAATGGAGTGAATCCATTGATTCAGAGTGAGGAGCGTATTAGTTCGGGAACTCCTGGTCAGGCATTCACGTTCTTCAGGACTTTTGCAGGATCACCTGTGCTTGGTTATCGCTTCCTAACAACTGAGCAGGCACCAAGCTCTTATGACTGGCAGCCCGTAGCTTCCGGCTTTGGCGTTGTTGGAGATGATACTTACAACTCGGTTCTGCTAAATCTGAATCAGAATAGAGAACCTCTCAATTATTGGAATGGTAAGGGCCTAAGGACAATAATGCAATCATCTCAGCAGAGTGACTTAAATTATATAACAAATAATTTGGCATCGCCAAGCGTTGGAGGATGGATATGGTTTGGTCATGGAAGCCCAAGCAATCTGGCTAATGGTGTTGATCATTTTATAACTGCCTCAATACTGTGTAGAGATATAGGAAATTTCAGACATAATACTCAATCAATACAATCTTATGTTGACCCTAAGACTGGTGTGAGACATTTTGGTATGAAATACGGATTAGTGTGTCCTCTCCTTGAAACCTGGTTATTTGGATGCGCAACTGCTTTAAATGGAGATTGGGCGGCTGCAACTGGAACTGCGCCAATAGACTATACAACAAAACCTTCTCTTTTTCCAACAACATTTTTCGGATTTAATAGTTTGATGACCAATGATGATGCATCTCATGCATTTTCTTCTTTATTGCCGGATGATTGGGTGGGTGGGCCTTATGGTTTTGGAGGATATGGGACTGCTTCACAGGCAGTAAATGATGGATTAAGTGCATATCCAGAAATGCTAAACTATACGCCTGCGGCTTATGGAAATCCTAACTGTGTATTTAACTCACGATACTAAAATGAAAAAAACAACTTTAATCGGATTGGGAACAATATCCCTACTCTCTGCCATCTTAATAGCGGATGCTTACAAAGTAGGAGAGGTTTATGGAGGCAGAAGAAGCAAAAAAGAGACAACTTCTTTTGTGCAAGAAAAATCTGCAAAGAACAGTAATGATACATCAAAGAAAATTCAGGGCAAAAATAAGGATTATGTCCAAGAGGTGGTATATCCATCAACGCTTGATTTTCTTCAAAAATGTGATAGAAGCGGTATATCTGGATTATCAACGGGAAGACTCGAGAATGTAAATGAGAGAGATGTTCCTGGAGGAAGAATCACTAAATTCAGTATGGGTGATTATAACTTTACTCATACATATACTACGAATTCCTTGTTTAAGGCAGAAAGCGGTGATATAAAAATATTGGATTGCGACAGAATAACTTATTGTGGATTGAGAGGCAGTCAAAATCCTTGGGTAGCAATTAGCTATGGTGACACTGGGGAGCTTGCTCAGATAGCTCAAAGATATAGTCAGCATGGATCATTGGAGGATGCGGAGAGAATAATAATAAATCTGGGCAAGGAATTCAACCAATCAAAGAATAATCTTTTTGACCCACAGTTTGTGTCAGAAAATGATGTGAGGGGTTATGATCTTGGGTTTGTGGTGGGGATTTATAATTCAAAAAATGAACTTTTCAGTGGATGGATGGGTCATCGAAATGAATATGATGTTGTTCCATTGCAAAATGGCCAGGGAATACTGATACAATATCAGGAAAATAAGGCACAATTTGAGGATACTCCTCCGACACCTAGTCATGCAACTACTCAACAACTTGAGAATTTACTAAATAGGCAGAATTAATTCTGATTTTTATAAATATATCTCCGATTAGTATATATTCAAAAAAAGAAAAGAGATTTTAAAAAAATAAATAAATTTAACGCTTCCTGATTACTAGGAAAGCAGTTACCGCGCTCAACACTGTCATGATACCCATTGTCAATCCAAATTCAGGAACAAGAGGTACATTAATGATTCCAACGTTCAATGTCAAACATCCTATACGGAATGGTCCGAAATTAACGCTTCCATCATTCTGACCTGTCAAACTATTCTTCTGGGCCAAGACTGTAATGTCATCGCCAAAATTACATGACGTTTCATTGAAAGTGACATGGTAATTACCTGAAGAATCGCTTGTTGTTGATGCAGTAAAGTTGCCATTTGTGTCATAGCAAGTTACTTGTACATTTGAACCTGAGATAACATCTGCAAGATTGTTGTTTTGGTATATTGTGCCTCCGATGGTTGTTAAACCAGGATCACATCCAACTCCAACTACAGACTCTGTTGAAGCTGCACTTGCAAAGCCAAGACTGACTAAAAGGAACGCTGCTATCAATGTAAATAAAAGTAGTTTTTTCATTTTACCTTCTTTTTATTACAAAGAATGCTGTGATTGCGCTCAACACTGTCATGATACCCATTGTCAATCCAAATTCAGGAACAAGAGGTACGTTAACTATTGCAACATTTAAGTTGATTCCGCATATTTCTCCTGTAGGAACAAACGTTAGGAAAGTTACAGTACTCGCATTTTGTCCGGTTGAACTTCCGCTTTGAGCTGTAACAGTTACTGTGGAACCCACATTACATGAAGGACCAAAATTAACATCATAACCTCCAGATGAATTTGTTACTGAATCTTGTTCATTAGAGTTACATGTTACATTAACTTGAGCTCCGTTGACTCCTGAAGCAGTATTTCCGACATAAACTGTTCCGAAAACAGTGGTTGTGTTTTGTATGCAATCTGCACTAGCAAATCCTATCGCTAGAACAGTAGCTGAAACTAAAACTGCCAATAAAAATAAATTTTTCATTTTATATTCCTCCTTTCAATTAAATTATAAAAATGTATTACGGAGGGATTTTTTTCTGCCATTTGTTTGGTAAGAGGGTTTATTTTCTTCTTATCACGAAAAATGCCGCTGAAGCAGCAATTACTGTTAAAATTCCCATGGTCAATCCAAACTCTGGTACTAATGGAACATCTACAACGCCTACATTAACTTTTGTTTGACATTGATATGATCCTACTTTGAATTGGAAAGAAACATTTCCAGTTTCCTGTCCATTTGCAGTACCTTTTGTGGCAGTAACTGTAACGCTATCTCCATCTCCGCACTGATGTGAATTGAAGTTAACATCATACTGTCCATTTGCATTGCTTAATGT
>CAYWEK010000020.1:0-14622 GCA_964457475.1 Candidatus Woesearchaeota archaeon
AATAGGCATGGAATGGCTGCTATAAATTATGGACCTGGGAATTTAGCAGTTGCACATACATCAAGAGAAAGAATATCTATAAAAGAGTTAAATAAATTTTATAATTCCTTAAAGAAACACCTTGTCAAGTAGACTAGATTATGGGAACCCGCAGTGAATCTGATTATAAGATAAAAGGAATTAATGCCTTTGTTTTATTTTTATAATCAATATATTTTTTGCCAAAATGTTTTATCATAAGTTTTTCTTCTTGCATCAATTTACCAATAAGACCTAAAAAGAAAATTATTATTGCCAAAAGAACATATGCAAACCCATAGACTATAAAAGTTCCAATTAACATAGTCATAAGTCCAGTGTAAATAGGATGTCTAACGAACTTATAAGGGCCTCTTGTTATAAGTTCGTGATTTTTCTTAAACGTAACAGCGCCGCTCCAGTTACTCCCTAGTGTTGCTCTCGCCCAGATTGTAATGCAAAGTCCAAAAACTGTTATAATGGAACCGATTATTAAGGAAATAACAGTATTCGGAACAATAGTTATTAATAATAATTTAAGGTAATTACTAGGCATTAATCGAATTATCAAAAAGAATAAAATTAAAATCACAATAAAGATGCCTCTCCAAAAGAAACCCTGTCTTTCTACTGTCTTCTTGACAAAGAAGGCAGATACTATCCAGTAGCTTATAAAAATAACCCAACATAAGGAAATTACATCAATAAGCTGTGGAATTTGAAAGACCATAAGCAGACGAATTAATTTCAACTAATAAATCTTTTCATTAATATAATAAATTTTGGACTCATCGGGAATCGAACCCGAGTCTCAACGACGCGAACGATGTGTACTACCACTGTACTATAAGCCCTATAAATAACTGAAACTTAAGCCTTATAATTCTTTTTTATCTAACAGAATCAAATTTTCCTATTTGTTTTTAGAATTTCTCTTTCTAGCAAGCATTCCTGCCCCAACCGCACCCAAACCGAGCAAGCCAATCGTTGATGGCTCTGGTGTGCAATTAACATCTCTAAAATCCATGTCAATTGCAGCATTATCACCTGCATAAACTCCTATACCAATCGTATTTGGAGATCCACCATTGTAATCGATAGTTTTGCTATAATTAATAGGACCTGCTATAGTAACATTAGCACTATTCATGCCAAAATTAACTGTTTCAGTATATGATCCGAAAGGAGTAGTAGTAAAAGCAGCATTCTCTCCGACCAAAGACGTAGCTGATCCGCCATCTATTTCCAAGAATTGATAAGCATTCGGAGAGCCTGAGTTATAATCTAAACTAAATTCAAAAGTATCACCTGCAGAAAATGTCCTTGTAGGTTGAAGAATGATAGAGGCTGCGGAGGTCATAGGAGTATTAAGGTTAAAAGCATTGTTATTTACAAGATAAGCTAGCGAAACTGTGCCTGGCTGATTGAATATGCTCCATTTAGATATATCTAAAGACATACCTGAGAAGTCATCATATAAGTCTGCCTTTGCTATTCCAGTACCAAGTCCTGCAGCAGCAACTAATCCTACAAGTCCTGTTAATTTTCTGTTAACTTTCATAAAAAAGCTATCAAATTTGACTATTTAAAATTTTCCATACTCTATAAATAGAGTAAGGAGAGAATAGGAAAAATATATAAACAACTGATTATTAACTCCACAATGAAAGGACTAGATTTTGGTAAGCGCACATTCTCTTCTAGTTCAGTCGTCGTATTCTCCATTTATTCTAAGGCTAATTAATTTTAAGGCCTTAGAATAATCTTCAACATATTTATTTGTATTATTCTTTGGTCTTAATGAAAATTTTATCTTAGTTTATGGAGCTAACTAAATGACAGGAGGTAAAAATGACTGGAAAAGAAACAAACTACAGTGAAGTAAGGCAACCATCAGAATATGATCTAGAAAGAAATATGATTGCCTACGGTGCAAATTGGGAAGGTGGAGTACCTTATTTATGTGAGATACAACCAAGGCCAATTATGGCTAGCTCTTTGGAAACCAAAATTTAATTAATATTATAACAGGCCTAAGAGGAATTGAACCCCTGTTTCAACGTCCGAAGCGTCGCGTTCTATCCACTGAACTATAGGCCCATAATAAGAGTTATATACTTGACTTTTTAATCTTAATTAATGAAAAGAGAGCAGTGCACTCAAAGATGAATCTTAAGTTATCTGGAACTTCAACAATTATAGGAACAGTAATCGGTGCAGGATTCTTAGGAATTCCTTATGTAGTAATGCAATCGGGCTTTCCCCTAGGTCTAGTGCACTTAGTGATTCTGGGTCTTATTGTCATGGTGACTATGCTTTATCTTGGAGAAGCGGTTCTTCGCACAGAGAAAAATCATCAGCTTAGCGGTTATGCTGAAAAGTATCTTGGAAAATGGGGAAAGACTTTGATGTTTATTGCGTTTGCTTTCGGTCTTTATGCAGCGATTATAGCTTATTTGATTGCAGAAGGACAATCTTTCAGTTATTTTTTCTTTGGTTCAGTAAGATATGAATTAGTATTCGGTTTGATATTCTGGTTTGTTCTTTCAATAATAAGCTATTCTGGTCTTAGGTCTCTCAAGAAATTCGAGTCAGTTGGAGTTGCTCTAGTTTTAATATTAGTTATAGGAATTTTAATATTTAGTTGGAACAATATCAACTTTGCCAATTTAGTTTCTTTTAATATGAACAATGTCTTTGTTCCTTTTGGAGTCATTCTGTTTTCTTTTCTTGCATTTTCAGCAATTCCTGAAATAAAAAAGATACTTGGCAATGAAAAAAGATTGATGAAAGGTTCAATTATCAATGCATATCTGATTGCTTTTTTAGTTTACGTGATATTTACGGCAGTCGTTATTGGATCAAAAGGAAGTGCAACCCCTCAATTAGCAACTCTTGCTCTCGGTCCAGTATTCATTATTATAGGAATAATAACAATGTTTACCTCATATCTTGTCTTATCTGTCGCATTGGTTGATTCTTACTCTTCAGATTATAAAAAGTCAAAGAATGTTTCATGGCTTCTAACAATATTAGTTCCTTTAGCGATTTATTTATTCCTGCAACTGACAAAGAGCGCTAATTTCACATCAGTTTTAGGAATAGGTGGTGTAATTTCTGGAGGGTTGACAGGCATCCTTATTCTCTTCATGGCGAAGAAAGCTAAGAAATCTGGAGATAGAAAGCCAGAATATGAAATGCCTTATTCTTCTTTCTTGACATGGCTGTTAATAGCAGTCTATGTTTTAGGGGCAGTTATAGAAGTTATGAATATAATCAGATAATCTATTTTTTTAGCAATTCTTGCAATACTTCTCTTGCTATCTTGAAATCTGCTCTTCTTCCTGTTACAGACATTATCTGCCCCATAAGGAAGTCAAAAGACTTTTGCTCTCCATTCTTATAATCAGATACTGCCTTTTGATTTTTCACCATAACTTGCTTAGCAATTTTCTCAAGTTCTTTTTTATCAGTTATCCTGCTTTCAATATTTTCAGGCATAAAGGATTTAGGATAAAACTTATTTAATAATTGTTTACCCTGTAATTCAGTTATCTTTCCCTCTTTTACTAATTTAAGCAACGCAACAAAGTGCTCAACTTTAATATCTACTTTGTCAAGAGTTGTTTTATTATAATTAAGGAAGCGTAATAATTCAACAGTTACCCATGGAAGTGTAAATTTAGCATCAATTTTCTCAGCGACTTTCTCATAAAATTCGGCTATATCTAGATTTTTGGTCAGTACTTCAGCATAATAAGTGTCAATCTTATATTTTTTCAATAATTTTTCAAGTTTAACATCTGGAGATTCAGGTATTTTTTCTTTTTCTGAATCAACGAATTTCTTGTCAATGATAATAGGCTGCAAGTCAGGATCGCTAATGAATCTATAATCTTCAGCTTGCTCCTTTGAGCGCATTAACATAGTCTTTCCTTTTGCTTCATCATATCTTCTTGTTTCCTGAACTTTAACATTCTCTTTCAAATGTCTGTCAAGCTCATAGTTAATGGCTTTTCCGATATTCTCAATTGAACTAATATTTTTTATTTCAGTTCTTTCAGTCTTTTTTGGAATACTTACATTTACATCAACTTTTATACCTGCATTAGCATCAACACACTTCAAATAAGACAAGTTATGAATCAATTTCGTAAGCCATGATATAACCTCATCTGCATTAGTAAAGTCTGGTTCAGTTATTATCTCAACCAAAGGTAAACCTGAACGATTATAATCAACTTCGCCCGTTTCAGGATTCCAAGAAGCAGGATCTTCTTCAAGATGCATAGATCTTATTCTTATTTCATGGAACTCTCCATCAATTCCAACAGGAGATGCATAAGGCCCAGATAAAGTATTTTGATATCCCTTCGGCAAATCGGGCCAGTCATAATGCTTTCTCTGCCACACGAGTTCATGATTTATTTTGCATTTTAGCATTAAACCTATTTGCACAGACTTTTCAACAGAGGTTTTATTTGGAAGCATCGGTTTCGCGCCCGGCTGACCCGCACATATAGGACAAATATTAGTGTTTGGTTGCAATCCGCGTTCCCTGCTCGCATTGCATTCACAAAAAAGCTTTTCTTTCGTAATTAAATATGCATGTATTTCAAGACCAATCATTCCTGATAGTTTTTGCTGCTGTATTTGCTTGCTCATATCTATTGAACAATCAGATTGTTTTTAATTGTTATCTTTTATTTCTATAATGTTTATAAAGTGAGAGTATGAGGCCTTTTCATGGAACTGGTTGTGAATTATCAGCCAAACGCAGTAGGTCTTCTGAAAAGGCTGACTGAAGCGACAAAGGATTCTGACCCAAAAAATGGCTTTAATTTCGAATATGGATGGAGAACATGTCTTCATATTTACAGGAGAGGGTCACTTATTTTCATTGGAATGGGTGCGTTAATGCCTGACGGAATTCTTAAAGAAGGGAGCGCATTAAAAGATATCAAACAATATGTTCCCTGCCAAAGAGCTTCGCATCTGATTGCAGAATTAAATACTCCTGATTTGAATGCTATAACACAAGAAATGAATAGGCTAGCAGACATAGAGATAGCTCATTTAGAACTTTTTGAGCAGGATGGACAATATAATGATTTAACGCAGTACGTTGATATTCTTGTTGGTTATGGAGTTAAAAAATTAGCGACTAATCCAGTTCAACTAGTAAGAGGAGAATATAAATTTATTTCTTCCTCGTGATTTTTTGTACTTTTCCATCCTTTAGCCAGTAGACTGTTCTTGCGTGTTTCTGCGCTAGATGTGAATCATGTGTAACCATTATTATTGTTTTGCCTTCTTTATGCAACTTTTCAAGGAATTTCATGACTTTTTCTCCAGTCTTCGTATCAAGATTTCCAGTAGGTTCATCAGCAAGAATAACTTCAGGATCATTTGCCAACGATCTAGCAATTGCAACTCTTTGTTGCTGTCCACCAGAAAGTTGATTTGGATAATGATCCATTCTGTCACTTAACTCAACAAGAGAAAGAAGATTTTCCGCCTTAATCTCCCTCTCTAGGATATCTATATTTTGGAAGAGCATTGGCAACATGACATTCTCTTTTGCAGTCAGATTTGGAATTAAATTAAAATTCTGGAATATAAAACCTATTTTTTTGCCTCTTATTTGTGCAAGAGATGATTCATCAAGACCCTCTATATTAAATCCATCAAGAAGTATCTCTCCTTGTGAAGCGAGGTCAAGGCTACCAACAAGATTCATTGCAGTACTCTTTCCGCTTCCGGAAGGACCCATAATGGCGACAAAATCTCCTTTTTCTATGTTAATATCAATTCCATCGAGAGCTCTTACGACATTATCACCCATATAATAATATTTTCTTACGTCTCTTAATGCAATTATTTTTTCTTTTACCATATTCATAATTGCAAATGAAAGTTTATAAGACTTATGATAGATAAAGACCAACAGTAAGTTTTAAAAAGCATCTTTGAGGAATATAAATATGATTATACCAGTTCGTTGTTTCGGATGCGGAAAACCTATAGGACATCTTTGGGAAGAATACAAAAAAAGAGTAGATTCTGGGGAAGACGCTGGAAAAGTTCTTGATGAATTAGGATTGGAAAGATATTGCTGCAGAGCAACCTTGTTAGGACATGCGGATATGCTTCCTGAAGTCACAAAGTTTAAGAAAGCTTAATTTTCTATACAACAATATTTTTAAGCTGATTTAATAGGATAGTTTCATGGAAAGATATAGAATAGCAGTACCTATTATAGGCCCTTCTTTCAGAGAGTTTATTCAGCAAGGATTATTGGCATCCGAACAAGGAATTGATTTTTTAGAAGTAAGGCTTGATTATATGAATAATCCAAATGTAAACCAAATTATGCTTTCATTTCCAAGGTTCCAAAAGATAATAACAGCTCGCCATTTAGATGAAGCAGGTCCAGATAATGAGGCCGGATGGAAAGGCTCTGAAAGTGAAAGAATCTCTCTGTTGGAGAAAGCTGCTTCTGATTCAAATCATCCTGCCTTTATTGATATAGAATTAAATCATTTCTATCCAATTAACATTAATGTAGAGAAAACAAAGCTTATCGTGAGTTATCATAATTTTAACGAAACTCCTGATGATTCTGTTCTTGAAAGTATTTTTGACAAGGCAGTTAGTAAAAATGCAGATATAGTTAAGATTGCCACAAAAGCTGTTTCTCTAGAAGATTCGGAAAGGCTTCTTAATTTTACTGAAAGAAATAAAAGACACAAAGATTTGATTGTTATAGGTATGGGGGAGAATGGAAGAACAACAAGAATTTATGGGCCGGCTAAAGGGAGCTATCTCACTTTCGCCTGTCTTAGTGAAGAGAATGCAACTGCTTCTGGTCAGATGACTGTCGAACAATTAAGAAAAGCATGGCAGAGTATAGGTTAGATTAACCGAATCATTATATCTTATATTTCAGATGAATGCTTTTAAATCAATTTTTATCTTACAATCTATGGAAAGCAAAAAAGAGTTATTGGAACAGAAAATTGTTGCAGTACTTGCTGAGCCATCTCCAATGGCGCTTGTTGACTCGGCGAGAGAACTAGAAAAGCAGGCAGATATTTTTAAACTAAGGCTTGATTGTCTTGAACCGCAATATTTGAATGAAAATACAATAAGATTTCTAAGAGAAAATCTTCCAAATCATGAATTAATGATTTCCATAAGACATAATGATTCAGTTCCTGAGTCAAGAAATCATTTTGAAGGTTTCAAACCAATAAAATTTAAAGACAAAGATTATGAAAGGATTCATTTGTTAAGAGAAGCTGTTCAGGAACAGGAGAATGGGGTGCAGTATTTCGAGCTCGAGCATGAGCACAGAGCTAATTTTTTCTTAGGCGGCAAAAACGTACCAAAAATAATAGTTCTCTATACAAATCATAAAGAAACTCCTTCTTTGGAGAGATTGTCAGCTATTAGTTCTGATATCATAAGAGTGGGTGCAGATCATATTGTTATTGAGACATTGATAAGAGATAAGAAAGGCGATGGTGGAGAAGAAGACAGAAAAACTCTTCTCGATTTTGCAGAAAGAAATCTTTTCGTGAAGAATTCAAGACCTTTGACGATAGTTGGAAGAGGAAAATATGGGGGAGATTTAAACCTAGAGGCATACAAAAAAGGAATATCCACATTTGCCTATGGTATAGTCTCTTCATTCCATCCAATACCTCTATTTGGTAAAAAGAAAGCTTACCAAGAGCTGCCAAGTCTTGATAGATTGAGAAAAGAAATCAGTCTCAACTGATTTTCCACCTGTTTTTATACCCGCACCCAGAGCATTCAACAGTCTTGTATTTATTTGAAACTCTTGTTTTGCCTCTTAGTCGTGAAAGACATTTTTTGCAGAACTTTTTCCTGTAAGCCCCAAGCTTGATTTTGTATTTCATTGCAAGCCTTTTCATCTTGATCATTTCACTAACTGAGAAATTGTCTTTGGCAAAGAAAAGATCAATTCTCTCCTTTGCCTCATTTTTTGAGATAACTTTTTTCATAAAATAAAAAATTAAGAAGACAGCATCGGAGCTTCGCCTCTTGTGGGAGACTAACACAACCGACGTAACCAGCTTGACTTCTGAGTTCGGAATGGGATCAGGTATTACCTGGTTACTGTGGCCGTCTTCACTTTTACTCAATAAAAGGTATTTAAAAACCTTTGTTTCGCGTCAGTTGTTCGGCAAGTACACAAGTGGGCAAAACTCCATCAAACTTGAATACGCCCTAATAAAATCTTTTCATACTTCAACTCTGTTTTCTATGTTTCTAGAACCATTCCTTGTTTCTGGAGGATTACCACGATAAGCACGAAGTGCAAAATATGTTTTTTGAGACCTTGTATAGTATAGAGTACCCACTGTTAAATCGTCGACAACAACTACACTTTCACTATCAACCCAACCTCTTTCAAGCATTGCTTGTTGGAGAAAATCATAAACTGGTTTAATTTTAGGATGAGTTGACCGACAATTTTGTCTGGCAAGATTTCCTACTTCAGTTTGTACCACGATTATTTCTTCTGCGTTGTTGCCCATATTTTTATCTTATATATAGTCTATTTAAACTTAACTTTTTAATTTATCAAGTGGGCAAAACTCAGCAAATTCTGTATATATATGGCTTATTAACGCTGTTTTCTGAGAAAAGCAGTGTAAGCTGTTTTACTTGCCGAACTACTGCGCGCCAACAAAGTCTCTAAATTCCTGTTTTGTCCCAGAAGTAGAATGTGCTGTCCCTAAAATGTCCCTAAATAGAAAAATCTAAATAGGCTTATTATGACAAAAGATTATGAAATGTCAAGAAATGATTAGAGCAAAGGCGTTAAAAAACGCTGGTTATATTCACAAGGATTAGTCAGAGCTTTCCTAATTGTCTACCTTCAATAAATGAAAGGAGGTGTGGACATCATGAGAATATATATTTCTGGTAATAGAGAACCAATCTCTCGTCTTCCAAATGAAGATGCTATTTATTTGAGTTGCCTAGTAGAAGGAGATCCAAGAATTTATGAAGAACAATTTAGATTGGATTCTTCAACAGATATTTCTGAGAAAATTCTTAGGGGTTCGAGTATTGAGAAAGCAAAAAAAAGCTACTTAGAGTTATGCAGGTCTAATAATGCGAAGCCATCAGTTAACTTTGATTCGAAAGCTCGAGCAAGCTTAGGCGAGAGAGATAAATTGAATCTTCTAGAATTCTTTACCTCTTAGAGGAACAGATAAGATCTTATTTTTCGATTATTTTTATATTTTATTTGTAAATCTAATAATACTTCCCAATAATCTCTAGATTATAAAAATCTCTTTAATCAGAACCTCAAACCTTATTAATTCAAAGTACTTTCTTTTAATATGCTAACCCTAAATGAAATAACCTCCAAGCTTGAAAATCTTAACGACTGGATTTTGGATGGTAATGCAATAATTAAACAGGTTGATTTCAATAGCTTAAAGGAAGCAATGCCTTATATCGAAAAATTAGCAGAGGTATCAGAAAATATTGGCAATTCACCAGATATTATTATGATAAGTGGTACAATAAGATTAACTCTTCCATCTGCAATTAATAAAGAACTATCAGAAAATGATTTCAAACTCGCGGAAGAGATAGATAAGATTCAAAAATAATTTATTTTAGTACCTTAATTATAGCATTAATGTCATTCTCAACTTCAACAGGCATATTGGCATACTTATTGTTCTTATTAGTGTGATAATCAATAGTTGCAACAGGATCTTTTAGTTGATGTCCTGTGAGAATGCCCACAACTGTCTCGTTAGGTTTCATTACTCCTTGAGCAACTAATTTTTTTATGCCTGCAACTGTTGCAGCGCTTGCAGGTTCACATCCAAATCCGTTCAACCCGACAACTGCCTTAGCTTCAAGCATATCTGCATCAGAAACCTGTGTTACAACTCCATTTGTCCATTCCAGAACACGTAACGCTTTTGTCAAATTAACTGGTCTGTTTATTTCAATTGCGGAAGCAAGAGTATGCGCTTTTCTTTTTTCCTCATCCATTTTAGCATAAAATGATTTTATTTTGGCAAAATCTGGCTTTCCATTATTCCATCTTACCTTTTCTTCATTAAATAATCTATGAAGTGTATTGGCGCCCTCTGCATTTATTATCGCGATTCTCGGAAGCTTATCAATCAGTCCAAGTTTCTTAAGCTCGTAAAGCGCCTTACCAAAAGATGATGAATTTCCAAGATTTCCTCCAGGGCAGACTATCCAATCAGGAACTTTCCAGTTTAATCCTTCCAACGCCCTATACCTTATTGTTTTTTGGCCTTCAAGTCTAAATGGATTGACAGAATTCATTACATACAATTTCTCTTTCTTCGAGATATTCATAACCTGAGCCATTGCATCGTCAAAGTCCCCCTTTATTTGCACTACTTTTGCTCCATACTCAAGGCTCTGTGCCAGCTTTCCCATAGCAATCTTACCGCTCCCAATGAAAATGATTGCCTTCATCTTTCCCAATTCATTGGCAGCAAAGGCAGCCATTGAGGCAGAAGTATTTCCAGTTGAGGCACAAATTACTTTGCTTTTGCCCAGCATTTTCGCATGAGTAAAAGCAGCAGCCATGCCATTATCTTTGAATGATCCAGTAGGATTATCTCCTTCAAACTGCAGATAGAAGTTTTCGCTGGTCATTCCAACATATTTAGCTACCTGACTGAGATTAATAGGATATGTTTGACCTTCTTTTCCATCAAGAGAAGCGAGAAATGACTCATAATTTTCTTTTTGCATAGGAAATGGCAGTAATTCCCTAAATCTCCAAACTCCGCTCTTGTCAAATATGCTCTTAGGATTACTTTTTCTGAACGCAAAAAGCTCTTTAAATGACGAAGGATTTTGACCTTCATATACTACATCAAAGAGATTTCCGCATTTTGGACATTCAGTTATCTCTTCATTTATATCTGTAATAAAACCACATTCAGGAATAACACATTTTAGCATGGCCTTCATGTCTTTTCTGACAAATCATCGTTTAAATACATTTGTCTATAGCAGAGAATAAAAAACATTTTAAACTACCTATCTCAAGGAAATTGATGGAGAGGTGGAATTCTAATTATTCAAGGGGCAAGCGTAACGAGCAAGGAGAAATGCAACAGATACTTGATATTTTTAAAAATAAAAAAGCTGATGATGAATCTGAAGACTTTTTGCCAGAAAACAAGGAACTTAGAAATTCTAGTTCTCTCTCATTTTTGAAGTCGTCTGAAGCTAAATTGGAATCAATATTTGACAAACCATATTGGAATCTTAATGCAGATGGTAAAAATATCTCTCCTTTGAAGTTCTCAAATGGAAAGACCCAGGAAGATGTGGTTGAAGAAATAGTCAATTTAGTAAACAATGGCACAAAAGTGATATTACTTCACGGAGTATGTGGATCTGGAAAAAGCGCCATAGCTTTGAATGTTGCTAGATCCCTTGGAAAAGCAAGTATTATTGTTCCTGTTAAGGCTTTGCAGAGACAGTACGAAGAAGATTACACTTCAAGAAAGTACATGATAAAAAAGAACGGCCAAAAAATGAAGATTGCAGTCCTAACTGGAAGAGAAAATCATGACTCAATCTTTTTCCCAGGAGTTTCATGTGCAGATCCTTTATTACCAGAGAATATCAAACTGACTGAAAAGAACTATCAGAAACTTCTAGAATATTATGATGATAATCCTCTTATTCAGGTCAAGGCTAAGCCAGATTGGAAGGAAATGAGGAGAATCAGTGTTGCACCAGCAAATCCTTATTGGAGCCCTATTGTTCCTGCAGAGATAGAATTAAATCAGATTAAAGATGCGAAAAAGAAGATTTACAAGGGATGTGATGGAAAGGATTATGTTTTTTATCACAGAAAAGCTGGCTGCAGCTATTATGACCAATATTTGTCCTATCTTGAGGCTGATGTTATAATATTCAATGCTGCAAAATTCAAGTCGGAGCTTTCTCTTGGCAGGAAACCTGAAACGCAAGTGGATATTGTTGATGAGGCAGATGAATTTCTTGATTCATTATTCAACCAAGAAGAAATAAATCTAACAAGACTTGGTTCGTCTCTCAAAAATCTTATAACCTATAATGAAAAGGCAGAATTTGCAAGGAAAAAGCTAATAGAACACATCGACTTGGAAGAAAAGAACAAGAGGTTGCTGGGAATAGATGAAAACAAGGTTTTTCATATATCTGAAACAAAGCTGAAGGATATTTTTAGAGTATTTAATTCGAGCTCCGATCTTGAATCTGATTTGTTGCTTGATGAAATGAATTATGCAAATAAGATGCTTGAGGCCGCTGCTGCTTTCAAAGATACACTGGAAGAAGTTTACTGTACTTTTTCGAGGGATGAAGAGCAAAATATTTTTGTTAATATCGTAAGCACAAATTTATCAGCAAAATTCAATGAAATACTATCTAAAAGTAAAGCCCTTGTACTTATGTCTGGAACATTGCAGTCAAATAATGTACTGAAAAATATCTTCGGAATAAAAGACTATAAGATGGTTGAAGCTGAAAATCTTAATCTTGGATCAATAGAGATAATAAGAACGGGAAGCGAATTTGATTGCAAATATTCAAATTTTAGCTCAAAAATAAATACGAAAAAAGATTATCTAAATGCATTATCAAAATCAATGGAAAAAGCCATAATCCCAGTTCTAATCCATGTTAATTCTTACCAAGATCTTCCCACAGAAGAAGAAAAACAAATATATGGCATTTACAATCTTATCAGCAATGAAAAGCTTATAAAATTACAAAGTGAAGACAAGACAGGCCTTAGTGTTTCACTTTTCAAATCAGGATTATCTGAATCACTTTTCACCACAAAATGCTCCAGAGGCGTTGATTTCCCAGGAAAAACGTGCAATTCAATCATTTTTACAAAATATCCTAATCCAAACATAAGTGATACTTTTTGGAAGATATTGCAGAAGAATCATCCAGAGCATTTCTGGGATTTCTATAAGGACAAGGCACAAAGAGAGTTTCTCCAGAGAATATATCGTGCTGTTCGTTCAAGAGATGATCATGTTTTTATCTTATCACCGGATAAAAGAGTTCTTAATGCAGTTCAAGATCTTCAAAGGCAATATTTAAAACAGTCAAAACCTGTATGATAAGATGATTGATGAAAAAGAGTATATTGTTACTATAAATGATATTGCACAGATAACGCACGATGTTAAGAGATTCAGGTTTGACAAGCCAAATGGCTTCAAATTTATTCCAGGTCAGGCAACGGAGGTTTCAATAAACACTCCTGAGCTAAAAAGTGAAAAAAGGCCTTTCACATTTACATGTCTAAATGATGAGAACTACCTTGAATTTACCATAAAGATATATTCCGATCATGATGGAGTTACAAATGCTCTTGGAAAACTAAATGTAGGAGACCAGTTAATCATAAGAGATCCTTGGGGAACAATACATTATGGGGGAAAAGGAGTTTTTATTGCTGGCGGAGCAGGAATAACTCCATTTATAGCAATATTAAGGCAGCTTAAAAAAGAGAATCTAGCAAATGGAAACATCCTAATATTTGCGAACAAGACTGAAGCAGATATAATCCTAAAAGACGAATTAAAGTCAATATTAGGAGATGATTGTATTTTTATCCTCTCACAAGAAAAAAAGGAAGAGTATGACTTTGGAAGAATTGATGAAAAATATCTGAAGTCAAAAATAACTGATTTTAAGAGGAAATTCTATATTTGTGGTCCTCCGCCAATGCTTTTGCAAATGCAAAAGATTCTTCCAAGACTTGGTGCGGACGTAAGTTCAATAGTCTTCGAAAAGTAATACTATACAGTGGTAACAAATTAGAAAGGTTTATAAAGTCAGTTCTTTAGAGCATGACATGACTATAGAAGAAACTGTAAAAAATAGAATAGAAAACAATACTCCCGATTTAAGTGATAGTCTTGCACTTTCAAGACGCGCATTCAGGAAAAAGGATGTTTTAACAAGAGAGCAAGAAATAGAGTTATGCGAACAAATAGAGGCCGGAGTTCCTGGAAAGTCTGAAGAGTTAATAGCAGCAAACTTGAGATATGCAGTATTTAAGATAGACTCTGAGTTCAAAGATCGGGCTGAATCACTTGGCATAGATCTCAGTGATTTATATCAGGAGGCAGCACTTGCTATGGTGAATTCATTAAATACTTATATGCATATGGAAAAATATAGAGAAAAAACTTTTACAACTCATATTGATCAAAGAATAAGAACTGCTGCTGATAGGGCTCTGCGTAGACTAAGGCCACAAATTAAGGTTCCAGTTAGAAAATCTCCCTGGTCAATCATGACAAACTCACTAGATGATGAAGTAGGCGTAAACTTCCTTGGTGAAGAATCAGTAGAGTACGAATCTAATTTTGGATTGATAGTTGATCCTACAAAGGACGTGTATGCTGGATTATTAAAAGGAGTTCTGATAAATAGCCTCGCAGTTTTAAATCCCAGAGAAAGAGAAGTTATAGAATTAAGACACGGATTAAATGGAGAAAGGCATACATGTGAAGAAGCTGGAGAAAAAATGGATATGTG
>CAYWEK010000021.1:0-13449 GCA_964457475.1 Candidatus Woesearchaeota archaeon
GAAACGAAAACAGGAATTTTGCATAAATTATTTATGCCTGCTAAATATAAGCATGCTTTAGGTGAAATAGAAAGACTTCAAAGATTGAGTTCTTTACGGAGTTTTAGTGATAATCTAGTGAAGAAGATAGAATCAGAAACAAGCAATCCTTTTTCTTCTAGCAAAATAAATGAACTACGAACTGACGTGGAGAACCTAGAGCAGGCATTCAAAACGAGTCCTCAGTTTAAGGGAGAGAGACATCCAGAAACTGTTTTGTATGAGCTACAATTTCAATTTCCTGATTTTGTTAATCATGAGTCAAAAAGTATATTAGAAACATCTGCAGGAGAAATAAAGAGTTTCAATACTTTCAATCCTTTTAATGAATATTTTGCTTGCTTGGTTAAATATGCAAAAAATAATCGACAAATTGTTTTGGGAGTTATGGAGAAAATGGCAGAAGTTTATAAATTAAATAAAGACAATAAAAAGATTGCCCATGTATCTATTAGCTCTGGCTGTTTTTCTACAAGAGATGATGCAAAATATGGTATTTCGAAACTTGGAAAGGCGATTGGTTTCAGTAATGAAGAGATTAATCGATATTTGGAGGATAAGGCAAAATGACAAACAAGATCAAAAAAATTGCTAAAGATATAAAAGATTTAGCGTTAGCTTCAATAGCTGGTAAATCTTTGCGTAGATTTAGAGCAGAAAAAGAGATATTCGAGTTCGAGAGATATTCCTATGGAGAACTACATGCAAAAAGGAGTAAGAGTTCAAGATCTTATAGGTATGCTCCTCATAGTTATC
Organism: Candidatus Woesearchaeota archaeon; assembly: GCA_964457475.1. Taxonomy (GTDB): domain Archaea; phylum Nanobdellota; class Nanobdellia; order Pacearchaeales; family GW2011-AR1; genus VGKP01. The sequence continues at coordinate 796 of CAYWEK010000021.1, forward strand.
AATTTAATCCATACAGAATACTGAGTTTAGTCACTAGCTCATGTATTTTGGAAAGAGAGAACTATAGAACCCTTGCAGGAGCGTCTATGATTGGATCATATAATCTTTTGGAGAAAATAAAAACTAGTAATAACAATTTGATTCCTGAAGATGAAATACCTCAAGTAGCTAAAAACTATGCTTTTTGGGATTTAAATCGTTCCTATGCCTCTGATGAATATAGGGATGGTTTTTATCAGATGGCTATGGGAAATGCAGGAAAATTATGTTTTTGCTGGAATCGGGCACAAAATGAAGTGGCTGGCAATATCAGGGAGATAAAAAAATGACGAGCGAGAGATGGGATTTATTAGAAAGAAGATTGAAAACTGAAAGAGAAAAAGTTGATAGTAAACTATTAATGGCTTTAAGAGTTAGAGGAAATTGCGAAGAAGTTAGAAATTTGTGCAGAGATAAATTTAATGTTATTGATAACGCAAACACTACTCCTTGGAGGGACAATATTGAACTTGTTGTTAATGCACTTGTTGTTGGCGAATGGAAAGATAGAATAGTAGTCAGAGGTCTTTTCGGAAGGAAAAAAATTGAACATTCACCTTATGCTCGGGAGTTTCAAGATTACACGAAACGTGAATTACTCATTAAGAAAAATATATCAGAAAAAGATTACGAAGCAATATTGAGCAGGGAAGGAGATTATGATGCATTATCACAGTATTTTCATGAGAGGGGAGTTCAGGAAAGGAAAGAATTGATGAAAAGGAATTACATTGTTCCTTCTAATTCCTTAAAAAGAAAACTCAATTATTGGGGGTTTGATTTAAAATGAACACTAAACAATTCACTTTAATTAAGAGAATAGCTAAACATGGCAATCAAGCTATAATTGTAATTCCTAAGTTGATTGAGAACAACTTGAAACCTGGAACCATTGTTGAGATTAGAATTGAAATATTAGAAACCTAAAATCAGTCAGGATTCATACTTCAGTTATAATGCGGGAGCTAGGATTCGAACCTAGGAAGGCACTGAGCCATCTGGTCCTAAGCCAGACCCGTTAGACCACTTCGGCACTCCCGCTTGGAAAAATGGAGATAATAAGATTTTTAAAGGCTTGCCAAAGCTAGGTTATATGACAAAACAAAGAAAGCCTGAAGAAAGAAATATGAGAATGACTGTAATAAGGGCGCTTGATGTTCTATGTGCTAATAATGTTAGTGCTACAACCATTGCTAATTATAGAGAAACGAGATTAGATCTTGCTGGAGATATAATTATAGTTTCACCAGTTGGGAGAAACGGGAAAGGAAGATTTGACCTTCAGTATTTTGATACTGCAGCACCAAAAAATCCTATCATTCTGCCAGTCCGAATGAAATTAAATCATATATATGATGAATTTCTTGTGCCAGTTGGGGAAGCAGAAAAAACCGTAAGGATTTATAGAAGTCAAGAAGAATACAGAAAAAGCTTTGATCCTACAAAGCCAAGCTTTTTCAGATTTAAAGGTCATGAAGGAAACAGACTTGCATATAATAACTGAAAGCTATTTAAATTAGTATAAACCTGATTATTTATGAATAGACTAAAACTTGCTGTAACAGTTGAAACGGTAATCATCGCGGCATTGCTAATAATTGTTGCTATTTTGTTTTTTAGGAGTCCTTCAGTTCCTACTTCTAATACCATTAGTTCTCCTCCTTCAGATTTACAGTTTATCTCGCCAAGCATATATGCAGGCATTTTACCGCCCCAGAGTTATCTAATTGTAAATTATCAGCCATTACAAAATCAGATTCAAAATTATATAACTGAAAATAACTTGAACGTTTCATTGTACGTTTTGAATCTTAGAGATGGCGCATCATTTGGAATTGGAGAAGACGATCATTTTGCTCCGGCTAGTTTAGGCAAAATGTTTGTGGCTGTTGTAATAATGAAAAAAGTTGAAGAGGGTAAAATCAGTCTTAATACTATACTTCCTATAAATGATAGTTATAGGGATAGCTCTTCTGGTGAATTATATGCTCAGCCTATTATGAATTTGTCTGTTAGAGATTTAATGCACTGGATGTTATCTGATTCTGATAATACTGCGGCAAGAGTGCTTGGAGATTATGTGTCAGGTAGTGACCTGCAAAATCTTTCTCTTTATCTTAACTATTTTAATGATTATCAAGATTATGACTCGAACAATTTATACACCTTAACTCCAAAAAGTACAAGCAATTTGTTTCTCAGCATTTATTATTCAACCATATTAAAACCAGCCGATTCTGAACTGATATTGTCTGATTTGACAAACACTTCATTTAATATAAAACAATATGCTGATCTGCCTGAAAATATTACGGTCGCACAGAAATACGGAGTTATCGCCACAACGGGTGATCAACAATTCCATGATTGTGGAATAATGTATATTCAAACAAGGAGAGTATTTTATTGCGTTATGACTAGAAATCTTGATGAACAAGATGCTTCCGTAACCATAGGAAATATTGTAAACAAAATATACGTCTATTCAATGACCAATACAGGTAATATAAATCTATAATAATTATTTCAAAAACTTCTCAAATTCGTCAAGATTATCTGAAAGAGCTTCAATTGCTTTTATGAGGATATCTTTTGCAGCCATACTGCCATAGGATTCAATAATCATGACTATCTCGCTTGAATCTTTTATTGCATCCTTATCTATTTCAGATATCTGCTTTTCCTCAGCGCCATTCAAATCGCATAGCCATTTACTGCCTTTCTTCTCAGCCTTGAAAGATGATTTTGATCTTTGAATTATTGAATCAATCTCAGGAGAAGACTTTACTTCGAGAAGATGTCTGTAATAGCAAAGACCAGGTATGTGTTTTGCATGATCAGTTCCTTTTCCAAGTCTTGCAGTTGCAAGAAGTTCGATTTTGTGACCTTCTCCAAGAAGAGTTATTGGGATTTTTTCATAGACTATGTCGGCAGCACCTTTTAGATCTCCCGAATATACAGTGCATGGGCCAGTCTTGCTAAGCTTGAAGTCAATCTTTGTCTTTGCAGACATTGATTTTTCTGTTTTTAATGGTACTAAGCCGAGTCTGTGCGCAAGAATCTCATCATATAGAGCAGAATCATTCTTATAGACTTCAACTTCATCAATTGCAAGAGTTGGAATCTCCGACACAGATCTTCTTATGGCATTTGCAAGAGTTTCGTTTGCATCCATTCTCAATATTAATTTCTCATCTGATTTCTGAACGACTTCCATAATGTTATTTGTAAAAAGAGGGTTTTAAACCTTTAGACTCTTCTTCCTCTCTTGCCTCCTTTCTTCTTAGGACCGCCTCTTGCTACTCTTGTGGTATCAAGAACGTTGATTATTCTAAAGCCTTCCTTACTTAAACTTTTGACTGCTGAATGTACTCCTGAGCCAAAGCCGATGCTTCCTGTTTTTGCTCTCATTCTTATGTAAAGAGAATTTATTCCAAGGTCTTTTGCCCTCTCAGCAGCTTTTTTTGCAACGAACATCGCCACCGTAGGGTCAGCTTTCAATCTGCTGTGCTTAGTAACCATTCCACCGCTTACTCTTGCCAAAGTATTTCCAGACATATCAGTAATATGGACTATTGTATTGTTCTGGGAGCTGAAGATATAAGCAATTCCTGCTCTTTCCTCTTTCTTTTCCTTTGGCTCTTCTGACTTTGGTTCAATAACTTCTTTTATCTCAACTTGCTGAGTGGTGTTTTTGTCTTCCACTTTTGCAGCGACTTTTATTTCATCAGCCATTATTAGGTTCTCCTGCTGCCGGCGCAACTTCTACTGGAGCTGCATTTTGTGATTCTGGTTTTGCCTTTACTTTCTTAGGCTTTAATTTTAGTGAAATCATGTCCTCATCAGAAACACGAACAATATAACTTGGAGTGTTAACTATTTTACCATCTATCATAACATTCTTGTGAACAACCATTTGTCTTGCCTGTTGTGGAGTTTTCAAGAGACCTTTTCTTGCTATAACTGAAGGCAATCTTCTCTCAAGAAAACTTTCTATTTTAAGAGCCAAGACATCGGCGATTGAATCGACTTTAATTCCAATAGAATTTAATTTACTGAAAAGAATTTTTTGCTCTTCAACAGAATGCTTTGCAAGTTCCTTTGCTCTTGATCTGTAATAATTTACATTTGCAGAAACCTTCCAGATTTCTCTTTTATTTTTCAGAGCATATTTTTTCATGAGAGCATTTTCTTCATCGATTCTTGCTCTTACATAAAGCTTCTTTGGTCGCGCATATAATTTTTTCTTTCTTATCATTTTTATTTAGCCTTACGCTTTACCCCCATGGCAGTTCCTTTTGTCCTGAAGTGTGACCTTGTTCTTTGTCCTCTTACGGGCAACTTAAGAGCATGTCTTAGTCCTCTGTAACTCTTAATTTCCTTTAATCTCTTAATATCAAATTCTTTCTTTATATCGAGATCAGCACCAAGATAGTGCTTTGTTTCTCCGGTTTCTATATCTGCTCTTCTATTCTTGAAAAAATCAGAAACAGGCATTTCACGCAAGAACTTTTCAATCTGCTGTATATCTGCCTTTGAAAGTTCAGATATTTTCTTTGCCTTTGGAATTTTAAGTTTTATGCAAGTTATATTTGAAATACTCCAGGAAACCCCTTTTATTCTTGTAAGACCAGTCATGACATTTTTTGAACCAGGAATGTCATAGCCAAGAATTCTTATAAGCATTTCAGAATTATCTTCCTGTTGGTGCACTTTCTTTTCAGCCTTCGCCAAGCTCTCAGGTTTTTTCTTTTCCGGTTTCTCGTTTGTTTTTTCCTTTTCTGCCATTTTATCTTACAAATAAGTAAAATCTCTGCCTTTCTATGAGCTCCTCAGTCAGCCTTTTTTCAATGGCTTTCTTCGGGTCAGGCACATTTTTTACTCTTTCCTTTATATCATCAAAAGACGCGAATTCCTTCTCGTCCCTTGCCTTAAGAACTTCCTCAGTGTGTTTTCTTCCGAAACCCGGAAGCAACTCTATTTGATGCAAACGGGTATTTATGGCTTGAGCATGATTGAAGAAATCTACGAATTTCTTTTCCTGCTCCGCAACTACTTTTTCGATGTGTTCCTGTAGTTGGATCTTCGCAGCCTCGGTAAGCTTTTCCTTTGAAAGTCTTCCTGCAATGAAGTATATCTTATCTCTCTTGTCTGGACCTATATAAACCTTTTCCTTTGCCACGAGAGGTATGCCTCTTCTTGGTACAAGTTCAAGCAAAGTAAGTGATTTTTCACCAATAGCCTGAGCTACGGGATTCATTCTCCCGCCAGCGGTTGGGTAACCGTAAGGCAAATAATCCAGTATGATTGCATAATCTTCCTTTTCTGCCATGTTCAATATTTCTTAACAATTTCAAGAACAGCATTTGATTCCTCTTCGCTTAGTGTGACATCCATAAAGATCTTGCCAAGGTCCTCTGCATCTTTTGGGAGAAAATCAATAATTTTCATTATGTGTTCTTCCTTGATTTTTGGATTATTGAGTGCTCTTATCTCATCGGCGCATTTGTGAGCGTCCGATTTTGACATTTTCACGAATGCTTTGATGTAATTCTGCATAATTTCATTTTCCATATCTTTTGTGTTTTCCTTCACTTCTGCGAGAGTTAGGGGTGTCTTGTTAATTATCATTTTGATTCTATTTTTATCAGATGTATTGGTTTAATTAAGTATTTCTTTGGCTTGTTTAGATCTGAAATTTCAACATAATAGGCGCTGCCTCTTTTTTCAATAACTTTTCCCGTTCTGCCCTGTAATCTGTGCGAATATGGAAATGGTACTGATAGTTCTTTGGAAACTGCGACGCTATCTCCTTTCTTAAATTGCTGAAAAAATCTCGTGAAAGAGAATTTTCCTTTGGCTCTTGGATTCTTGTGATCTAGCATGGATATAACTCAGAAAACTAGTTTAAAAAGCTTTTGAAAGGTTTTTTACAGATTAATAATTAAGATCCTGAAACTGAACCTTGGAATAAATCGCCGGCTTGTCTCGACTTTTCCATGCTTTCCACGATAGCGTTGAACATTTTTTCTCCCCAAACACCTACGCCGCATCTTTTGCAGAAGTCTATAACTGAATCCTGTGAGATTTCCGTCTTGCAATAAATACAATGTTTTGCCATTTTACCTCTTTTAATATTATTCTATAACTTTTGTTGGGAGAAGTAGTATTTAAATATTCTTGTTTTTTATGACAATTATATGAGTAAATTAAAAATAGAAAGAAAAGGATATTTCTGGGCTGGAATAATAATTCTTGCTCTTTCAATAATATTTTATTTCATAAGATTTCAGATTGATTCCGGCTCTAACTTTATTACCTATGATTCCCTATTAGGAATTATTATTCTGCATAATCCTTTCATTCTTGGATTACTTATCCTTATTATCGTCGCATTGATTGCCGCCGGTTTCAGAAAGAAGGAAAAGAAGAATCGTAGAAATTAGATTCATAACATTTAAATAACCTTTTTATCTGAAGAAAAGATGAGCGAAGAATCCAAATCTGAATCTGGAACAATCACAATAAACAAAGCCAGTCTATGGAAGTATTCAACATTTATTCTTGTGGCAGTCCTTATTGTTGGAGCTTTTATTTTCTTTGGTCATAACAATGGAACAGGAAATGCTGCAAACACCGGTGCGACTGCACAAACTACAACCACTGGACCTGTTGATGTAAGCGGTTTTACTGCTGATTCAACATTATATCCTTCTTTAGGACCTAGCACTGCCTCTGCAACAGTTATCGAATTTGCAGACTTTCAATGTCCTTATTGCGCTCTTGCTTCAGGACAGGCAAGTTGGGCAAGCCAATATACTCAATATGCCGATTTGGTTAATTCTGCAGGAAAGGCTGAGCAATTGGCTGCACAGGGAAAAATAAGATTCATTTTCGTTACAATGAACTTCCTGGATAATCCAAGTTCTCAATATGGGACAGAATCTACTTTTGCAGCTGAAGCAGCATTCTGTGCAGCAGATCAGGGTAAGTTCTGGGATATGCATGATGCAATCTATAAGGCAAGCATTGGTCCTAGCGAAGATACTGGCAAATATACTAAGGCGAATTTGGAAGTAATTGCACAAGGAATTTCAGGTCTTGATCAGACAAAGTTCAAGAGTTGCCTTGAAAGTGATACTGACTTAGCAAAGGTCAAGCAAGCTGTTCAGGCTGCAAGCGCAGTTGTTCAGGGAACACCTACATTCTTTGTGAACGGACAGCAAGTTAATGCTGGATGGAGTTCAATATCTGCAGCATTAAAGAGCGCAGGCGTTAGTGTTTAATTAGAAATTAGATTTTATCTTTATTTTTTATAAATTTGACAAGTTCTCTGCTGATTAGAGGTTTTCCTTTTATTACGTTATATCTATAGGGCAATTGAGTTGATTGTATTCTATTTATCTTTATGTCTAAGCCTTCCTGAAATTTTAATTTATTAAGAATTTTCCCATCAAGAATCTGTTTAACAGTATAAACTGCATTGTCAGTGCTCATTTGCTCTTTTCCTATGTTGAATGTTTTTATTCCTTTCATAAATCTTGTAAGCTCATTTTTTGTTCTCTTCTTTGGAGGATAATCGCCCAGAATGCCTCCAAAAATAAAGAAAGAATAATCTAGTGAATTGACAGGACTTAGAGTCTCGTCGGCTTCCGGGTCAAGAAGACATGCTCTGCTTAAGCCTATTTGCTTTACTGATTCGTGAAATACTTTACCATATCTTGTCAGCTTTTTTCTATCTTTTTTCTTTATATTTGTGAACCAGAGATTGCTTTTTCCGACTATTCTTGAGATGTGCTTGTATTCTATGATACACCAATCATAAAGCTCTGGCTCAAGATGTTCAATAACAAACATTTTATTCATAGTATATTAAGAAAAAAGAGTTTTATAAATTAAATGCCATCTGGAAAAGTCGGAGTAAAATTCAGGCTTGCCGCTTTTTTTAAGATAAACTCTCTAAGTGTTAACCCTTTCTTTCTAGCTGCAATATTCGCAAAAAAGAAGTTGTTTACCGCTACTTTTCTGTTTTTTATGGCTTCTAAACCTCCGCCGTCAACTAATTTCCCTCTTTTTACATCATAAGCTATTGCCGCGATCTTAAGTGGAACACCAGAAAGATAATTCTCTATTTTTGGAGTCATCTTTCTTTTTATTATGGAATAGATTTTATCGAGAGGAATGTAATCAATTTCTACTTTACCATTAATCAATTTTGGATTTCCAAACCTATTCTTAGTTTGAACCCATCCGTTTTCTAAATTGGGACCGTTTGTCTCATATTCAACAATAAAATCTAAATCTATAGCGGGTTTAGGTGTATGATATAAAGCATGCACCAATGTTCTGTAAACTGCGCCACCAATAAGCCATATATCTCCGGAAGAATTCTTTCTTACTACATCAACAGCTTCGATGAAATGGGCGCACCTATTGATTTCCCTCCTAAAAATATCATCGCAGTTCATCAAATTAGGCTATGGTAACTGCTTAAAAAGTTAACTATAACAGATTATTTACATTGAATCCTTATCTTCAGTAATCTTTGCTTGGCTATCGGTTAACTCTTCTTCCATGTCTTTCTCACCAATGGAATTTATGGCTGCCTTGAATATCTTGAACTTATCTGCAGGAATTCTCAGACCTGCTTTGGTAAAACCAGTATATTTCTCTGATTTTACATATTCTCTGATGGTAAGACCTTTCCTTCCGCCATAATCATCAATACGAATAACTATATCTGTGTCATTGCTTTTTTGTATCCTATCTATATCTTTTTCCATTTTTATATAAAGGTAATTTTATATATAAACCCTTTTATATAGTTAATAATGAAACCATTAAAAATAGGAAATGTAAGAATAAAAAACAGACTTTTTCTTGCACCAATGGTTGAAGTAACTGACTTACCTTATCGTCTTATATGCCGAAAAGCTGGGGCTGGAATGGCTTATACTGAGATGCTCTATGTTGATGCGATAACTCATGATAATCCTAAAACAAGAAGACTAATGAAAACCTCTAATCAGGATAAACCGATAGGCATTCAAGTCACAGGAAATAATATTCCTGAATTTGAAAAGGCTATTAGGATGAAAGTCTTTGACAATTATGGTTTAGTCGATATTAATTGTGGATGTCCTAGCATTAGGATTACTGGTAATGAGGCCGGATCATTTCTGTTAAAAAATCCTGAGAAAATTACTGGTGTGATTAAAGTTCTTAAGGATAATGGATATACAACAACTGCAAAAATTCGCCTTGGGTTTAACAAGAATAATGTCTCAAAGGTTTCAAAGATGATTGAAAAAGCGGGTGCAGATGCCCTTACCATTCATGCAAGACTTGCTTTTCAGGGGGCAGATATAAAGGCTGACTGGAAATGGATTGAAATGGTTAAAAAAAATATTGGAATCCCTATTATCGGAAATGGGGATATCTTTTCTGGAAAAGATGCTGAAAAGATGCTTGATATTTGCGATGGTGTGATGATTGCTCGAGCTGCGATTGGAAATCCACAAATATTTGAGAGAATTTCATATTACCTGAAAACCGGAAAAGAAAAAGAATTTGATTTTAAAAAGAATTTTAAATATTTTAAGGAATATCTAAAATTAGCTAAGAAATATGATATTACTGATGTTCCAAGAATAAAATACATTGGAACAAATTTTCTTCGCAGTCAAGAAGGAGTTGCTAAATTAAGAAATGAGCTGATGCAAAAAAAGAGTTTTGATGAGATTGAGACTTTTATTAGGGATATTTGACTAATATCTTCTTCTGCTACTGCCAAAACTTCTTCCTCTTGAACTGCCGAACCCGCTTCTTCCACCACCCGATCTTCTACTATCTCTTCTGTCCCCAGAATCTCTTTGTCCTCTACCTCCAAATCTTCCTCCTCCACGGTTACCGCCAAACCTACTGCCGCCTCTATGTCCGTCACGGCCTCCAAAACTTCTTCCATGATCGCGATTAAAACTAATGAATACCTTACTTACATCCGTTGGCATTTGCTCTTGCGTAATCTTTAATTCGTCGTTCATCATTACATTTCTGAAATTTTCATAATCTCTTTCTGACAAAATTGTTATAGCTATGCCGTCCTTACCTGCTCTTGCCGTTCTTCCAATTCTATGAATATATTCTGCGCTAGTCTTAGGGCTATCATAATTATAAACATGAGAAACATTTTTTATGTCTAGACCACGAGCCGCAATATCAGTACAAACCAAGACATAAACTTTCTGTGATTTGAAATGCTCCATTATTCTACTTCTTTTCTGCTGCGAAAGACCGCCATGAATTGCAAGAGATTCTATTCCCTGCTTATTTAGATTATTGGCAACAAAATCAGCATTTATTCTTGTATTACAGAAAACCATCACCAGTCCTGATTGCTCATTTTTCAGCAAATGAACTAAAAATGAGAATTTCATATCTCTCGGAACATCGTAATAGATCTGCTTTAGTAATGAAGGGTCGACATAGGATTCAACTGATACTGATACTGGGCTTACCATGTGTCTTTTTGAAATATGTTCTATATCGGGAGAGATTGTGGCTGAGAAAAGCATTGTTTGCCTTTTTTTTGGACAGGCAGATATTATTTTTTCAACATCTTCTATGAAACCCATATCAAGCATCCTATCTGCTTCATCAAGAACGAGTGTTTTCACGTTTTTCAGAGAAATTGTGCCTCTTTGAAGATGATCTAAAATTCTTCCTGGAGTTCCAACAACAATATCTGATTTTTCCAGAGAATATATCTGTGGACTTATTCCCACGCCCCCATATACTGTTGTAACATTTAACTTCTTAAACGATGAAAATTGCATTAAAACGTTGCCTACTTGTTCTGCAAGTTCTCTTGTGGGAGCCAAAATAAGGGCTTGTATGCCGTTGCCTTTTTCAGCGTGTTCTATAATGCTTGCTCCAAATGCGAGAGTCTTTCCGCTTCCGGTTGCGCTTCCTCCAATTACATCTTTTCCAGCAATAGCTAGAGGGATTGTTTTTTCTTGTATCTCGCTTGGTTCTGTGAACTTTGCCTCTTCAATTAACTTGATAAGAGGTTCAGACAAGCCCAATTTTCTGAAGCTTTCCATTTTATTGTTATTTTAACGAGAAATAGTCACTTTCATGCCATTTCTCAAACACAAATTTAATCTTTACTTTATGTTAAAAAAATGAGAAAAACCGGCTATTTAAAGTTACTGACTAAGTTTTATCTTCCTTCAACCATTTCTAAAAAACTAGAAAGCACTTCATGAGGATTTCTTGGTATTATAACTTTATCTCGACCATGGCGAGTGAAAAATGCTTCAGTCATAACTCTTTCAGGTTCAAGACCCATATTTTCAGCAGTGGCAAGATATTCATTGATGACTTGATAAGGTAAATCTCCATTAAAACCTCTATCTAACCCCCATCGACTATATCCCCCTAAAATGTAATTGATACTGCCTCTGTCTGTAAGAGACATATATTTCTTGAGAGTGTTTTCAAAAAACCAAGCAAAGGCAGAGTTATGGGCGAACCTAACCATAAAAAATCGATACTTTATTGGTATATAAATCTTCTAAAGAATTTTCACTACTAATCTATCCTAAAAAGTCTTATAATTAAGTTAAATTGACTTACCAATATTTTTTGGAACCATAAGATAGAAACCCTTAAAATAAGCTTAATCTTCCAATTAACATGATAAAGGTTTATAATACCTTAACAAGGAAAAAAGAAGTTTTCAAACCTATAAAAAAAGGAGAAGTTGGCATTTATTCGTGCGGACCGACTGTTTATGACTATGCCCACATAGGTAATCTTAGAACATTTATTTTTAATGATCTGCTTAAGAGAATGTTTCTTTATAATAAATATAAAGTCAAACACGTAATGAATATAACAGATGTTGATGACAAAACAATAAAAGGCAGCAAAAAAGAGCATATCTCTCTAAAAGATTTCACATCAAAATATGAAAAGATATTCTTTGAAGATTTGAAATCATTGAATATAATTCTTCCTTCTGAAATTAGAGCTACAGAATCTATTGCCGATATGGTTAAAATGGTTAAAAAGCTGCTTGATAAAGGATATGCTTACAAAGCAGATGATGGTATATATTTCTCAATAAGCAAATTCAAAGACTACGGAAAGCTTGCAGGTCTTGATAAAGTTAAAAAAACCAAGAAGAGAATTATATCAGATATCTATGACAAAGAAAATGCTCAGGATTTTGCCCTCTGGAAGTTTTATACAGAAGAAGATGGAGATGTTTTCTGGGAAACTGAACTTGGAAAGGGTAGACCTGGATGGCATATTGAGTGTTCTGCCATGTCAACGAAGGCATTAGGCAATAATTTTGATTTACATACAGGGGCTATTGATCTAATCTTTCCTCATCATACAAATGAGATTGCACAGAGTGAATGTGCAAGCGGAAAGAAGTTTGTAAATTACTGGATGCACGCTGGATTCTTAAATATGAAAGAAGGAAAAATGTCAAAATCGCTTGGTAACATATTTACTCTCAGGGATTTGGAAAAGGAAAGCTATAGTCCTGTAAGCTACAGATACCTTTGCCTTTTGACTCAATATAGAAAACCGCTTATATTCAGT
>CAYWEK010000022.1:0-12648 GCA_964457475.1 Candidatus Woesearchaeota archaeon
TGAGGCGTACGCTCAAGCATACGCTTTGGTATTTCCTCATTTTTTAGGGGACTTTGCGCTGATTCACTGCTCTGCATGATCTTCTTGCTCCTCTTGTTTTGCTCTTACAAGTGTTGTTCTGCCATTTGTCCACAGCTCAATTAAGTTAAAACGCACTAAAATAGCTAAACAGTCTGTTATTGACTCTGAAGAAAGTCCGCACTCTTGCATTATTTCAGTCTTTGTAACTGGCTGATCTTGCTCATTTATGCATTTAAGCACCTTTTCCGTTGATTTGTTTGTTGCCATCTTTTTTATTGTTATATACGATAAAGTCCAGATTCTTTATATAGCTCTGGGCTAAAAAGGGACTTTTTGGTCTTTTTTCTGTAGTGTAAGCCATCGAGATATATCGTATCTGATGACCAAAACTAACTAAAAAGCTCATTTTCATAGATGAAAAGTCATAAAATATAATATAGTTAATGTACAAAATCCGCTAAATCCGCTAAATCTGCACTTCTAGCTCTTTACGGCGGAAGAGTAAAGACTAAATAACTTAAGATCTCTTCTTTTTTATGGCTAATCAAAGCATAGAAGAAAAAGTTATTGTAGATATTGAAAAGTTTGTTTTATTTCATAAAAACAGAGTGTCTCTATTAAAAGAATTTGCAAAAAATAAGTCTCATGGTAGGCTTATCTTTCAGATTTCTTTTCTTGGATTTGAAAGTTTAGCTAAGCTGTTATACCCTAAGATGAAAAGCGGGGAGAGATTTATTGAACTTCTTTCTCTTCCAAATATGGGCATTCGAAAAGATGAAGCAACAAAATTATATGAAGATTGGAGATGTTCATTAGTTCATCAGGGATTTATTGCTAAACCTTGGAACACATTAGAAAACTGGGGCGAATATGATATCACATTTTTATCATATCCCGAGAATAAACAAAGGGCATCTACAGAATATCCACCAGAATCAATAATTGCTATTTATGAAAGCAGGATTGAATATCTAGAAGACTTTTTTAGAAAGACCAACACTAAGAAAATAGAATTTAGCCTTTAATTTAATAAAAATTGGGACACTTTGTTCCGCTTCGTGGTCCGGGCGTTTAACTTTAAGTTCAACTCTCTGTTCTACCAAACAATCACTTGGTTATTTAGAAAGGGTTAAAAAGATAAAAAACTAATATTAGATATGTACTGGTACTTATACATAATTTATTTTTTCGCGGGAGCTTTTTTGGCAAATAGTATACCTCATTTCATAAGCGGGATACAAGGAAAGAGGTTTCAGTCTCCTTTTGCAAGTCCTCCAGGAAAAGGCTTATCATCTGCAACTGTTAATGTGCTATGGGGATTTGTAAACTTTGTAATAGGTTATTTGCTGATTACTTCATTTGGAAATTTTATATATGGACTTTCACTTGATTCATTAATGGTGGGTTTGGGAGTTTTGTTCTTGTCTTTAATGAGTGCAAAAGGTTTTGGAAAATTGAACTCTAAATAACAATCGATTCATCATAAATCGGGCGTTTAACTTTAAGTTCAACTCTCTTATTTTGATAGTCTGAGCATTTTATTCTTACTATCCTTAACCTTTAAGAGTACTAAAGAACATTTATTTTAATGAAATCATTTGATAAAGGAAGCGTAGTCTTTAAGCATAGAGCTGATGACTTTATAGTTGAAGAGATAAATGAAGATCTAAAAATATCTCGAGTATCAGATTCTGTTAATGCTTTTGAAAAGGCTGAAGTTGATTTTTCAAATATTGATGTGGATGATAGACGAGACTTTATTATGTTGGATGTTGAGAAGTTAAACATAGACCATTTCAGTTTAATTTCCATATTGTGTAATGAGCTAAAAAAACAACCTCATGAAATAGGTTATGCTGGAACTAAAGACAAATTAGCTTGGACTTGTCAAAGAATATCTATTTTTAAACCAGACATGGAAAAAATAAGAAAATTTTCCCACAAAGGAATAATCCTAAAAAATTTTAGATGGGGTAAGCATAAAATAAAAATAGGCGATTTGAAAGGAAATAGATTCAGAGTCACACTCAGAGATGTGGATGATGCAGCCATAAAAGTATTGAATAGAGTTAGAAATACTGAATTTATTCCTAATTTCTTCGGAACACAAAGATTTGGATCTTTAAGAAATGACAATTTTCAGATAGGAAAGTTAATTTTAAAGAAAAAATATAAGGAAGCTGTTTTTGCCTATCTTACTGGTTCAGGGCATAGTGAAAGTCGCGAGATTAAAGAAGCAAAAAAGAGATTGAAATCTGAAAGAGATATTTCTTCCGCAGCAGAATACTTTCCTAGAGAACTTCATATTGAAAATAAAATGATTGAATATTTATCCAAGAATAAGAATGATTATCTGGGAGCTTTAACATTTATAGGTGAAAAGATAATTCTAATCATGTGTCAATCAGTTCAAAGTAGATTATTTAATGAAATACTTGAAAGATTGATAGATAGACGCGCTATTTCGGAAGAAGATTCTTTAATTATTCCCGGCTACGAACTAAATAATTCTCATGGTAAGTTTAGAAAGATCACTGAAAATATTCTGGAAGAAAATGATTTAGAATTGGATGATTTTAAGAACAATGAGGTTCCTTTTCTAAGCCTTGCAACCGGAAAAAGAAAAGCTTTTTTCAAAGTTATAGACATAAATATTGATGTGGAAGATGATGAGTTATTTATTCCATCAAAAAAGATAAAATTACAGTTTACTTTTGACTCGGGAAGCTACGCCACTATATTTTTAGAATATTTTTTCAATATCTGATAATCATAGAAATATTTATATACGTTTATCTACAGATTAAACTATGGCAAGACCAAACGAATTCGTTGACCCAGACTATGATAGAAGATTAGCCCAGTTCAAAGAAATGAAAGAAAGAATGAAAAAAGAGAAGATGGAAGATTCAAAGCCTGCTGAACCGAGAAGAAAGCTGAGTTATTAGTCTTCTTTGATATTACTATTATAAACTGAACTATCTCTTAGCGTATGGCCTAAGGACATATGTCCTACCCCTAAATCTATCCAAAATTTCTAAATGCTCATAGACATCTTTAGACCAAATAATCCTTAGTTTTTTGATTGAGCAAATTGTAACAAAGTTAAACTTAAGGTTTAACAAGTGGTCCGGGCATAATTTTTACCGACCTAAAAAAGCCCAATACATACGATTTGCCTGCAAAAGTAGAAAAGTATCGAAAAATGCTAAAGAAATATGTTTTTAAATCCAAATTGGTTTAAAACATAATGAAAATGAAAAAATGTCTTGTTTGCAAAAAAGAATTTGAAGTTAATCCCTTGGCGCGATATGAAAGAAAATATTGCCTGGCTTGTAGCAAAAAAAGAAAAAAAGCATGGGATAATCAATGGAAAGTCAAATTTGAAGATTTGGAGGATGAATAATTAATAATATCTTGAACAGGTTTATAAACTATTGAAAATCGATTAAATTAAGAATAATATAGATAAGGGTCTTTTCTTATTATTTTAACAAAAATGGAAAAATTCAAACAATTAGGGTTAAGTGAAGGCATTTTAAACGTCATCAGAGAAAAAGGTTTCTCTGAGCCTAGTGAAATCCAGATTAAAACAATCCCTTTGGCTCTTGCAGGTAAAGATATTATTGGAAGCAGCGCAACAGGAAGCGGAAAAACTCTTGCTTTCGGTTCTGCGATTATAGAAAATATTAAAAGAGGTGAAGGAATTCAATCACTTATTCTTACACCTACAAGAGAATTAGCTGAGCAAGTCGCACATGCATTAAGAGATTTCTCAAAGCATTTCAGATTAAATGTAAGAGAAATTTATGGTGGAATGTCTATGGGACCGCAAATAAGAGATTTAAGAGGAGCAGATATTGTCGTGGGTACTCCCGGTAGAATATTAGACCATTTACATAGAAGAAGCTTGAACTTAAGTAAAGTAAAATTTCTTGTACTTGATGAGGCAGATAGGATGCTTGATATGGGATTCATAAGAGATGTTGAAGAAATAATTAAAAATTGTCCGCGTGAGAGGCAAACATTCCTGTTTTCCGCAACAATATCTAAAGAAATAAGTCAAATAGCTAATAGATATATGATAAACCCTGTACAAATATCTGTAAACAATCAGATTGATCCCTCCAAACTCTATCAAGTATATTATGATATTGATTCAGATATGAAATTCTCATTGCTAGTGCATTTGCTGAGACTAGAAAAAAATGGCGTGGTAATGATATTTTGTAATACTAGAAGAAACGTTGACCGATTGACTTATGCACTTCATCAGCAGAAAATTCATGCTCTTGCAATACATGGCGGCCTTTCACAAAATAGAAGAAGCAGCACAATGCAATCATTCCATGAACGAGAAACTTTGATTCTAGTTTGCACTGATGTTGCTGCCAGAGGACTAGATATAAAAGAAGTCTCACATGTTTATAATTTCGATATTCCTGCTATTGATTCAGAATACATTCATAGAATAGGTCGTACAGCTCGTGCAGGAAAGAATGGCATTGCAATAAGTTTCGTTTCCAGCGGTGACCACGGAGAATTTAGGCAAATTTCAAGATCATTAAAGATAGAGAAATTAAAAGTTCCAAAAATAGAAAATATTATCCAAATTAGCTTCAGTTCTAATGCTGATAGAAAAATCAATAGACAAAAAGGAAGAAATCACAATGGAAGAGGCAGAGATAGATTTGACAGCCGTAGAAGCGGAAGATCTGATGATTTGAGAGGAAGAAGCAATTTTCATGGGAGAAATGTAAGAAATAATTCGCCAAGGCATCATTCAAGAAATAATAATCGGCACGGATTTAGAAGATAAATGTTCATAAAATCTAACTTTTATGAAAAGCTACCAAATTCTCTCAATAACTGTATCACTTTTAATCTGATTTTGGTCCTAGCGCTTAACTTTAAGTTCAACTCCCTTCTTTAACAAATAAAAATTAGGTTGTTTGCCAAAGAATTATAAAGATAATTAATCTATCTCTTGTATGTCTGGGGCAGGTAAAGGTAAAATTTATTTAGGAAAAGCGGATGTCTATATTCATTTAAAAGGAGAATCTGGAGCTACCGTAACTCATGTGGATGTAGAACTAGATGAGTTAAATGAAATACTCAAACCAGGAGAAAGCAGTTATGTTGGTGCTAAGGAAGGCGGTATTTTTATAGGTCTAAAAAAAGAGATGATAAATCGCGCCGAAAAAGAAGCAATTAAAAGATCCAAATAGCCTTATTTAATCAAGCAAATTTAAATTGAGAATATCAATTATATTTATTTCTGCATAAATGTACTTTTAATTGACTAGGTTTATTAGTTCTTTCACCTAATTTATACCATTTAAAATGATAAAAAGGCACGGGTGAGAGAGCACATAATTTTCTACCAAAGATACCTTTGTGATACTGAGCTATAACATATTTTCTGTTAACTTTTGCAAACAACCCTTCAGTCATATCTAACTCCACAAGACCATAACTCGGATCTTTAGTCATTTTAAATATTCTAGGATTCTGTATTTGTGGAGGAGTTTGTTCAATTTCTTCACCATCCGGTAATACTCTGATACATCTAAAGTTAAAACCCCAGCTATCATTAGAATTTACAAAGTTTGCCAAAGTTTCATAATCCTTTTCTTTAATTGCCTCATCAGCATCAAAGAATGCAACTCTTTCAGTTTTTATTTGCTCAAGAACAACGTTACGAGCTCCAGACCAAAGAGAGCGTTTAAATGAATCATGATCTTCAACTACTTTTAAAGAAGAAAATTCTCGTTGTAATTTTTTTAGAACATTTCCAGTTCCATCTTTTGATCCTGTATGTACAATAACTCCTCTTTCGTAATGAGGCATATGATTTCTAACTGTGCTCAAAATACCACCGGAACAATTAAACTCTTCATTCGCTACAATCATTCCCAGAGTAGTATTCTTTAAAATATTCTTTGCCATTTTAACACACAAAATCACATTCTCTTTCTTGAACTAAACCTTGATAACCATCAAACTGAGAAGCCAAACCTAGATAGAACATCTTGGTCAATTCATGTTTAATTGGATGAAGGTATGCCTCCATAGAATCATGATTCTTAATTTTATATCTCCAAGCAAGATTCTTTATTTCTGGAGATTCTCCAACAAGGGCAACTGGTCTAATCTCAACATCCTGCTCAAAGCAAAGTTCATTGTAATCAATCTCCTGTTCAATTGGATTTAACCCATGAGACTCTCTAAAATCATTAAGAGCAGTAATTGCCTGTCTAGAATTTGGAAAATCTCTAGACATTGATTCAAAATCAGGAAATACAAAATTTTCGTATCCTTCCAAGAAATCTGATCCATAATCTTCATGACTAAATTTAGTACCTTTTGTTAATGCCATTAAATCAAAAGGAAGACAATATGAGGGTCTTTGATTTGTGGTAAATAATACTCCTTCTGGCCTATATACTCCTGGAAAATGATTTGTTGGTAATGAAACTGATAGTCTATTAGCCAAAATATGGTGATGAGTGTTAGTTTTTAATAGGTTATGATTTAATACTTCATCTAATGTTTGACAAGTTGATAGACTTTTTGTCTCTGAATCAAAAATAGTTGACTCTAAAGGAGCATTTGATTCTCTTTTCCTAAAGCTTTTAAAATATACTCTTTTCATATTATTTACAGTAAAATTGTATATTTAAATGTTACTATAGAGTAGTTACATTAGAAAGGTTTAAATATATAAAATGCCCTATTTAAACATGGTAACCTATGATCGTATTCAGTGTAAATCTCCCATGATATATGATGCTTCATTACCAGGAGTTATCCCATATCCAGAAATTGTATTCATAAATATCAAAAATAAGGAAAAACACAACGCACTAACGCCTGAAATACTTGAACAGCTTGCTGAAAAGATTGGCGAATTAGGAGCAAATAGAGTAGCAAAGTATGTTGTACTATATCCCGGCGCAAATCCTGAGAAGGCAGTTGAACCAAAGAATCGTGTTAGTCGTGTCTTGAATACCTTTATGAGTAAAATATTTCCATCAGTTGAGAGTCTTCAGAGTGAGGGTTCTTTTAGTGCTGGTGCTGATGTTCAGTTTATGGCTTCCCAAACTGCTAATTCAGCATATGAATTCGCAAGGCGCGGTCAAAAAGCAATTGAACGTATTGAGAAATCAACGCTAACAACAATTGCAGCAATTGATGGTTATTGTATTGGCGGAGGAAATGAATTAGCTACTGCTTGCGACTATCGTATTTCAACACCAAATGCTAAATTCATGATGCCTGAGAAAAGATTAGGAATATTGCCTGGTTGGGGTGGTTGTTCAAGACTGCAACAACATCTTGGACCTGAGCAAACATTAAATTTACTTGCGAAAGGAGAGAGACGCTTACAAACAAAAGCTCAAGAAGCCTACGATATGGGTTTAATAGATTATATTGTTCCAGAAGGAAGAGATGTAGCTCAAGAATCATTTAGACTCATACTTAATGGATCATTTAACCATATGCCTTCTCGATCAAACAAATATCATGAAAGATCGCCAAATCTTCCTAACAATGACGAAATGGAAGCCCGTGCATTTGAATCCGCCTACCAAAATGGAACACCTGAAGGTATGAAAGCGCACCTTCTATTGGAAGCAAAAAGGATCAAAAAAAATTAATCTCTACAATTGTATCGCTTTTGATCTAATCGTTGTCTAGGCGTTTAACTATCTTCTGAAAATCGAGAACAATAAAAATCCACATCCCAAACCGATTAATAATCCTGCCAGAAAATGATTGAACAAGAACCCCAACCCCATACCAATCAATGTTCCTGCTGGAATGAATAATCCACCATACATTCTCTTGTGCTCAACGAATTCTTTCTTTACCATATTAAAATGAAATAAATCTTCTATATATACTAGGGCTGTATGATATTGTACTTCTATTATATCTGGGTGTTTAACTTCGATCAACTACGTTCATGAAGTTAGATTCTCATAGCTTACAAAAGGATCTGAAATAGTGATTTCATAGGACTCTGCGTCACCCACACCTGCATACAATGTAGCAGTGTTATCCAAATTCCTTATAAGACCACCTGCAAAGATAACATTTGTTAGATCATTTCGCTTAGCTTGTCCAGGCAAAAGATCTTTTCTTCTAGCGATTATTTTAATTGGAAAGACTTTATTATCAAGGGGATGAAATGCGAAAACAATAGGATAATAATTTTTTTCATTTCCATTTGATAAGCACGCTATATGCCCTAAAACACCTATAAGGCCGTTTGATAACCGATAAGCTGCGTTTGCACCAATCCATTCTGTTTCAGGAATATTATTAAATATCAATGGAGCGTTGTAATATTCTTCCTTTATCATCGTTTTAAAATCATTAAATGAAGAAACTTCAATAAAACCTATTCTCCCCCTACCTCCACTTGCTCCTTGGGGTCTTGTAAATATTCCAATTCGCCCATTACTTAATTCAATTATTCTAATATCCTTCATATAGAGAGGACCTTCAGTAACTTCTTTCATATCATAAATGTTATCTCCCTCAAAAAAGAGTGTTTTGTAGTAGAGCGTAGTGTCTGACAAATTAAAAAATACTTTCACACCACTAAGTACTAATTTACCTCCTATTTCGGTAATCGAAGGATCTTGGAGATCAAACACTGGAGCAGTACGATCAAGCACCCATTTTTCCTGCTGTCGTATAAAAAATAATATTTTTGAGTCTAATTCAGTCTCTCTCGATTCTACACGCGCCGCGATATATGTTTTTCCCAAGTTTATAAATGGGGCAGTGATATTGTATGCATCTTTACCTTCAATTCCTTCAAAGGTCACTTTTTTCACCTCTAGTATTGTTTTAGGATTAAATTCTTTGATTAACGCTTCCACAGTAATGAATTTTTTATTTTCCATAAATTTTAAGATAGAACAGACTATAACTAAGTTGCGTTTTAGTATCAGTAACTAGAGATAAATAATCAATTAATAAAGAGATTCTTATTTAATTCATAATCATAAAGCTGAGTATTGAAAGATTCACTAAAATTTTCTATAGAACTTTCATTTTTTAAGTTTTTTTTAACTATTCGAGAAGCCTCATTGGTAACGCAGTAAAAACACATGAGGTGCATTTCTTTTCTACATCTAATGCATCTCATTACTGGTGATTTCCATTTATTTGGAGAAGGCAATATTACATAATCCGTGGATTCTACACGGTTTGATAGGGATCTAAGTTCCATATTTATTTTTTTAATAATATGTTTATTAGTCCTTTGCCCAGAAAGCCAATCTTTAATTTCACTAATAACACAAGAACAACATATTGGTTCTGTTACAGAATAACCACACTTTACACATTGAATTGACACTTTTTTCACCTTTTATTTTTTCTTTTACTTTATTTTACACCTCCAACCTATTCATTTTAAAGGTAAATTGCTTTTTATAATTAAGCAGTATTCTTCAATACTACACCATATAAATTAATAATTCTTATTTGTAAAGACCAAATTATATCTAAGTTCTCATTATTCTTTTTCCAGCAGCTCTTTTTTTTACTGGGCCCTTACCAGCATGACTCTTACCTGTACCGCCATGATGACTTCTCGATGCTCTTCTCTTTGCAGCAGTCATTCGACCACCTCTACTTTTCTTTGCCATTTTTATTTTACCTCCATTATGATCTAATTATGATCTAACCCAAAAGAGTTAGTGAATTCTGTAATCAAGGAGTACTTTTCTAGAAATTGAAATCCTCTTGGCGCAAGGGCGTAAGTTCTTCCTTTGGAAAGTCTTTGTTCCACCAAAAAAGATTTCTCGATTAATTCCTTCAAATATGTACCCATCATTTGAGAAGAAAGATTTGATTTGTAAAGTATATGTGTAGGTTTTACCTTCCCCCTCCTAACAGTCTCCAATATATCATGCATCACTTCTATACGTGTTCTTTTTTTATTCATCTTTTTTATTTATATCTAATTTTACCTACCTGTTCTAGTCGTCGTTGTTACCGAAGTACTTACAGGTAAAGCTACTCTTCTACGATTTCTTGTACCTGAACGCTTATGTACAAGGCCTCTTCCTCTAGGTCCTCTCGATCCCCTAGACCCTCTAGGCCCTCGAACCACTTTTATCAGCTCAGGACTTCGAACTACTCTTGATGATCCGGGAATCACTAAACCAAGAATTAGGAGAACTAAACCAATAATCGCAGCCGTAAATGACCAACCTATAGGAACAGTAAAACTAGCAGATGATGTTTGAGCATTTGCTCCCCCAGTTCCTGTAGTGGTTGTATTCACGTTAAATTTTTGTAATGGCACAAAATATAACAACCCACCAATAACCAGAAAGATTATTCCAAATATAATAAGGCTCGCCCTCATTTTGTTTTTCCGTTTATTATTTTAATTTTTATCATTTTAGTTATATATTAAGCGCTCTTTACTGTATGAGCTATTACTGAAATTATAAAGAGTATCACAAAAATTATTGCCAACCATTTTGCTACTGTAAATGAAACTCCAGAAATAAGTCCAAACCCAAATATTCCAGCAATTATAGCTATTACTAAAAATAGTATTGCCCAAATTAACCAGCCAGACTGACCTTTTTTATTCATTTCTTTCATTATATCAAAAACCAAAAAGAGTATATATATTAAAGCTGTATGATTTCATACGCTAATATATCTTGTCAGGCTGTTCTCTTTCCATCTAATGAACGGTATCCAATCTTATCCAAGTATGATTGTAAAGTTATGATGCTCTCCTGTTGCGTAAATTGAGTTGCCTCAGGAGCTTTTTCTGAACCTTCTACAAAAGATCCATAATAAGAAGAATTCATATCCGTATTCTGGAACGTCAATAGTTTTCTCACAAGGTCTTCACTAAAGTTCTCATCACCAAGTGCGATTGCAGTACGACCAACAAGAGCATAAGTCCAAGGAGAGTCAGTTGTTGATGCTGGTTGACCATCAGAAGTATAGGAAGTATATATCTCACCATTCTTATAGAATGAATTTTTGTAAACTAAAAGGGCCTTTTGTGCAGATTCTTGCAACTGTGGATCTCCACTTTCAGCGGCACGTACCATCATCCAAAGAGCATTAATACTATAATTCCCATCCAAAGAAGAATAATCTCCATTTGGGCTCAAATCACTTTGATAAAGTCCAGATGGTAATTGCGCATCCAGATAAGCATTCTTCATATTATGATATACTGATCTCCAAGGTTCTCCCGTTGTATAAGCAAGATCTCTAAAGACTGTAAAATCAGCATATGATAACCATACTTCATCTGTTTTCCATATTTTTCCAGAGCCATCAATTCCGCCATAGGGAGCAAAAAGATTGCTGTGAGTAACAGCGATATTCTTCAAACTTTTTGCAAGCACATTTATTTCACTTTGATAGGTCTTATTATTCCAATAGTCATTGGCAACTAACAGAGCTTTAATAGTACGAAGATCTGCATCAGTTGCTACATTTCTTCCACTGCCAACGGCTTCTCGATTAGACCCAATATTCCACATAAGATACTTTGCCTGTGGATTCTGCATATATGTTTCAACAAAAAGCAATTCCCTATCAAATTCCTCTTTATTCCTGTCAACTGCTGTCCAATAAAGTATGTAACTTAACGCTTCACTATTTGTCTCATTTGAAACATTACCACTTTGACTAGTACTTAAAGATAAATAAACAAACCCATCTTTAGCTACTAGATTATTATTAGTAAAATTTTCAGCAAGACTTAACTTTAAAGATACTTGATCACGAAAAGTTTGATTATAACTAGAATTATCAAAACTTATTTGATTATCTGGAGGAGGAAGAGTAGTAATAAATCCCGTTTTGGCAAATAGAAGCAAAAACAAAGCTATAACTATGTAAATTATAGGAATAAGTATAATAAAGTATTTCTTTCTGCGAATCGAAGTACCAATAGCCATTTAGAGATCGCCCCTCCTGAAAATATTTTTCTTTTGGTAGAAGAAACGTTTTATGCTAAACAATATCAATATTACAATGAGACTTATTATGCTTACGATGGCTCCAATAGTTACAATTGAGTGAGAAGAATCGTAAACCAGAGTAATTTCATACTTACCTGCCTGTTGAGGAGACATAAGCATAAAATATGGGCCTATCTCTTCAATTTTGATCTCTTTCTTCCCAACATATGCCCTGAAATCTTTATCATAGGTCATTTTAACAACTATATCAGTCTCATTAGTAGCATTAACCACCGAAATATCATATTGGTTAGGGTTCACCATTTCGAAAGAAGCATTTGCAGTATGTGGTGCATCCAGAGCAGAGACATATTCTTGAATATATCTTACTTCTTCAGTGTCAGAGTCTACAAATTCTTCACCGACACTTCCACAATACTTTACTTGGAACATGATTCTGCATCCAGGCTCAAGACTCTTGACTGTATTTGCCTGTTCAACAGTGATAGTCTGTGCAAATGATGAATCAGAAAGAGGAATAACAAAATAACCATAACGAGAGGAATTATCCCATACAAAAGGCAGTGGTGCAAGTAATTTCCTCATAATTGCATCCCTTTCACCCGTTTGAGTGTTTACATATAACCTATTAACATCGGCT
>CAYWEK010000023.1:0-11869 GCA_964457475.1 Candidatus Woesearchaeota archaeon
ACAAAAATAAAAAATAAAAAACTACATCACCACAACAAAAAAATAATGCAAAACCTAATAATACACATTATGAATTTATATTTATGGATAATCTAGAGAATATTGCTAATCAGCAAAAGAAAAAATTATCAAGGAGTAATATAATATACATGCCTCTCGTTGCAACTTATTTGATTGGCGGAGCGATGGCGTTAGCAGGATATGTTGTTAAACATGATAATCCTTCAATTAAAGAACAGTTATTGATGACATCAAGTGTAATTGGTTATGCTGTTGGTCTACCTTTATTACATACAGTATTTGATAAAACGATAAATAGGCTCTTTAATTAGAGATATAATTCCTTAATCTTAGGCTATGTGAATATCTTGATAACCTATTTAAACCATATTTTGCTATAAAGATAATGATTAAGATTCATACAATTGGGGGTTATAATGAGGTTGGAAAAAATATGACTGCTCTTGAGATGGGTGAGGACGTTATTCTTTTTGATGCTGGTTTATTTTTGCCTGCAATTGTTGGTGTTTCAGAAAGAGAGAAAATTCCGACGGAGAAGGGCATGCGAAGCCTTGGAGCTTTGCCAGATGATCTTTATCTTGAGAAACATGGCTTACGCGACAAAGTAAGAGCAATTCTTATCTCCCACGCGCATCTTGATCATATAGGTGCTGCGCCTTATATTGGACCTAGATATAAAGCTCCAATAGTAGCAACTCCATTTACAATTTCTGTAATAAAAACTCTTCTTGAAGACAACAATCACAAAATAACTAACAGACTAATTCCGATAAATATGGACCATTCTTATATAGTAAGGGGCAAGCACCGAAGTTACAAAGTTGAATTTATTACCATGACTCATTCAACCATTCAGAGTGCTATCATTGCAGTACATACTCCGGATGGTGTTGTGCTTTATGCGAACGACTACAAACTTGACAATTCTCCTGTTTATGGAGACAAGCCAAATTACAGAAGATTAAAAGAATTAGCTAAAGACGGTGTTAAAGCTTTAATAGTTGACTGCTTATACGCGCCGGATGATAGAAAAACTCCTTCTGAAAAAATTGCAAAAGGTCTTCTTGAGGATGTTTTCTTCTCAACCGACAATCAAAAATCTGGAATGATTGTTACAACTTTTTCTTCTCATATTGCAAGATTGAAAACAATAACTGAACTTGGTAAAAGATTAAACAGGGAAGTTATTTTTCTTGGTAGAAGCCTGAATAAATATGTTTCTGCTGCTAAGGATGTTGGAAAAGCCCCTTTCATAAATGATATTAGACTTGTAACTTATAGAAAACAGCTTGAGCGCACTTTAAAGCAAATAAATAAATCAAAGAAAGATTATCTAGTTGTTTGCACAGGACATCAGGGCGAGCCCGGCGCAATTCTTGACAGACTTGCTAGAAATCAACTCCCATTAAGATTAGGTTCTGGAGATCATATAATTTTTTCTTCAAAAACCATACCTACCCCTATAAATGAGGAGAATAGGCAACAGCTTGAGAGGAGACTGAAGAAGCACCAAGTAAGAATATTTGACAATGTCCATGTATCAGGTCATGGTGGCAGAGAAGACCTCAGAGATTTGATAAAATTGGTACAGCCAGAGCATGTTATTCCATCCCATGGAGACCTAAAGAAGCTAACTGCAGGAGCAGCATTAGCCTCGGAAATGGGTTACAAACTCAACAAAACAGTCCATTTAATGCAGAATGGACAAGAACTTGTTTTGTAAAATGCGAAATAGATTAGCTTTAAATATATGATTAATTTATAGAGTTGATATAAAATGAGAGATGAAATTCAGGCCGGTTTAAGGAATGCTATTGAAAGAGGTTTTAGTTTAGAGAATGCAATTCAAAGTTTTATCGGGGCAGGATATAATCCTGTTGAGGTAAAAGAGGCTGCTAAATCTCTTAGCACAGGCATTGTTCCTATCACCCAACAGGGGAAGAAGGCTGAAGATAATTCAGCAACCAAGGCCATGACTGGCGATCAGATGAATAGTGCTGTTATGAACTCATTTACAAATGCTTCTCCTTTTTCTGACGTGGGGGTTAATGTTCAACAATCTCTTCCCCAGACTCAGTCATCTCAGGCTAGACAAGTTGCACAGATTCAACAAATTTCTCCAAAGCAATCTCAAAGTCCTGTCGGACAAATTCAGCCAAAATCAGGTTCAACAACTAAATGGATTATTCTTATAGCTCTTATTCTATTATTACTCCTTGGAATAGTTGGACTGGTACTTTATTTTAGTGGTTCTTTAACTCCTCTACTAAACAAGATTTCAGGTGGTGGATAATAATGGGTAATTCCTTAGTTAGGGTGTTCAAGGAATCTGCAAAATCACTTATAAATAATCCCTTGTTTTTTGTTCCTCCAGTAGTCTCAATTGTTTTTCTTACTCTTTTATCAATGTTTTCTATAAAAATAAATTATATAATAGGAAATAGTAATTCATTTTTAATAACTGGGTGGTACATAGCATTCTCACTCGTTTCCCTATTGGGATTGTCTTATTTATTCTCAGGTTTGATAGCTATGTGTTTTTCCTCGGTAAAGGGGAAAGTTAGAGCAAGAGATTTTTTTTCAGGAGCCAATAAATACTGGCTGAAAAATTTTATCATCTTACTTATAATTGTTGTATGTTATGATGTCCTCAATATAATTGCAATTTACGGAACTTATTATCTTGGAAAGAGTATAGGCCTTTCTTTACTGCTCGCAAGATTTTTGTTTTTCTTCATATTTTTTGCAGGGCTAATAGGCGGCATTATCTTTCTGACATTCTCTAATTTCTTTCTTATATATGAGAACCCTGGGATATTGAAAAGTATAAGAAAAAGCGCTGGTTTTGTGAGTAATAATTATCTTTCTGTTCTTGCGATAATAATAGCATTTTTTGTTATTCTGCAGATAATATCTTATATTGGGCCTTTTGAAATTGGAGGTCTTAGTTTAACAGAGTTAATTTCAAATATTATTATTTATCCTTATCTAGCTCTAGTCTTAGCCAGATTTTTATATGAACGTAAGGAAAAGAAATAATGATATATGGACCCGCAGAGGATTCCTATCTTATTGAATCAGTCTTAGAGAAATATGTAAAGAATAAAGATGTCCTTGATATGGGAACCGGTTCAGGTATTCTTGCTTTGGCTGCAAAGAAGAAAGGAGCTAAATCAGTTCTCGGAGCTGACATTAATGATGAGGCAGTTGAACATGTTGAAAAACTAGGTATTAAAGCCGTAAAGTCAGATTTGTTTTCAAATATAGATGGAAAATTTGATTTAATTGTTTTTAATCCCCCTTATCTGCCAGAAGACAAAAGGGAAGACAAGGAGTCGGCTGTTATAACATCTGGAGGGAAAAAGGGTAATGAAATTATTACTAAATTCTTGAATCAAGCTGTTAATAACTTAAATAAAAATGGAATTATTTTGTTGTTGTTATCTTCTTTTACACCTATAGATGAGATTGATACACTCATTGACAAATTAAATCTAAAAAGTGAAATTGTAGCGACAAAAAAGCTTTTTTTTGAGGAACTTTTTGTATTAAAGATTGAAAAAGCATAATTTTAAAACCCTTACTTATTAGCTATGAGGATGAACGCTGAGTTGCTATTTAGGGTGCAGTTTTTACAGAAGCAGGCAGAAGAGCTTGAACAGAATCTTGAGATAGTTGAAAGAGAACTCATAGACTTAAAAGGACTTGATACAAATCTTGATTTTCTTACTAAAAGTAATGATAAATCATCAATCTCAGCAATAGGCAAAGGGTTACATATAAAAACAAATATTGAAAGCAAGGAACTCTTTGTTGAAGTTGGAGCCGGTGTTGTAGTGAAAAAAAGTCCAGAACAAGCAAGAACGATTATAAATAATCAAATAAGGAAACTAACAGAAGCCAAGATTCAAATGCTTGGCAAGCTCGATATTTATCATAAGACGATTGAGTCTGTTGTTCAAGAGATTGAGCAGGAAGAAAAAAATGCTCATGAAGGGCATAATCATAACTAACTTCGTAGCATTTTTATACCTCTTTTCCTATCTTTAAATATCATTTTCAAGATGAAAGTAAAAAAGAGCAAGATATTTTCTAGGAGTAAAGGGAAAGTTGGAGATTTACAAGATATTGCAAACCTTCTTAGAAGAGATGTCTTACAAATGACAACAGAAGCTGGGAGCGGTCATCCTTCATCTTGTTTGTCCTGCGCCGAAATAATCTCTGCTTTATTTTTTGATGAGATGCATTATGATCCTAAAAACCAGAAAAATCCTGATAATGATGAGTTTGTTTTGAGTAAAGGACATGCTGCCCCAATATTATATGCTGCATTAAAGAAAGCTGGAGCGTTGCGCGAAAGCCTTTCTGGATATAGGCAATTAGATAGCCATCTTGAAGGACATCCCGTTCCTTCATCATTTGAGCCGGCAATAAAAGTTGCAACGGGTTCTCTAGGTCAAGGACTTTCTGTCGGTCTCGGAATGGCAATGGCTATGAAAATGCAAAACAGAAAAAGTAGAGTTTATGTTTTGCTCGGAGATAGTGAAGTTGCAGAAGGTTCTATTTATGAGGCTTGCGAGATTGCAGCTAAATATAAAGTTGGAAATATTTGTGCTATTCTTGATATGAATCGACTTGGACAAAGAGGAGAAACTATGATGGGCTACAATTCTGAGGCTTATAAGAGGAGATTCAAAGCATTTGGTTGGGATGTTATTACAATAGATGGACATTCGATTAAATCAATAATGGGTGCCTTCAGAAGAGCAAGAAATAATTTAAGGCCTACGTTTATAGTTGCTAGAACGGTGAAGGGTAAAGGAATATCGTTTATTGAAAATAAGGAAGGATGGCATGGAAGAGCATTGACTAAGGAAGAGTATTTTGCTGCATTGAAGGAGATTCCAAGACCTGCCATGCCAAAAATTAGCATAAATCTTCCTGAAAAATCTGGCAAAATTCCAAAACTAAGAAAATCAAGAAAAAAGCTAAGGCAAATGAGATTTAAAATTGGACAGCAGATTGCAACAAGAGAAGCCTATGGTATTGCACTTGAAAATTTGGCTGAAAAAGATAATAAGATACTTGTGCTTGATGCTGAAGTCAGCAATTCTACTTTTTCAGATATTGTAAAGAAAGTTGAACCAGAACATTTTATTGAATCTTATATTGCAGAGCAAAATATGATTGGGATGGCACTTGGGCTCTCAATAAAAGGATATCACGTTTATGCGTCATCATTTGCCGCTTTCCTCTCAAGGGCGCATGACCAAATAAGAATGTCTGCTCTTTCACATGGAAATATAACTATATGCGGAAGTCATGCAGGAATATCAATAGGGCAGGATGGCGCTTCTCAGATGGGACTTGAAGATATTGCTCTATTCAGAGATTTACCAAATTCGTTTGTCTTTTATCCAAGCGATGCTGTTTCGGCTGCAAAGATTGTTGCACTTTCAAATAAAATTAAAGGAATAAAATATATAAGAACAACAAGAGCTAAAACTCCTATAATCTACGAAAAAACTGAAGACTTTGAGGTTGGAAAATTTAAAGTTATTAGGCAGTCAAAAAAAGATTCTATTGTTTTAATTGGAGCAGGCATTACTCTTCATGAGTGCCTCAAAGCTTATGATAAGTTAAAATCGCAGGGAATTAATGCAGCAGTTATTGATTTGTATTGTATTAAGCCCCTTGATATAAAGAAACTAGCTAATTTTGTTGAGAAACATGGCAATAAAATAGTTGTTGCTGAGGATCATTACTCTGCTGGAGGTATTGGTGAGATGCTTGCACATGAGCTAATCAATACTGGAATAAGAATTAAAACTCTTTTTGTAAATAGAATGCCTCATTCAGGCACAACGGAACAACTTCTTGATAAATATGGAATAAACGGAAGACATATCGCTATGCATGCCAAGACTTTTGTTTAACTCTTAGTTTTCTTTCTTCAATCTATCAATAATGGCTTGAGATATATCAATCTTAGAATATTTCGTGGGAACTGTGTTTGTTGAGATGATTTGCGCATAATTTTTCAACATTTTATCACAATTATTTGCGAATAAACCATGTATTCCTATGCAAGTTATTTTCTTTGCCCCTTGTCTTTTTGCCATTTCTATTGCGCCTAGAAGAGTTTTTCCAGTGCTTATTATATCATCAATGATTATGTAGTTCGTATTTTTATCAAGCACAACAGGTTTTTGTTTTATTTTTGAATCCCCCAACCGATCTTTATGAAGAATAACGACTTTCTTTTTCAGTATTTTTGCAATTCTTGCACTCCATTGAGCACTTTCTTCATCAGGACCAATTATTTCATAATCTCTCTTAAAGTTATTTTTTATGTATTTGGCAACAATATTATCTACAGTTATGCTTTCTGCCTTTCGAGAAAGTGTGTGCATATTATGAATTCGATGCAGATGAGGGTCAATCGCTATTATCCTGTCAAAATCAGAGAAAATTTCGAGAATGTGCTTTGCAGAAAAGCTATCATAATTCATGAAATGTGTGTCCTGCCTCATATATGGGAGATAAGTTGCTAAAAGAATTACTTTTTTGGCTTTGTAGTCTTTCGCCACTCCTCCGGCCAGAATTGTTTCAACAACTCTTCTATCCGGCTCTTTTGAAAGTGAGTTTATTATTATTACTGTCTTATTTTGAGGATTTTTTTTAAGCATTAAATGATATTCTGAATCAGGAAAATCTTTTGCAGATATTTCTGTGTATCCTGCTTTTAGTGCACGAGCGACTCTTTTTCCTATATCGGCTACTTCAGGAAAAGAAGCTATTAGTATCTCTTTTTTCATCCTTTATTATTCAATGGAATGAGTTTTATAAATGTTGTTTACAGCCTATATATTTGATTATATTAATCCTTATAAAGAGGTTAAAACATAATTTTTTATGGAGTTAGTTTTTAGTGGAGCCAAGGACTTTATAGCTAAAAGAGCAGTTATTCTTAAAAGATTAGATAATCTCGGAAGAAAATTGGCAAATCAGTTCAAAACTGTTGAGAATATAGAGTCTCTTGATGCAGGAGTAAATGAAATAACTTACTTGACTTTGAAAGAGTTGAGAGACCAAAATCCTCATTTTTTGAAAGGTCAAGATCATTCTCACAATTATACTAAGGTTCAATTGAGATATAAAGATGGTATTTTTCAATTAGAAATCCGTGCTAATGGTAAGAATCTTGAGCCACATCTCAATCTTTTCAGCGATCTTTATGATTTTCTTCCAGAAGGAAAACAGGCATGGCTTCTCGGAAGTGAGGACACTGAAGAGCGTAGAGTTCGAGATTCTGATGATTTGCCGCTTGCTCATCCATATGATACTAAAAAACTTGTTCAGGAAGGAAACTTCACTAATCTTGCTTTTGTTCCTCTAAAAGATAGCCCTAGAGATGGCTGGGACTCCAGATATTCAACTTTTTCTTCCAGAGAAGGTTTTAATTCTGTAAGAGATTTTTGTTCTAAATATCCTCTAGGATTTAATCAAGCTATAATCGTTTTGTCTGGGGCAAGGAATACTGATTTAGAAATAGATACTTGGAGATCAAGTGGAAGCCGCGATCTTTTATTCTATTCTTCTAATATAACCTTATCAGATAATAATCTAAGTTTGTTAGAAAGAGTCGCTAATTCTACAGATAAGTATTTTGTGAATCATTAGTTAGGTTTTCAATACATTTTTATATATCATTTATCTTTTATTTCTATAAAAAGAAGTGATAAGATGAAAATAGCGTTTTTTGAGATTCATGACTGGGAAATTGATGAGCTGAAGAAAGCTTTAAAGGGCCATGACCTCAAGTTTTTCCCAGAAGCATTGACATTGGAAAATGTTAATCAAGTTAGGGATTCTGATATCGTTTCGATATTTATCTATTCAAAGATAAATTCGGATGTTCTCTCAAAAATACCTAATCTTAAATATATTACAACGAGGTCAATGGGTTTTGACCATATTGATTTAAAGGCATGTAATAAAAAGGGCATAAAAGTATCCAACACGCCACATTATGGAGACAATTCGGTTGCGGAACATGCTTTCGGTTTAATGTTATCTCTATCAAGAAATATTCATAAAGCTTATATTAGAAATTTAAATGAGAATCATTCTATTGAGGGATTGCAAGGCTTTGACTTGAAGGGAAAGACTCTTGGTGTTTTAGGTGTTGGAAGAATAGGGAGCAAAGTCATCCAAATCGCAAAAGGTTTTGAAATGAATGTGATTGCGAGTGATTATCATCATGACAATAGGTTTGCAAAAAAATTAGGTTTTAGATATGTTTCTATGCCTGCCTTACTTAAAAGTTCAGATATAGTTACTATTCATGTCCCTTATTTCCCTGAGAACCACCATTTAATTAACAGAAAAACCATTTCTTTGATGAAGAAATCAGCATTCTTAATTAACACTTCTCGTGGAGCCATAGTTGATACTTCTGCATTAATGGATGCTTTGAAAAATGGAAAAATTGCCGGAGCAGGTATTGATGTTATCGAAGGTGAAGAATTAATTAAGGAAGAAAAAGAACTTTTACATGAGCCAAGGAGGCTAAACATAAGGAAAATCCATCAGCTTGCATTAGATCATAGAATAATTAAGAATGAGAAAGTTGTTTTTACACCTCACATTGCATTTTATTCAAAAGAGGCTGTGCAGAGAATACTTGATATTACAATTGAAAATATAACCTCATTTACCAAAAAAAGACCAATAAATCTTGTTAAATGATTTAATCCGGACAATAATAATCTTTTTTAACTTGTAATACGGCATTTTTGATATGAACTCCATCCTAGAAATGCAAAATCCAAATGTTGATATTCTTTTGAGGAACAATGGATTTATTTTTACGGACACATTTATCCCATATGTTTCTGGGAAAATTGGTCCCTATAAGATTGCTACCAAGAACCTGGTCGGAAATGGAGATGATTTTGTAAAGGTAGTTGATTCGATGAACAGCCTTCTTTCTTTTGATGATAAAGAATATATTATTTCTGGTGGAGAGTCTTCAGATTGGCCTTTTTCTCTTGTTCTAGCTTATACAAGGAGAAAATCTCACTCATTCTTATACAAAGATGGAAGTATTGGGGGTGCAAATATTAATGGTAAAAAAGTTATTCATGTTGCTGATGTCAATAATGAAGGTTACTCCATATCTCTTTGGGCAAGAATCATAAAAGAGAATGGCGGCGACTTGGTTAAATCTTTGTTTTATGTGGACAGAAATGAATCGGGTGTTGGAGTTGTCAAATCTCTTGGAATTGAATCTGGATCGGTTCTTTTAATCAATAATTCTGTTTTTGATTATATAAAAAAGAATGCTTCTAATATTTTTGATGAAAACCAATATTTATCTGTCATGAGATATATGGAAGATAGAGAATCCTGGGCGACTCGGATGCTGAAAAGTGATGCGGGCTTAGAAACTCTTATTAAACTTTTAAATGGCGGAGTCAAAGAAAAAGAAAGAGCGAAAAATATTATTGAGAGGGGTTATCCATCCATGAAAACTGATTTGGTTAATAGACTTGGTGGAAAGGGTTTCAGTTACATTTCTTCCTAGGAAGAGCATGTATACTTTACTCAGGGCATATATAATAAAGAGACCGTTTTTTTAGATATTTTATTAAAATAATTGACGACAAAAGACAAAAACACCCCCTAAATGACTCGGGCGGATTTTGATGGTTTTTTAGCTTTTTTAGAAGTAGTTAAGAGGAAGATTTATCAACTCTGTCTGCCTTTTTTCATTGTAAAAAAGAGCAAAATGTATGATATAATAACCCTGGGCAGCGCAGATGTTGATGTATTTGTAAAAACTCAGGAAAGACCTGAGATACTTAAGCATCTAAAACATAGAGATATAGCCTATCATCTTGGAGAAAAGCTTCTTGTCAGCGATTTATCAATAACTACTGGTGGTGGAGGAACAAATACTGCTGTTGCCTTTTCTAGACTTAGACTAAAAACAGGTTTTATCGGGGTTGTTGGTGATGATATGCATGGAAATCGTATTTTAAATGAGTTGAAAAAAGAAAGAGTTGATTTTCTCGGGACAGTTAAGGAAGGGAATACGGGCATGTCTATAATTTTGCCGGGGAAGAATGATAGAACTATCCTGACGTATAAAGGTCTTAATGATCGTCTTTTAATGAGCGATATCAAGTTGCATAAATTGAAGACGAAATGGATTTATGTTTCATCAATGCTTGGGCAAAGTCTAGAGACTGCTGAGAAAGTTATTCATATGGTAAAGAAATCTGGAACAAAGGTTGCATTGAATATTAGCGGATATCTTGCTAGTAAGGGTCTGAATTATCTTTCATCAATCTTGGGCAGCGCAGATGTAATTGTACTAAACAATAATGAAGCAGAGATTCTTACTGGAAAACATAAACTAAATGATATTTTTGAAGAAATGTATAAATATACTCATGCGATTATTGCGATAACTTCCGGTCCAGGTAATGTTTATGCTTCTGATGGCTTTAGAATATATGTTAAGAAAGTTCATCCGGTTAATCCTGTTGATTCCACAGGAGCAGGCGATGCTTTTGCGTCTGGTTTCACATATTCGTTAATGAGGAATCCTTCCGTGCATCATGCTCTTGAGTGTGGCTATAGAGAAGCTTTTTCTGTTTTGATGTATATGGGCGCTAAGAATAATTTGCTTAGGAAGCTATAAAACTAAAGGTTCGTTTAATATATAATTTCGTCTATTTTTGCCAAAAGTTTATATATCAGATAATTCTTAGATTGCTGAAAATGAAAAAAGCGGCCAAGGTGAGCAAGAAGCCAAAAAAAGAAGAAATCTTTAGAGTAGCGATTAATGGCTTTGGGAGAATAGGTAAGCAATTTTTCCTTGCTTGTATGGAGAAAAATGTTTCTTGGGATTTTGTAATAAATCATAGTGCGGATCTTGATTTTATTGTTTATACACTAAAGTATGACTCTGTTCATCCTTCTCCCTCTGAAAATATAAGCCACGATGGAAAGCATCTTATTTTTGGAAACCGAAAAATAAGAGTTTATAATGAATTAGATCCTGAAAAGCTCCCATGGAAAGCTGAGAAGATAGATCTGGTTGTTGAATGTACTGGGATGTTCACTGCGAGACACGAAGCGATTAAACACATACATTCAGGTGCGAAAAAAGTACTTATTTCTGCCCCCGCGAAGGACCATGATTTTACAGTAATTCCTGGGGTTAATGATAATTTGCTTTCGCCTTCACATAAAATAGTATCTGCTGGCAGTTGTACCACTAATTGTGTTGCCCCTATGATAAAAATATTAAATGACGCATATAGGATAAAGAATGCTTACTTTATTACAGCTCATGCTTATACATCAACACAGAGATTAATTGATGGAGTTGATAAAAAGGATTTAAGAAGAGGAAGAGCAGCAGCTTCAGATATTGTTCCTTCTTCTTCGGGAGCAGCGATATCTGTTGTTGAAGCCATTCCTGAGTTGAGGGGCAAACTTGATGGATATGCATTAAGAGTACCAGTTGTTGATGGTTCTATTTCAAGCATTTTTGCATTGGTTGATTATCCTCCTGCCAACGCGAAGGATATAAACAATCTATTCAGGAAGAAATCTATAACTGAGTATAAAGAAATATTACAGTACACAGATGATCCTATTGTTTCATCCGATATAATACATAATCCTGCATCATGTATTCTTGATGGCGGCCTTTCAGGTGTGAATGGAAATTTAATCAGCATTGCTGGTTGGTATGATAATGAATGGGGATATTCAAACAGACTCACAGACGTCGCTAAGATGGTTTTGAACAAGAAGTAACGCCTGGACC
>CAYWEK010000024.1:0-11677 GCA_964457475.1 Candidatus Woesearchaeota archaeon
AATTGGGGCGCATGGGATTTCGGAACTGCCGCATGGGAATTTCTTAAGGGTGGAGTCCTCTGGGCCGTACTTGGAATTGGTGTTCTTTTCATACTTCTCGGCATATCCGACCTCAAAGATTGAATAGCTATTTTTGATATATTCTAATATAACCTTTAGAATCCAATATTTCTTTTAAACTGAGTTAGTTTTTCTTTTTTATGGCAGAACAAGAAATTGAGAATCTTAATGAAAGGCAAGACGAGCTATTATTTGTATATGTTGTCGATAACGATAACATAGATGGAATAATACTTTCAAACAGTCAAAACAGGACTTTAAGTGTATATGAGCCAAGATTAGACGGCAAGGAACTTAAAATAACCGGCAAACTCGACTATCATTCCGAAAGAGAAGAAGTTGTCATCTACCCGTTGGAAGATGATGGAAGGCAAAGAAATGTAAAAATTGAAAGAATAATAAGCATAACAAAAAGAAAGTATATGGAAATACTTGGGATAAGAAGAAAATATGTTGAAGAGAGCTGGAAAAATTACTTTTCAGGTCAGTCTTCCGGAAATAATGTCATTCCTTCATTGCTAAAATTAATTGAACAAAACAATAATTAATATATACTTCCTATAGCTTTACGATTAATGGCACAATGCAAAATCTGCGGACAGGATAATTGCAAGAAACATTCTTTCTTTATTGGAAAGAAAATTTCAATATCTGAGTTTTCAGGCTCAAGTCCGCCTGAAATATTTGTAGGTAAATGGAACTACCCAAATGTTTATGCAGGCATTCTGAGCCCCCAAGAATATGGAGATACAAAAATAATGTCTTCCCCAGAATTGTGGCACGAAAATAAGTTGTCAATCCCAGAGATAATTAATAATAGAAATAAATTGATATATGGGCGTTCAAAATCACAAATAAAAAGACCACAAACAAAATTCCTTTCGGTTGTTCAGGAAGTTGCAATGACTCACAAATCAATTGCCACAGAATTCAAACTCAAGAAGCCAATAACAAAAAACCTTGAAAATGATCCAAAGATTCCATTAATAAGCAATGCAGCAGACGTTTCTCAAATAAGATTACAGGAAAATACTTCTATAAAACCAAAAGTAGATTATCTTGTCAACGATGTTGATGTTAAATCCTCAGTTGCTATACAAGAATTGGAAAAATCCGGCATTTCAACTTCAAATATTGTCAAACTTTTGTCTGCTGGTTTACTTGGCCTGCGCACTGATAGAAAGTTAGTACCTACAAGATGGTCAATCACTGCCGTAGATGATGCTTTATCAAAAGAGAAACTGAAAAAAATAAGGTATTATTCTGAAATAAGTGAGATAGAAGTTTTTAATGCAGAATATCTAGGTAACCACTATGAATTTTTACTGCTGCCGGAAAAATGGAGTTTTGAAGTTATTGAAATATCAACAAATAATTTTGGAGTTTGGCATGATAATGAGTCATTCTTTGAAAGAAAGAAATATGCCGATTCTGTTACCGGAGCATATTACGCAAATCGCCTTGCTTTAACAGAATATTTAGAAAGAAACCAAAAACAATGCCAATGCATAGTTATGCGCGAAGTTAGACCTGAATATTATGCTCCTCTTGGGGTAGGAATTCTAAGACAGGTAAGCAGAGAAGCATTCTCAAAACAACCAAAAAAGTTTAATAATTTTAAAGATGCGGTTGAAGACATTCAGTCAAGATTAACCATTCATGTTGATAATTTCCTTTCAAAATCGATAATAATGCAAGACTATGGCAAGCAAAGAAAGCTGACCCAGTTTTTCTAAAAAAATAAAAACAAAAATAAAATAGTTATTAATTTCTACTCCAGGCAGCAATGCCTATAAGGATAAGATAAACAATCAATGCTACAAATCCTACGATAGGTATGATTGATAAAGCTCCAACTACTGCCCACCATCCAGGCCTCTTAATCAGTTCAAGCATCTTCCATGTCCAGATAGCAGCATATACTGTGAACACAATGATAGCAATCCAACCAATCATCGGAATAAGGATACCTATCAAAAGAAGCCATGGCCACCAGTGCATTTTTGATGCCTTGTAAGAAATTATTATTGGTCCAACAAATGGTATCCAAGCCAATCCAGGCGATTTCTGCCTAAGTTTCCTAGCTATCACCATATAAGCAAAGGATGTATAAACCCAAATAGCTACTCCGACAATCAAAGAAGCTACTAAAGCACCAATTATAAAAGCTAAAAGTCCCCCACCAATCATACCTCCAGTAAAGGGATTATTAGTCATCATAGCACCATAAGCTAAAAATAATCCGCTCATTTAGTATTTCCTCCTTTCAATTCCATTTTCATTTTAATGATTTTTATTCCTTACTTTCCTTTATAGCAGCTTTTATATTTTTATTGAGTTGCTTCATACTTTCCTCAAGCTGCTCTTTATTTTTCGTTCCTGTGCAAACAAGTTTACCATTACTGAATAAGAGAAAAGTTGCAGTAGGCTCAACTAATTTATACACTAGACCTGGAAATTGCTCTGGTTCATATTCAGTATTCTCCAATTGTAATGCAAGGATATTAAGATTTAAGTTCAGGTCTATACTTCCTGAAGCAACAATATTTTGAACGGTTATTTTAGGCTTGTCAGTCACTCTAACTCCTATCTTAGCAATTTGCCTAATAACTGCATTTATGACTTCCTTGACTTGAGCGATACTTTTCGTTCCTGTGCAAACAAGATTCCCAGAAGAAAACACGAGAACAGCTGATTTTGGCTTCTCAATTCTCAATACAAGCCCTGGAAATTGCTCTGGATTATACTCAGTATTGCTCTGCGACCTCGCGAGCTTTGTCAGAGATATTTCCTTTCCAAGAGAAGTCGTAGCCACAATATTTTGTACTTTTAGATCAGATTTCGCCATTTTAACCAGCAGTTATACTGTTTATAAATAAATTTTATTTATAAAGCTTTGCCCACCCATTTTTCAGCACTTTTTTCCAAAATGGCTATTTCCCTTCTAAAATCAACGAACTCGAAGACCACTATGATTAGCATCAAGATCATGATACCATCAATGAACAAACACTCTCTACAGAACTGCTTAAGAACAAATGCCTGAAGCAAAATAAAATAAATAGCGAATCCTGACCCGATGATACTTGCAGCAAAGAACATCCAGTAAGACTTCTTGTTAAATCTTGCGATCAAAAAAAGTAAAAACAAAATTGAAAAGCACAAAACCCCAAACCACGCAAGCTTCATTCCAAACAAAGTACTATAAATTGAGTTTTGCACGTAAGAACAGTTAGATGCCACGGTACATAAATAATTATTCCCATGCGTTAACCCTATGTATGCACAAATAACTATCTCAAGTATAATCAAAAAACCGAGTATCAAATCATACTTTCTAATTTTCATTCAATTACTAAAAAATCTGACTTTAATAATCTTATGATAAACATCTAACCCACATCAACACCGATTGCTTCGTTTATTTTATTATAACCATCTCTCCTCATCATTTCAACAATGCCCTGGTTTATTTCAGAAATAAGGTTTGGACCTTCATAAATCATACCGGTAATTAACTCAACTAAATTTGCACCTAATTTTATCTTTTTGTATGCGTCTTCAGCAGAAAAAATACCTCCAACTCCTATTAAGATATATCTTCCTTTCGTGCGTTGATAAACATATTTCAACATATCATTCGATTTTTGCTCGCTTACTTTCCCAGAAAACCCTCCTTTTCCTGCATCACTTGATTTTAATAAATTAGAAATGATAAAACCAGCAATTTTGTGCTTCGCTGAAACCGATATTATCTTTGTAACCTGATTTTTAGTCATATCTGGGGAAATCTTAACAAATATCGGTTTTTTAATATGGAGTTTATCAGCCTCTTTTAGAAGAGATTCATATGCTTTTGGCCTTGAAAAAGGCTGCCCGCCATAAGCGTTTGGACAACTTATGTTCAAAACGTAAAAATCACCGACACTTTTCTCATTAAATTTTTTCAATGAATAGATATAATCATCTCTACCAACCAGATCATCAGCAGTTTCTTTACAATTTGTTTTCGCTATACTTATGCCAAAAGGAATTTTATATCTTCTGCCTTTTAATCTCTCAGCTATCTCATCCGCTCCGTTATTATTTAGTCCTAAATTTACCCAAAGACTTTTTTTACTTTTTAGTCTCTCAATCCTCTTTCCTTCATTACCTGCACATTCCAACTTCGTAACACTTCCGACCTCTGAAAAACCAAGTCCGATATCCTCACATATTCTTATTATCTCGGCGTTCTTATCAAAACCGGCCGATAACCCGACAGGATTCCTAAATTTAATTCCTAAAATATTTTGCTCAAGTACTGGGTTCTCATAGTAATATAAATCATGAGTTAATTTTTTTGTTATAGTCGATTTTCCAAGTACTTTACCAAATTTAATGAAAAACCTGTGCGTATCTTCAGCATCAAATGTGAATGCTACATTTCTTACTATATTAGAATAAATCCAGTGATTAATGCTATTTCTTATTTTTACAGCAGATTCCATGAATATTAAACATCTCATCCATTTAAAAATTTAAGGAAGGCCAGATTTATTAAAAAGAAGAAATACAAGAGTAAAAACGGCAACGGCAATTAGGAATAGTATCAAATAAAGAATTATGTTCCCAAAAAAACTTTCTCCAGACTTTCCAACCATACAAAATAAAGACAATGAATATTTATAATCCTTACTCTCTTTGCTTGGCAACCTCTATCTCAATATCCTTCAATGTTGCTATATCTGATATATTCCTATCTGGTCTGTAATGAGATATTCTGGGAAAACGAAGGGCATAACCTGCACTGTAGCTTGGGCTTCTCTGAATATTCTGATAAACGACTGATACGATAATTTTGGGTTTTACTTTTACCCTATTGCTCTCCTTATCAACAACAAGAGGTATTAATAGTTTAGTCATCTCATCATATGATGTGCCTTCTTCCTCCTTTTCCTTTAGCCCTGAACTAACTCTCCCGACTTCAAGAATATTATCTCCATCTTTGCATGCAACAATGTAGCTTGTAAGCCATCCAGCTCTTTTTCCTGTCCCATATTCAGCACCTACTATAACCAAATCAAGATCATTGGCTGAAGGCTTCATTTTGATCATGTATCCTACTTTTCTCCCCTGTTTGTAAGGAGATTCCAAATTTTTCATCATTATTCCTTCCTCACCCATCTTAAGAGCATTCTCATAAAAAGCTTGGGCTTCTTTCTCGGAACTAGTTACAATTTGTACGGCAGGTTTTATAACAAGCTCCTTCTCTCTAACTATTTTTTCGACAATCTTTCTTCTTTCTTTAAATTTATAATTGATAAGTCCTTCACCATTATAATATATTACATCGAAAACATTTATTTCTACAGGGAGTTCATCAATTAACTTACCAATTTCATATTTTCTCTTTATTCTCTGACTGATTGCTTCAAACGGCCTGTACTTTTTAGTCTTAGGATCATACCCTACAACTTCCGAATCAAGAATAACGCTATCTGCCTTGACGTACTTTCTTACAGCATCAACAATATCAGGAAACTGAGCAGTTACATTCTCAAGTTTACGGGTAAATAGAGTTATTTTTTCATTTTTCTTGTTAATTAACATTCTGAAGCCATCATACTTCTGTTCGATTGCACAGGGCTTTCCACAGATTCTAAAGCCGTCCTCAAGAGTTTCAACTTTGACGGCAAGCATAACTTTTACAGGTCTTCCTGGCTCAATATCTATCTTAGCTAATTCTTTCCCACCTTTAACAGAGGCATCAAAAATAAGAGCAGAATCATTTGCAAGGTCAAACTTCTCCTCAAGCATAGCTTTCATCTCATAACTAGAATCAAAAAAAGCCAAATCCAACGCATCAACAAGCAATGCATCAGCAACTCCGACCCTCAAGTCGTTCAACAAGGTTCTAATTATATACTTAGCCTCTTTTCCAGAAGCGGAAGTGATTAATTCAGAGACAAAACTTAGTTTCTTATCTACTGCTCCCTTTCCTCCTATATCAACAATCGCTCTTAAATTATGAAATACTTTTTCTACACTTAGTTTGCTGGAAAAAAGAACATTTTGCTTCCTTTTTTCAACATAGAAATTCGCTATTTCACCCCAATCTCCAATTTTCCTAAATTTCTCCTGTATATCACTAGTTTTTATTCCAAAGGCAGAAGATATTACTTTTAATGTCAACTGATCAGATATCCCAAATTCACGTGAATCATAATCGGGCAAAACTTTTCCACGCAAAAGGTATATCCACTCGCTCTTCCCTTTTTTATGGAGATTTCTTAAAAATCCAGCTAAAATAGCTGTCTTCTCAAGCTTTTTTGTAGTTGCTGCGAGAGATTCATAGACCTCAACAAACTCAGAGTATTGCATATTCAATACAATAAGTGATGATATTTAACCTTTATCAAATCCATCCAGTTTTCTTTATTCCAGAATTACTTATCTTAAATTCAAGTTCTTTTTCTCTCAACGAACGATGCTTCCTTAGAAAAGCGATTCTTTTACCATTATCATTTATCAATTCA
Source organism: Candidatus Woesearchaeota archaeon (assembly GCA_964457475.1). GTDB lineage: Archaea > Nanobdellota > Nanobdellia > Pacearchaeales > GW2011-AR1 > VGKP01. The sequence goes on from CAYWEK010000024.1 coordinate 6,579, forward strand.
ATAATACATTTCCCCCAGTAATTCAAAATGTCCCCTCCAACCATTCTTCTCTCATCCTCCCATTTGTACGATTGATTTGTGACAAGGACAGGTATCTTTTTTTTTCGGGCAATTTCGGCAAGAGTTTTCATCTGTGAAACAAGTTCTGCATTGATTTTTCTGTATGAGTCATCATCTTTCTCTCTTGCAGAGGCAAAATCAAGCCTGTAAAGTATAGTCATACCATCAACGATAATAAGGGATACTTCATCTTTCAGATATTCATTCAATTTCTTAAAAGCGTCTTTCTGTTCATTAAAATTTGTAGGATTAAGCAAAAGAATGTTTTTAAGCACAGAATTAACATCACCATCCCCATTTACCATTTGCTTGACTCTCTCACTACTAAATCCCCCTTCAGTATCCATGAAAATAACTTTGTTTCCCTTTTTTGCTTGAGAAACCGCGGCGAGCATACAGAAGTTTGTCTTTCCACTTCCAGGTCCACCATATATGACTGTGACTATATCATCTTCATATCCACCAAAAAGCCATTTATTCAAGTCATAGCTCCCAGCAGATATTTTAGCCATTAAAAAAGAAGAAATAGAGAGTATATAAAAATAATTAAAATAAAAAACAATAACAAAGAGTTATCTTCTCCTTGAAGACCTAGCAGGCATCTCTTTTCCAGCGAAGCATGTCCTACAAGTGAACGAATGTACGATTAATACAATTCCGGCAATAATCAATATCCACTCTGATACTGCAGTCCACCACAAAGTGAACACCAATATAACAATGCCGATTATCATTTCACACCAGCTTTTGCACATATAACACCTCCATCAAAGTGAGAGTTAAATAGGGTTAATAAATATAGATGTTCAAGACTTTGCTTTTTACTTTTTCAATCCAGCAACAATCTTATCACAATCTTTCTTAATTGCAGAAACTGCATCGGCAATAGCCTTTTTGACAGTTTTGTCAGAGCTTTGAATCTTAAAAACTAAAGGTTTTGAAGGATGCTCTCTTCTCCAAGCAGCGAAATCCGCTCCATGCTCATATAAATATACTCTTAATATCTCTGCAATTGTGACATTATCGATCCTCATCTCAATCTCATTCTTCTCAGATTTAACAACTTCAAGATTCATATACAAATGGCTTTTCCTTGCTTTATAAAACTTTCGCAGAAAATTTATTTCTCTTAAGATTGATCAGAAAAATCATCAATTTCAACGTTTGAAACAAGTTCATCTGCTTTTGTCCCAGGAGCACTTTTTTCAAGATTATCCATCCATTTCGGCCTATGCACCGAACCTTTCCGAGCACTGAATTCAGAACTTCCATTTTGAGAGATTCCCGTTTTCCTGAGGTTTATCTTCAAATAATTCTCAAGCTTGCTTATCAAGACATAGTCGCTATGAGGTAAAATCCCATTTTCAAGTGCTTTTATGTCCTCTTCAGGTACGCTGATGCTCTGCGCAAGCTGCTTCCTAGTTATATTCAACTGCTTCCTTCTTGAGATTAAGACCCAATGGAAATTATCAACCAGGCTACCAACAATTTCATTTTTATCATGCCATGGTCTCCTGTATTTGTCAATGTCGAAATATGCTTTTCTCTCTCCTCGCAGTCTTGGTGTTAGTTTCATCTGCCTCTGAACATTTGGAGAATCAAGCGCAGAAGGCTCTTCCTTTCTTATTATCATTAAACCTTCTCTCTTTGCATATTCCTCAGAAACCTTCACTATCCTGCCTTCTTCGATTGCATCAACCATTCCCATGAAATCATCTGTCTAATGCGCTTTTTATTCTTTATTGCTATTGAAAACATCATTTTCAAGCTCATTAAAGCCGACTAAATGATCAATGGTCTGATTATTATCTATTATAATAACTGGCTCTTTTTGTATTTTATAACTTTGCAAAACAAGATTTACTGACTCAAGATTTAGGTTGGCTGCTATAGGAATAAGCAGTATCTGGTTAGGATATTTCTGCTTCATATCTAAAAGAAGCTTAGACATTGTATCCTGCTCTGCCAACAAGGAAGTATCTGTTGTCTGATAATCAAATAAATAAACAACTGTATGAAAACTAGCATTGCAATTTTGCTTAAGGCCCGTTGCCTCATTCCATAAAAGCATTCTTAACAAATCATATCTCATGTGAATTTCTCTCAAATCTGAAGTAAATTCACTTGCAGAATCATAATTTTCAAGAGTTGCTGCTTCAGCATAAATTCTATCAGCAAAACTAAAAGTACTATTTATGGCAACACCACATGAAATGCTGCCATCAGTTATTGCTTTATTCATTATCTGCTCGTCAAGAAGGTTTACCTCAGACTTCGTTACATCGGATGAGAACTGATTCGCTCTACTTTGCTCAAGGAAAAATCCCAAGGCGACTCCGATTATGAATATGATTATCGTAAATACCAGAGCCATCCATAAGGCATGTTTGCTGTTCACCATGAGTATTTTCCTGTCAATAGCTTATATAAGCCAGCCACCATAATAGTAGGATACACTGACAGATATATTATACTATAAAAGAACACATTAAAAATATTGTTATTTTTCATCCTATGTGCATTCATCAGTCTCAAAACCAAAAAGTTGAAAGCAATACCCATGAAGAACAATGCAAACCCAAAAAAGTTTAATACTGAGGGTGCAAAAGTTAGTCCTTGCAACTGAACAATTGCTACATCTGAATTGAAAGAGTACATAGCAGATAGATAATAAAGCATAACTCTTCCCCCAATTAGATAGATAAATAGTCCTAAACCAAAAAGTCCAATAAACAACGAAAAACTAAAAAATGGGATAATGAATCCACCAAGCATTCCTTTTCTGAAAATCAAACTTTTGTATTTCATAATACATTGTGTTCCGCCTATATTCCATCTTACTCTCTGTTTCCACCAGTCCCTAAGCCTTGTGGGAGTATTAGTATAGACCTCTGTTGATAAGCACATTCTCGCATTGTAACCAAAAGAGCGCATTCTCCAGACAATTTCAATATCTTGAGTCATATTTTTATTATCAAAAAGACCAACTTTAAACAAAACTTTCTTCCTATACAGTGCAAATGGTCCCGGGGTGACATATACGGCGTCAATAAAATCAAGAAGTCGCCTATTAAATCCTATAATAAAATATTCTATTTGTTGCAACTTCTGCATAAAAGTATGTGGTTTTTTGGATAATACAGAACAAGTAACTGCACCAGTCTTTTCATCATTCTGCAAAAACCAGATCATCTGAATTAATGCATCTCTGGCAGGTGCAGAGTCCGCGTCAGCAACTGCAATATACTCATATTTAGCAGCCTTTATGCCTATATTTGTAGGCTCTGCGGCTCCTCCTGAATTCCTTTTATTTACAATAAGCTTAACATTCTTATATCTGGCAGTATATCTCTGCACTATTTGAGCAGAATTATCTGTTGATTTGTCATCCACAACGATTATCTCAAACATGTTTTTTGGATAATTCAGGTTAAGGAGGGATTCAATCGCATCACCTATTGTTTCCGATTCATTATAGCATGGAACAATTATACTAACAGGCTCAGGCTTACCAACATTGAGCGAAAAAAGGTTCTTCCTGTTAAGGATATAAATGAAAAAGAACAGGCTCGTCATATAAAATCCCACAAAGATATAAAAAAAGAAAATATAATCTACCCAATTCATTGCGTTTCGCTTTCCTCTTTTTTGTTTACATGGAAATAATCATGAAATTGCTCGCTCAAGGTCAATTCGGCAGTATGTCCTGTTTTTTTCTTGTGCAATAATCCCATCTCAACAAATTTCTTTATGTGATCATAAGCCTTATTGCCTCTTATTTTTATTATTACACTCTGTTTTATTGGCTGTTTATATGCGATTATTGCAAGAGTCTCCTGTTCCGCTCTTGAAAATTCACTGCTTCCAGTAGCAAGTCTATTTACCATCCAAATATACTCCTGTGCAACATCCATCTTCCATAAATTATTTTGTTGAACAATTTCGATGCCAGAATCTTTATATTTATCACTCAAATCCTCAAGAATTTTTTTCAACAGCAGAGGGTTAACATCAGTAAGCGCAACAAGTTCTTGAACACTCAAATACCTACCTGATATAAATAGTGCCGCCTCAACCTTTCTCGTACTTTCAATCTCAGCCGCCTGATCAATTTCTTCAATACTCTCCTTGCTTATATCCATGATTATATCCAACAACTTAAAGTTTTAAAGGTTTTGAATAAAAAAATCTCACTTGAGAAGAATAATCAGCAAGCCCTCTATTATGGCTGCTAGAACTAGAAGGGGCATAACCACGAAAAAGAAAACTTTCACGGAACCTGCGAAATTGTGCCTGAAGTCTTTCACAATTGACTTTGAAAAAACAGACATCCCTAATCTCAATCCAAGTCCTAATGAAATAAAGATTGCAGGCAATTCAAAAACTCCATGAGGAAGAATTCTCCAAAATTCAGAAAAACCCGATACTGCAAAAACTCTGGCAAGAACATATCCAAGAACAACACCATTTGAAATTGAATTAATCAATGGGAAAACTCCGAGTATCACCCCAAGAAAGATACTTCCAAAGGCGACACTTATATTATTCGTAAATATAAATAATATTAAATTTATACCGTTTAATCCCTCAGTTTTATCTAATAGCTCCTTAAGAACCGCATCAAGAAATCCCAATCTTCCAACAAAATAAAATCCAGCTATAGTACTAAGCACAAAAAAACCTATCATTATGTAGATATAATTTCTGCTTTCAGCTATATAAGAAAAAGATTCTTTTACATACTGTCTACACAATCCAAGCATATTTTTTCTCGGCTTCATTGAATCATCCTTTCAAGCACTCTTATTTTATTTCTATATTTTACTCTAAGATAATATCCATAAAATACTCCTACCAATAGCCCCCCCAAATGAGCAACATTACCTATTGGTAGACTTGCGGCAAGCGAAGCAAGCCACGTCAATATCAAAACAAGAGGTATTATTATGTATCCCGGAAGAGAAAAGAATGGGAAAAAAATAATACTAAATCTCATTTTAGGTAACAGCGTCACAAATATTCCAGCAACTGCGAATATA
>CAYWEK010000025.1:0-11201 GCA_964457475.1 Candidatus Woesearchaeota archaeon
ATTCACAGAATCATCATAAACAATAAGAATAATATCTATATAAGAAGATGCTGTTGCAGTTCCCTTTGCTTGTGAGCCAAATAAAACAGATGCTTTAATCAATCTGTCAAATTTTTTTTGTACCTGTAAAGCAAAATCCATTGCTACATCTTTTTCTGATTTCGTAACTTTCTGCAGAGAATCTTCACTCAAGTTATCATCCCTTTTTTCTGCCATTTTATATTATTAGATGCACAAGGTGCTTTTTAATATTTACTACTCCATTGACGTGCCAGAAAAACGGCTTCTGCCCGCTATTTGGCCGCCAAGTTCAAGAGGAAGACCTGAAAATCCGGCTCCATAAACTGTATGGTGCACGTCTGGATTCATCCCATAGCCTGCGAAATATCCTGCTTCGGTTCTTCCATAGGCGTTATTCCAGTTTGGGCCCATTTGCATAGCATATATTGGTGAGCCAAAAGCAGAAAGAGTTTCTGCGAAAGGAGTTGTACGGAAATGCTGATACCATTGTCCTGTTTCAACAACTTTCTTTATCTCTTCAACTTTTTCTCCATATTTCTTAAGCATTTCCATGTGCGATTTCATAGGTACGTTTCCCATACCCATAGGAAGCTCGGTGTGCTCCATACCAAAATTGTCTGATAAGTGAATGTTTTTTACATATGGGGCTATTTTCTTTGTTTGTTCAGCAAGAGCTTCATTTCCGTATCCAAATTTTCTGATCATATTTATATGCCCGACATCCCATGTTGCTCCTATAAGTTTTTCAGCCCTTTCTTTTGCCTCAGTCTCAGACATACCAAATTCTTCTTTTGCTTTTTGCACAAATTTTTCTCTTGATTTTTCAATAAGATCTCTCAGATCTTCTGCTCTGCTTAAACCTGAACCGGCTGGAGGATTTTCTATGCTTATTACCGGAGCTTTATCCTTATATTCATCATAGGCCTTTACTGCCAAATTTGAGAAAGTCTTGGATGCCTCTTCTATTGCAAATTCTTTCAAGGGAGTAAATGTCTTTGGAACCGAAACGGAACGTAATAAAGTCACACCCTTTGTTATTACGCCTGCCAATTCATCAACCTGGGTCGGGTCATTCTCAAGCTTTTCAACTTTTGGTGCTATTTCTTCCTTGAATGCTTTTAGCTTCTTTAGATCATCGCTTGACTTGCTTCTTTCGGCAGCATCATATGCCTTGTCATAGAGAGTTTTTAGTTCTCTGTACGCATCACGCAAATAAATATCTCCATGAGTCATTTGAGACATTTTCTGGTCAAGAATAGGTTGATATTGAGTAAAATCAGATCCAAGTTTTTTCAAAGCTTCTTCTTTATTTCCATCTGCATATAATTTATACATCTCTTTCAATATATCTTTGCCTTTCGATTTTTCCAAATCCTCCATCTCCTTTCCTGAGAGGGCTGATCTTACTATCTCTTCTCCATTATAGGCATGAAAATTAACCTGATTCAGCTCTCTAAGCCATGCATCTTCATTCTGCTTTTCAACTTCACCGAGCAAAGTAGTTTTTTCCTCTCCTGGAAAATAATGGGTCTTCGCAGTGACCTGCCCAAAATCCCCTGTTCTTTCATCTACAATTATCATACCAGTAGTTTTTTCTTGTCCATCGTCTTGATCGATAACTCTCGTTTCAGGTTCGGGCAAACCATTACTTGAGTGGAATGTAACGACAACATTTCCATCTGGATTTACTTTTTGTGCTCTTGAAAGACCTATCCACATCTGCCTTTCTGCTTGCTGCCTTTGAGTCTCATCCCATCCCCTTTTCGTTACTCCTGTAGGTTCAACAAGCGGCCCATGAACTGTAAACTCAGAACCAGTTATCTTTCTTAATCTATTTAGCTCTTCAAGATGCTGATTTGGAATTGATTCAGAAACTTCTGGCATAGTCATCTGGATTTCTATGGCTGTGGCGCCAGTATTCAACTTTTCAGTCGTCATTTGCAACTGATTCGCAGAACGTGCGTCTGTTGCGAGACTGATTGATCTCGCAGGAGTTCCTCTATAACCTATAAATTCATCGGAATATTTAGGCTCAAAGCCATAGTCTCCGCCTTTGTAAAAATTTTCGTAACCTGCCATTTATCACCTGATTGTATTAGTATAATAGAAATAAGATTTATTTAAATGTTATCTTAATTGAGGAATAAAATTATCAAGCTTCCCAAGGATATCTTCGTTTTGGCTTATCTTCTGTTTGTTCAAAAATTTCATGATATTTCTTCTCAGATTCTTCTCCTCTTAGTTTTTGCAGTTCAGGATTTGCGAAGTCCTCATTTCTACTTTGAGGATTAAAGTTTATATTTTTCTGTGAGATGGAAGGATTAATTCTCCTCATTGCCTGCTCGGAAGTCACATATCTTGCTCTTCTCTCGTCTTCTCTAAGATTGCCCTGTCGCCCAGTCCTATAGATACGGGATTGGCTAAATTCTGGCTCATCTTTCTGCTGAGCAGCGGCAGCAGGTCTTTCTTGGGATTGCGGAGCATTTTTTTCAGGACTTAAAATACCTGAAGTAAACTCACCTCCAGAACTTGAAATATTTTCAGTCATCCGAGCCTCTGAAGATTCTATTTCTTCTTCCAGAGCAGATTCATTATTAACTTCTTTTATCTCTTTTATTTTAGAAGGGATTTCTTTTATCTTTACTTCTTTTTTCTTTTTTACCATCAATATTATAGTTAAAAGGAATATATAAAATAAACGTTAAAAGCCAGGCATCTCATGCTCTTTTTTATATAATCCATAGAAATCCAAACACTCTCTTCTTGCCTTTAAAATCGCTTCTGATCGACAAAGCTTTTCTAGATCATTATCAGGTTTTATTTCGGTGCTCTTTTCTCCTTCCTTTGGTTTTTCAGGTTTTTTCCCAGGTTTTTTAAATATTGAGAACAAAGCCGAAAATGGATTTGTATCTTCTGATGAAGATTTTTCCTTCTTCTCTTCTTTTTTATCCTTATCTTTGCTATCCTCATTTAGAAATGAGTCTATATCATCCTTTAGCTGAGAAAGGCTTTCACCCGTTGAGCCTTCCATAAATTTCATAACATCACCTATATCATCTTTTTCTATTTCACTCTTTAATATTTTAATTTCTTCCTTATTAAGAGCGTAGCTCGTAAATGATATTTCAATTTTTCCCCTAAATGCGTAACCCTGCTGGCCAGCCCTTTCAGGTATGCTTCTAAAATTTAATTCAACAACTATTAAAGGAACATATTCTCTTAACTTTGCTTTGCTGAAAACATCAGGCAACTCTCCTTTTCTAACATCGTCTTCGGGATCATATTCTGACTGACCAAGAAGAGTCAATTCAAACAAAACTGTGTTGAAAGCAGTAACAAGCGCAGCTGATGGGCTTGCATTTTGCTCAAGTTGCCTTGCTGCTCTCAAATAAGGCTTTGCCCACCTTGCGTATAAATGAACTGTGTTGACCTGACTTTTCAAATAAGTTTTTTCAATTTCATATCTTTTACGCAGTTCTTTTTCTGACTCAACCAACCATGTCTGAAACTCGCCTATTCTCTGCTGTAATATTCTTTTTACTCTATCATTTAGATCAAGCTTGTCAACATCAGAGACCGACTCTGCAGCCATAAAAGCATCAATAAGAGTTACATATTGGAACTGCTGAGCAAGAGCTTTGATTGCAGTAGTACTTCTTTTTGTATCAACAGTATCTATCCATATTTGTTTAAGGGATAGCCATGCTGATCTTTTCTCATCTGCGCTGCTGCTTTTATATTTATCATACAAGCCAAGTCTTATTCTGAATTCTTTGAGATCATAAACGAGATTCAATATTGATTTGATGACCTGATTAGCTGCTCCTAGCATTTTCATAGCTTCCTCTTGCATTCTTGTCGCCTTTTGTCCCATCTCTGAGAAGTGGCTTGAACCTGGAGAGGAAACAAAATTATCAATTAGCTTATCAACTTGCTTCATGTCACTATACTCTTGATATAACTTGTCCAAAATCCAGAAATATATCGGCTCAAGATTCTGACTAAATGAATCATAAGTGAGAGAATGCTTCTCAATTGGATTTTTCAGACCAGCAAGCTTAAATGCATTTGTATATTCTAACTTTTCTCGGTTTAGAGCATTGGACTCGACAAGCTTAACCTTTCCAGATGCAGCAATATATCCTTCTTCTTTTGCTATTCGCTTAACTTCTGCCCTTAAATTCTTGCTTTCTCCATCTTCTTCGACAGTTTTAACACAATAAATGTCAGGGCATATGGCTCCAATTAGATTATGAATATTTACTGCCATTTTACTTCTTTTTTACATTTTATAGAAGAAAAGCGTTTATTTAAAGGTTATCTGCAAACGTTTAAATAAAAAGAGTTACTCTGATTAACATGGGGTTCATGAAAAAAAGTGGTGTTGAAACAATAGATTATACGCTACTACAAAAAAAAGGATTTATAAGAAAGCCTGATGAGAAAAAATCAGGTCTAAAGGTTGATTCTCACGGCATGATAGATCTTACTTCCAGCGCAATCTCAGAACCAGTCTCACAAACCACTACTGGAACACAAAATCCATTTGGATTCCTAGATAGTTTAGCGCAGAGCAGCACTCCTCAGAATAGTAGTAATATTAGCAGCTCTGATAGTGCAGAAATGAGTACACTAAAGATAAAGATAGATGATCTTGAATACAAACTCTCGCAACTTGTTGATAAACTTTCTCTAATTGAATCAAAGCTTGGAAGCTTTGAGAGCAAAGTTCTCGGCTGAATGAAGAAGATTTAAATAAAGCTCTCTTTTATTAGAATTATGAGTGATTTTGATAATGAAATACTCGCGTATGCACTAAAAAATGCAATTGAATATGGCGAGACAGATGTCTCGAAAATATTGCCCAAACTCTTTAGGCATGGGCTAGAGAAGAAAGATATCGGCAAAATTATGCCAAAAATACAAGCCACGGTAAAAAGAGTTAATTCAATGCAAAAGGATGAAATGGAAATGGAATTTAGGAAATACGCGAAATTTTCTCTTGAAAGAGACGAAAGGGAAGAAGGAGAGTTGCCTGAACTTGAAAATGCAGTAGAAGGCAAGGTTATAACCCGGCTTGCTCCAGAACCATCAAAATATAATCATATAGGACATGCACTTGTTTTTCTAATACAATATTTCTATGCTGAGAAATATGATGGAAAATGCATATTGAGGTTTGATGATACAAATCCTGAGAAGTCAAATCTTGAATATTACAACGCAATGAAAGATGACTTATCATGGCTCGGAATAAAATGGGATAAGGAGTATATTTCATCAAATGATATGGAAAAATATTACAAATATGCCGAAAAATTGATAAAACAAGGTGAGGCATTTGTCTGTTCGTGCTCGCAAGATGAAATAAAAAAGCAAAGAGAGAAAATGAAAGGATGCAAATGCAGAAAAAATAAAGAAAGTGAGAATCTGAAAGAATGGAATGGCATGATTTCTAAAAAATTCAAGGAAGGCGAGAGAACACTAAGACTGAAAGGCAATATGAGTTCAGATAATGGGGTAATGAGAGATCCGATTATATTCAGAATATCATACTATCCACATTTTATGCAGAAAGAAAAATATTGTGTCTGGCCAATGTATGACTTTGAGAATCCTATTGAAGATTCAATAGAAAAAGTAACTCATGTTATAAGAAGCAAGGAATTTGAGCTAAGAGCTGAATTACATGGATACATATTAAAATTATTAAAACTAAAATCTCCAATAGTGAAAGAAATAGGAAGATATGAGATTAGCGGAGCAGAAACAAAAGGCAGAGTAATAAGGGAACTTATTGAGAAGAAGGAGATAAATGGTTGGGATGATCCTAGACTGGTTACTATAAAGGCATTGAGGAGAAGAGGTTTTGTTCCGGAAATGTTTCAACAAATGGCAAGAACCGTTGGTCTCTCCAAAAGTGGCGGTCACATAAGCCAGAATGTTATGGAATCGATAAACCGTTCAATAATAGATTCTATTGCAAAAAGATATAGTTTTGTGGAAGACCCTATTGAACTTAAGATAAAAAATGTCCCAGATATCTCTAAAATTGAAATTCCTATCCACCCAGATAGTAAAGAGAAAAGAGAACTGGAAATTGGGAAGAAAATATTTATTTCAAGTTCAGATTTTGAGAAATTAGCAGGAAAAGAAATAAGACTTTTACACCTTTATAATATAAATCTTGGTAAAAATAAGCAAGCAGAATTCACATCTATTGAAAATAAAGAAATAAACAAAATAAACTGGGTTTCAAATGGAGTAAAAACAAAAGTATTAATGCCTAATGGGAAATGGGTTGAAGGTCTGGCTGATGAAGGTGTAAAAAATCTGGAAGAAGGAGATATAATACAATTTGAGAGATTCGGTTTCTGCAGACTTGATAGCAAAGAGAAAGGCCAATATGAGTTCTGGTATGCTCATAACTAATATCTGGTTACTTCCTCGAGTACATTGTTGCGTTAGCGTATCTTAACATTTTCCAAGTTCTTTTTATTAAGTAAAACTACATTAAGTATTAGTAAAAATATCATGCCTGTTAGAGCAATAGTTTGAACACTTCCAATATATTGAAATCCCTCATCTATTCCATTATATATAATCCATAAAATATAGATTACATTTCCAATTATCGCAACATACTTTAGGATATTATACATTTTTGATTGCGTTTTCATAAAAAAATAAAGAGTTTTTTAAAATATAAATCTATTGTTCTTCAAAGACCCTTTAATGCAACAATGTATTCCTCGAGAAAGATTTATAAACAAGCAATATTTCTATAGATTAAGCATAATTGCTTATAAGGAAAAAGGAGGTTAAAATGCGCAACAATAAAGCACAGAGTGATGTCGTTTCTACAGTGCTTATAATATTACTGGTGGTCGCTGCAGTTGCAATAATAGGAGCTATAATACTTAATGTTGTCAACAAAGGCGGTTCAAGTGTCAGCGGTGCTACAGCATGTCAGGCGGTGGATATTCACCCAACGGCTTGTAATTTAGGAGCCAGTCAAACAACAGCCATTGCCCAAAGAGGCTCTGGAGGTTCAACTGATGCAACCGTAAGCAGTATAACATTCATCTTTACAAAGAGTGATGGAACTACTGTTACAAACGTATCTGCCCCAATAGCAAATATTGGAACAGTTGGCGGTACATCTTCGGTAGTACAAGTAAATGGTGGTTTTACACAAGTAGAAACAGCAGCTACACTTACATTGTCTGATGGAAGCAGTAAGACTTGTGATCCTTCAACAGTACAAGTAAGCTGTAATTAAAACTTATTTTTTATTTTTAATTTTATATTGAATTTTTAGATTTCTTTATTCCTTGATTTGTTCTTTAGGTAACTGGAAAGGAAAAATTCCCTTCTATAGATAAGGTCATTGTTGATTAAATAAATTATATCGAGAATTGAATGAAAAATCATTCCTGTAAAAATATAGATAAAGGGATTCCAGATAAAACTAAGAATTAATACAAGAAGAATAAATTCAAGTGTATGGAAAATGTGGAAATCACCTTTCTTCCTTATTCCTCTTTTTTTGTCAATTGATGCGATTCTTCCTTGATTCGTATGATAGCTGAAAGCTTTTCTAAGACTTAGTGAATGTGTTTCTTTAACGGCAGACAAATAGTGATCAAAATCTATTAAGAAAGATGAAAGAAAAACGAGCAATAATCCATACAAAGGAATAAGCGGAAAAATAAGATATAATACAACAGTAAAAAGCGCTCCTAAAATAATATGTGTTTTTGGAAGCATGTTTCAATTAATGTGATCCTCTATCTTCCTTATCATTTCGGCGAACGCTGGTCTTGAGATGAGAATACCTGCCGTTATTCCTATAATTGTAGTTACTGCAAAACCTTTAAGCAATCCTGCTCCTGCCCACCAAAGAGGTATCAAAGCTGCGACTCCAGCCGCATATGATGCTACAATTATGAAAAGAGCTCTCTTGATCTTTTCTTTCATGCTTGACTGCACTCCCCTCTTTGCTTCATCAATGATAACTATCTGGCTATCGACTCCAGTACCTATCGTGGCTAGTATTCCCGCAATACTTGGAAGATCAAGATTCCACTTTATCAAAGCTGCGACTCCAAGGATTATTATTAATTCAGAGAAAGAGGTAAACAGAAGTGCTAGTGAAGCTTTAACTTTCCTGTATCTGAAGAAAATAATTATGCTTACTACAAGAAGAGCGACTGCTCCGGCTGTTAGCAGAGTATAGGTGAAGCTTTGCCCGAGAGTTGGAGAAATAGTATCGAGCTTGACTATGTTTAACTGATAAGGCAAACTACCTGTGATAAGTATTGTTTGCAATTTCTTCATGCTTGCCTGCGCATTAGCCAATGCATCTGCCTGAGTAGCGCCATTACCTGGGCCTTGGATTGAGATTTGGGTTGTTGCTTGTCCACGTAAGTCAACGCTTATTGACAGAGAATCAACAAGATTACTATCGACATATAAATCAAGCTTTTGCGATAAGTACTGCCCTGTTGAATCTACTGATATATTTCTTGTCGCATCCGCTTGCTTTTGGGCAGCATCTTGAGTAAGATAAATTGTAAATCTAAATTCACAGGTATATCCACTTGTTCCATTAAGCTGAGATGATGGATCACATGAGACTATTCCTGAACATGAGGCATCATTCCTACATACATCACTTATATCTTTTTTTCCACCTTCAAAAACAGTTGTATTACCTACTTTTGCCTCGAACTTTCCCTGCTGAGAAATAAGACTCTCAAGATCAGAAGGATTCTTACCTGCAATTTCAACTAACATATACTTATTGCCGGACAAATCAGTCACTCCATTGACTTGAACATCAGATAAACCAAAAACATTCAGTCTATTTGTCGTAACCTGAATTAAATCATTCAACTGGCTGTCAGTAATTGTAACATTAGGCTGAACAAGAGCCCTTGCTCCTCCTTGTAGATCAAGACCTGTCTGAATAGCTGTTTTTGGTATATTATCTATTGATATATCTGGCGGCTGATTTGCCAGGAAAATATAATCATTCTTGTTTGTTTTGATGTCTAATCGTTCTGTTGCATTTCCAACAAAAAGGGAATTAAGCACATTTGCATAATCCTGTGCATTTAGGATTGTCTGTCCATTGACTGAATTAATAACCTCTCCTACAACCATTCCTTGATTTGCGGCTGAAGAATTTGGAGCTACTGATTTTACAATGGCCCCAGTCTCAAAGAAATTCGGCTTTATGGCCAATATTGACAAAGCCAGAACTATTATCAAAAGCCATATTCTCCATCCAAAATTTAACTTTAACTTCATGATAGTTTCTTAATCTCCATGTACCATTTTAATATAGATGCATTCAAGATCCAGCAGTTTAGGATGTCAAAACCAAGTCCTACAAGAATAATTGTGAACATCTGAGCCAGAACCGGAGAAAGTGAATATGTAAATATGAGAGAGACTGCCGCCGCAGCCATTGCAGTAAGAGTCATGGTTATTCCAGTCTTGAATCCGCTGAAAATCCTATGGTTCAAAGTTCCTTCCCTATCTCTGAAAACTCTAGTGGTAAGAAGAATATCTACGTCAATTGAATAGCCTATAAGCATAAGAAGAGCGACAATTCCTGCCGTTGATAATTGTACGCGAAACATATCCATAACTACGATGGTCATCATAATATCAAACAATCCCGCAAGAATTATTGAAAGACTTCTTATTGGTTTCCTGAATATCAAAAAAACAACAATAGCCATTAACATGAAAGAAATAAGAAGAGCTATTCTCAATTGCTGATAAAATCCTGAAGAAAGAGTTGATCCTGAAAACTCGATTGATGAGTTATCGCTTGTTAAATTATATCCAAGATATTTTTCCAGAGCAGATTTTATCATATCAGAATTAGCAGTTGTTTCAATTAGAACGCCTTGCTGAGATCCCGTTCTTATGTCTGATATACCTCGAGTCATTATATCTGGGAACTGAGAGATTAATGCAGACTTCAAAGTTATTGGATTTACATTTTTATCAAATACTGTTACTGTAGTTCCGCCAGTCAATGAAACATCCTTGTAAACTAGATCATTATTATGATTGTAAAAATTAACAAGATAAATAAGTGAAAAAATAACCAATACTGCTGGGATAATCAATAATAGCTTGTAATTCCTGTCGTACCAGCTCTTCTGATACTCTGGATTGGGGGAGGTATTATGCTGATGCTGCGGATGATTATGATTTTCTGGATGGTTGTTTACGTTATTTTCCATTATAAATAAGCTATATTTAAGGTGCTTTTAAATTTACTCATTAGTTAAATGCGCGATACGGGAATCGAACCCGTGTCCGCTGGTATTTTCAAGTTGACTTATAAAAGCACTCATGGAAACCAGCTATTCTGCCATTTAACTAATCGCGCATTGATATAGATATTTATGATAAGGTTTTAAAGATTACTATTTTTATAATGCAACTTTCTTTGGCAATTTGCACATAGTACCTCACATTTATCAATTTCTTTCTTTATTGCATTAATTGAATATCCTTCAGATACCATTTTAGAAATATCTATACATTTGTATCACTTTTGATATACGCTCCTGACAGGATTTGAACCTGCGACCTTCGGGTTAGGACCCCGTTACTCTATCCGGGCTGAGCTACAGGAGCTTAAAAATACGAAATTCCGGTTGTTTTAAAAAGTATCTATATTTGTGGCTTTCGAAAAGTTGAGATTATAGTTCAAGTATATCATATTCAATCTATTGGTGTTGAAAAATTACAATAATGCTTAAATAATACGCAACCATCAACTCCTTATGGATAAAAGCGTTATGCTTGGTATTTTTGCCTTGTTATTTCTTTCAGTAAGTATTACATTCGGATCAGCTTCTTATTATGGAGACTATTACGGAAACTATGGTCAAAGTTATAGTTATAGTGCTCCGAGTATGCAGATAACTTATCCAAGCTATACATATTCTCCAACTGTAAGCAGTACTTCGGCTGGCGCAAGTAATAGCGCAAATTATTACACAAACAACTATCAAGGACCTTATTTCCAGACATTGAGTACTTATGACCAAACATACAATAATGATCATGGTAAAATATCCGACACTATTTCTTCTAAACAATACGCAACATATATGGGATCATACCAATACATTGATTCTGGTGCATCA
>CAYWEK010000026.1:0-10834 GCA_964457475.1 Candidatus Woesearchaeota archaeon
AAATGTTGCCAATGAGCTTCTGAAAATTGATAATACTTTTGGAGTTAATCTGGAGAATCTGATACTTAATAACCAAAAGGCAGAGACGTTATATCTTAAAGCAAGATTGAAGGGATCACTTGCGGATGCATATTATTATGTTCAGCAAAGTAATACTAATGCTCAACAAACTACCAGTTCGATTCCAGCAGCTCAGACGACTCTGCCAACGCCGGGCAGTACAAATGCTCCGTTAAATTCTATACTACAACTTCCAAATACTGGTAGCTCGGGAACTGCGACGACTATTTATTTCACTTTTGATTCTGGAAGCAATGCATGGACGTGGTCTCTTGAGCCTAATGGGCCTTGGATGAGCCTTTCTCAACTACAATATAGTGATGTAACATCACTTCATGATGGTGAGACTCCTTCAAGTGCAAATCTGGCTGTTATTACTTCATTGAATGGAATGAATCAAGTTAGTGGAGATAATTATCTTGCTGGTCAGTCTGGTGCTGGTCTTTATAGTCCTGGAAACTTGAGCAGTTCAGCAACTTCTAGTTCGTCCACTGCGACTACCACAATACCGACTCCAAACTTGAATACAATACCTATTGTAACTTCTGCGTCATTAGATGCATCAACATATGATCCTTCAAAAACAATTAATATCCTAATAAATGCGAAGAAATCAGGAATTTATTTGTTAAATAATAAGGTGATGTATACTGAAAGTTTCTTAGGATTGGATTATCTTTATCCAGACAAGCAGATAGGAGTTGTTAATAATAAAGTTATCACTTTATTGTCTAGTGCTAGTAATGATATAGGTAATGATGAATATACTATTCTTAATAATGATCAAATTCAGGCAGATAGAACAGATGGATTACCTATAGTTCTTACGCAAAAACCTGCAGCCTAGAAAATGGTTAAAATAGCCTGAAGAGTCACCCAGACACATAAAGAGAATATGCCGAGGGACTAATTTGACCTAAAAAACGGCACCTTCCGACGTCAAATTGAAAAAGGCACCTGAGAAACTGAAAGCCGTTTTTAGTTGGATTTTATGCGGGGAACAGGATTCGAACCTGCGCAAGCACTAAGCTACGACGGCCTTAACGTCGCCCGTTTGACCACTCCGGCATCCCCGCTTATTAGAGTCAAATGTTCTAGAACTTCTATTTTAAGAGATTATAAAAAGCTATTGATTAGATTATTCTTCTAAGAGGATGTTTAGAAATTCTTATTTTTATTATATCTTTTCCTTTTACTCTATATTCTCTTATTGAATCAATAGCAATGACTGATGGAACAAGTGGAATTATTTCAAATTCTTCATTTTCTCTTATGGTTTCCTTTAGATTTGAGAATTTCAATATTCTTCCGATATAAGGTTCTCTTATTATCATTTCAATAAATTTTGATTGAGGGCTGAATGGGGTTCCACCTGCAGACTTGAACCAGGCCGTTGAACCTGTACCTGTTGAGAAGATTAAGCCTGATGAGCGCTGTTCTTCTATTTTATTTCTGAACCTTATTTTATATTTTGAAACAAGATAAGCTTTTTCATTTGCTATGAAAACTTCATTTAAAGACAATAAGTCGAGTGGTTTATTATTAATCAAGACCTCTATTCTTTCTAGATTTTCTTGTCTGAAATTCTTTGATTTTATTTCCTTTAGTTTTTCTTCCAACTGGTCTATTCTTATTGTTGTTAATGCTCCCTCGCTTGTTTTTGGGGAAGAATTTACAGCTAGGATGGGCTTGTCAATAAGATAATGAGACGCGGATAACACAGTTCCATCTCCGCCTATTGCAATTACAAAATCTATGTTGTCAAGATGTTTTTTTGAAAGATTATTTCTCCAGGCATAAACGGGTTCAAAATATTTTTCAATTAGTTTTAGAACTTTTGACTCTTCCTTGCCTTTTGGGTATTTACAAACTACAAGCACTTTCATGATACAAATAATAATTTCAGGTATTTAAATTAATCAGAGAAAAATTACTTAGAGGACTTTTCTGCCGCAGCAACTTTAGCCTTAAGCTTATCTTCCAAGTCTAATTGGTCTATGAGCTCTTTGTATCTATTCCTTATTGTTACTTCGGTTATTCCAGCAACGTCTGCAACTTCTCTTTGTGTTTTCTTTTCATCGTTCATCAATGCTGCAACATATAATGCTGCTGCAGCCACTCCTGCTGGTCCTCTTCCAGATGTTAGTTCTGAAATATCTGCCTTTTTCAGTATTTTAAGCGCCTCATTTTGCGCTTTTGGAGATAAGTGTAGAATTGAGGAAAATCTTGAAATGTAATCCTTTGGTGAGCTTGGAGTAACTTTTATTTTTAACTTACGGACAATAAATCTGTAGGTACGACCTATTTCCTTTCTCTCAACATCAGATGCGGATGCTATTTCATCTAGAGTTCTTGGAATGTTGTATGAGCGGCAAGCGGCATAAATGCAGGCGGCAATGACTGATTCCATTGATCTTCCTCTTACTAGGCCTCTTTGTAGGACAAAATTGTATACACGAGATGCTTCGTCTCTGACAACAGAAGGTAAGTTAAGGAATGAAGCAACCCTTCTTAGTTCGGCCATTGCCAATCTCAGGTTTCTTTCAATTGAGGTTGAGACTCTTTCCTGCCATTTTTTTAGGCGGAGGAATTTTCTCGTACTACCTGCTTCTAACCTATAAATATCAGAAATTTCTCCTACATTGGTTGTAAGACCTTTATCGAACTTTTGCAAGGACATTGGAGCTCCTCCTCTGCCTTTTTTGTCAGATTTATCAAACTGGCCACCGACATCCTGACCAGTATCAACCATTTTTTCCTCTACGATAAGTCCGCATTCATTGCAAATTATTTCGCCCTTCTGGTCATCATAGGTAAGATTCACAGAACCACATTCAGGGCATCTTTTTACGTAGGTCATTTTGTAAATAGAGGATTTTTATGGAAAGGTTTAAAAATCTTACTGCGAGACGAGTATATAAAGCTTTCTACTACTCTCTAAAACCCGTCGAGAGTTTAAGAATTTAAGTTACTTTAAAGAAGTAACAAAAACAAATGTTTAAAAGTATGATCATTATTGATTTTTATGGAAAATCCCATTGTTTTGAGACCAGAACTTGAAGAAGTTAATTTACGTGAAGTTTTAGAGGATATGCCTGCAAATATCGTGATCGATAGCAGGTCTAGCCATCTTGAGGGGAAGTTTCCTATTGTTCTTGTTAGAACCTTATCTGAAACTTATAAATATTATCTGACGCCCGTATGTACGCAAAAATATGAAGTAAGAATTAAAGATAAGACTATTTGTCAAGTAGAAAGAGATGATGAGAATAATCCTCGAATTGTTTATGATCACGGCGGAATTAAATATCATTTTATGCTAACAAATGTGAATGGAATTTTTAGATGCCAATCGCATCCAATGGCTAGGTTAAATCAATTTGTTCCTCAAAGAAGATAGATATCTACTTGTTTTCTACTAAAACAGCATTAATACAGCCTTCTTGTGAGGGGCGATTTGTTATCCTTGCCTTTCCTAAAGAAGTATCAATTATCGCTCCCTTCATGAGTCTGTTTTGTCTCGCAAAGAATCTGTTTTGTGGAGTTTCAACGACATTTTTTATTTCAGCTTTCTTCGCTTTGCCATTTACTGAAATATTCGCAATATTTTCTCTCAAAAGGAATGTTTTTGTATTTCCACCGTGCAATCTTAAATTTTTCCTTTTCGTTTCACCAAGAAGGATATGTATTCCTTGTCCTTGACGTTCATATAGCCTTTTCTTTCTATTTGAATGGTACTTTCCACCAGATATTTTTCTTCCTTTGTTCATGTATTAGCTTCAGAATTGTGCTTTATAAACATTTTTGTTCGAAATTTTTTAAATTTAACTTGTTTTATTTTTATTTCTTTGAAGTAATAGTTTTTGGGGCGATACATTTAAATATGCTGAGAATTGAAAGGGATTATGGCGAATGGAATTGAAAGACCTCTTGATCTTTTGAATGCATCTAAGGGAAAAGAAGTTTTGGTACAGCTTAAGGGTGAGAAACAGTTTGTTGGAACTCTTGTTGCTTTCGATATTCATATTAATGTTGTGCTTGACAATGCGAAAGAAATGGAGAGCGGACAAGTCAAGAAAAACATAGGTCTTACATTCTTGAGAGGAGATACCATAATCTATATCTCTCCAGCTTCGACAAGCTTAAAGCAATAATTATTCTTAAAGTTCTAAAATATCAAGATCTCTTGCTATTTTTGTGTTTTTGAAAGTCTTTCTTGCTTCTTTTTCAATAGCTGAAAGATTATGCTCGTATCTTTGGGATATATGAGTTATAATAAGTGCCTTTGATTTTGATTTCTTTGCTATGGTGGCGGCATCTTTGGCTGTTAAATGCATATATTCTTTCGCTTTTTCAGCCTCTTCTTCTGAAAATGTTGATTCCGTTATAACAAGATCAGAATTCTTGGCAAGCTCTATTGCTTTCTCATTCATCTTTGTATCAAGAATTATTGTAATTTTTCTGCCTAATTCTCTATAGGTAACGCTAGATGCCTTTATCTTTTTTTTATTAAAGATTATATCTTTACCATCCTGTAGATTTTTCAAAATAGGGAGATTTGGTAGTCCTAGCTTTTTAATTTTTTCTTTATTCAATCTTAACTTATCTTTGACTATGAAAGAATACGCAAGAGAGGGAGTTCCGTGGTCCATTCTCTTGGCTTCTATTTTGAACTCATCTTCATCTAGAACGGTTCCCTCATCAACTTCATTTATTTCTAACTCTATATTTATGTGCATTAATAATTCCTTAATAATCGAAATAAAATGATTTGTGCCTCTCGGTCCATATATTTTCAGCTTTCTTGTATAATTTGACATAGCGAGGGTTTGAAAGAGTCCTGGTAAACCTAAAATATGATCTCCATGCCAATGTGTGATAAATATTCTTGTTAGTTTTGCTGGGGAAATTTCAAGAAGTCTGAATTGTCTTTGCATCCCTTCTCCGCAGTCAAAAAGTATATTTTCATTCTTGAAACCTAATAAAATGCCTGTATGGTTTCTCATTTCAGTAGGGATTGCATTTCCTGTTCCAAGAAAAGCAAGATTTATCCTTTGCATATTTTGACATAGGAAATCTTGTTTAAATAACTTGCGAGAAAGCAAGATTTATAAGAATAAAATACCTTTTATAATTATGAAAAAGAGAAAGGTTATGATTTTTTTGGCTATACTTTTACTGCTTGCCTCGGCACTTACAGTAATTGAAATTTTAAGTTTTGGAAAAATAGTTGGATTTATTGGCTTTAATTCAACTGGTGCGCAGAATGATGGAGTACCTTCTGGTAACCAAGATATCTTAATATTTGGTGTTTATGCATTTTTATTCATCCTTGTTTCGGCTTTCATATTTGATTATCTTAACAAGTATCATGACAGATTAAATTTAAGAAACTCTGGTCACGAAGATGTTCCATTCAAAAAGAAGGTAATAAAACTTGATCTTAGCGGTTCGCCTAAGGACAACGATAACTTTTAAATAACTACTATTTGTCTCATCCTTAAGCTCCCGTAGCTCAGCCTGGATAGAGCATCAGACTTCTAATCTGAGGGTCGCAGGTTCAAATCCTGTCGGGAGCGTAGTTAGAATGGGCTAAATGTTTAAATAAGCTATTTATTAGTTTCTAGTGTCTGTGCAGGGACATTCTGTATGTTTTTGCATAGGTATGCGCACGTGGCACAATGGTACTGCGTTCGGCTGCAGCCCGAATTTGTCCAGGTTCGATTCCTGGCGTGCGCTTAATTTAACTCAGTCATTGGGAATTGCGTCCTGTTTTTCCAGAGAAAATCTTTAATCCTTCTAAGTTTGGACTCGTGTTTTTGATAGTTTTTTTCTTTTCTCATCATAATATCGTTAAGTTTCAAATACGTATACCTTGGGTCTATTACATATACAGGAGTGTCGCTGATTATTGTTTGAACGCCTCTAAAATATTCTAATGGGTAATAAATTGGAGGTTTATCTTCAGTGCAAACAAGAGAATTATCCTTTTGATTGTGCAAATATATTTTTATGTGATTCCTCTGATTAAATTCTTGACAGATAATTCCGGCTTCTGGGTCAATTCTAGTCAATTCAAGATTTCTCCCTAATTTCTCAATACTTGTCGGATGGAAGAAATGTAGTTTAAATGGGCTGTTTTTGCTTAATTTACCACTTACTCTTTCCATTAGATAAAAATTGTGTTTTTCCGCAGCTTTAACGTGAGCAGATAATACCTCTTTTTGGTGAAGAAAGGCAACGTCGGTATTGGTATCACTATAATCTTTACCTGTAAGAATAGATGCTCCCACTGCTCCTGAAATAAATCTGCTTTGAGAGGGTAGTCCTTCCCATATCTCATTAGTCAGTTGAACAAGCCAGCTCTCATTTTCTCTTCTTACTTTCTCTGCATTTGGTACGGGACGTGATTTATAGTCAAATTCAATTGCCAAATACCATGCCGGCTTTAAGGTCTTTCTTCCACTAACTTCTTCAAACTTTAATTGCATGAACTGTCTTCGGAAAGCTTCTTTTAGCATATAAATATGGTGTGCTTGTGGCTTTTAGGCTTTTTCCTTTATTTTTACTACTCATTAGGGGACGGACGGCCATCCTAAGGTTTATAAGTCCTTATTTTTATTATAATGTTATATAATTAGCAATTAAATATAATCAGGAGGTAAAATGGTACAGGGATATTGTGTGAAGTGCAAGAAAATGGTTGATATAAAGGATCCTAAGGAGTCTTTGACTTCAAAGGGAACAAAGATCGCGAAGGGAAAATGCCCTAATTGCGGTACAACTGTTTGCAGAATGGGCGGATTGAAGTAATAAGTAAACTTTTTTATTTTTTAGCTATTTTTGTATCAATTCTTGCCTCTTTTTGAGGCTTTTTACTGATTGTAACCACTATCCGTAGCATGAATACTGCCGATATGAGGTATGTTATTGAGATAATTAAGTCGCTCCATGCTCCAAATGCTAGAGCATTTTGCAGGTAGCTTGGTCCTGCAAGAACTATTAATTTTTTAATGATTATAAGGACAGATGCAACTATAGCTGAAATTACTGCGTATCTTAGCAGACCTGAGCACTTTCTGGCTACTAGGATGCCTATTAGAAGCCCAATTAAACCAATTAGTATTGTAATTACTCTGGCCCAACTTAAAATATCAAATTGCATTTTTCCCTCTTATCTTCCTTTTTTTATAGTTATCATTGTTTTTAAATTTTAGTATATTATTATTCATTTTTTGAAATATCCTCTTTCTGTAAGTGTTTTTTCGTTTATTCTACTTGGACCAAGTTTTCTATATGTTATCATTATATTGACCACTAGACCTAGAATTAATAGAACGACTAAAGAAATCAGTACGTATAATAAAGTATTTGTTGTATCTTGCTGTTGCTGAACATCAAACCATTCGCTCGCTCTGGCAACATTATTGTTATAATCTGCTTCAACAGTCATTAGATATTTACCTTCTTTTATATTACTTGGTAGACTTATTGTCTTGACAAAACTGGCTTGTGTTTCGACTGCGGCAGTTTCTTCAGCTGAAGCAATAATATTCCCGTTTTCATCTTCTACAGAATACTTGAGTAGTGCATCGATTCTTCCTGTTTCTCCTAAATTGGATAAAGTTACGGCACCACTTATGTCATCACCAGGACTTACTACTAAGTTTTGGTTCAATATATTTAATTTCAGATCGAAAAGTGCATTTAGAGCATTGGCGTCTATCGCAGTAGGTATGTTTATTACAAAACCAGAAGATGAAATTACTTTTATACTTCCAACATAAAGATTTGGAGGCGTATTTTCAGTGGCTATAAATTCAATACCTACTAATTTAGATTCTCCTGGTGAAAGAAAGATGGCATCTTCACTGAACTTAATAAAATTAAAGAGATTATAAGATGATTCTATACTCAAATTAAGGTTAATTCTGTCTTTATTTGTTATATTAAGATAAGTCGACTTCACCTGCCCAGGTTTTAGAGATATCGATTCCTCTACAGGATCTACTGAGATCAAAGCATTATTTTTTGTCGTGATTTCACCTCCTCTGCCACCACCGTTACTTTGTTGTGAAGTAACTGTTTGGGTAGATTCTGCTAAGGAGTATGCACTAAAATGGGCAACGTTAAATGTAAATATATTATTAGAAAAATTTTGTTCTGTACATACTGAAGGAGGACATGGGGATCCATCCATAAGTATAGTTGGATTAGTAAATTCCACATTATAAAATTTTAAAGTTGCTGGAGTATTGAAATTAGGAAGCGCACTAGAATTTAATTTTATTATATTTAGACCTATCAAGATATTCCTGTTTAGATCTATAACATCATTTGTTGTATTTGTGTATTCTGTAAGATTTATTGGATTGTTAAATTTTATCTCGCCATAATTTACATTGTCCAATGTTACATTTGTAAGATTCTGCATTGACTCGTACGTATATGAGTAGAAATCAATTGATTCTGGATAGGTGCTAAAGTTATCATATTTTAATGTTAACAAAGTATCATTGAGGTAAAATGTGACATTTGTGAAGGCTATAATGCCGTCAGTATTGTTAGCAAAAATAAACAATTTATGTTTTCCTTCTGATAGATTTAGGTATGTGGGTGAATCTAGGCTGATATTTGCAGAGTTGTCAATATTATACCAGACTGAAAACTGGTTTTTAGCAGAGTAGTTGACTAAAATATCATTGTATTTTAAATATGTGCCATTTATAGGGCTTGTTAAACTTATTAGTGGTGGAGGAACCATTACCTGTACCAAAAGAGAAGTTTGTTGCGCCACTGCTTTTCCTGTGATGGAATTGTTGGTGTAGGCGGAAGCTAAAGAGAAATTAGATAAACATACGATTAAAAATAATCCAAAAAGATAATATGATAATCTTTTCATATCAATCGAACGTCCCTGCTGTATTTAAATTATTGTCTGCGTTTCCTTTTTACCAGTAAAAATACTACAATTAGGACTAAAATAACAAATATTCCAATAATCAGATAATTCATATTATTATTCGTCCAAGTAGAATTAGCAGCTGTATTTGAGGCTTGATTTTGTTGCACTATAACATTGAATGAGTCGTCATAAGCACTTCCAAATTCAACCTGTCCTCCTGCTCCAGAAGTTACAGTATTAAACGAAAGCCCAACATTATATTGGGATCCAGGTTGTGCATTTTGTGGGACTGTTATTTGTACATTTACAAAAACATCCTTACTTCCTGCTGGAACTACATATTGACTATTAGTATCTGTTATTTTGGCTATATCTGAACCATTAGTTATTTTAGCTACAAAAGTAACACTATCATTTCCAAGTAAATTTTGAAGTTCAAATTGTATATTTTTCACTTCACCAGGAGTTGCATAAAGCGGGAAGGTGTTCCAGTAGGGAAAGGCTACTCCCAGTGCTGAAACGGTTTGGACCAAGCTAAGTGAAACCAGTAATGTTAAAAACACTAGCCCTAACCTTCTCTCTTTTTTCATAGAATTAATTTGTTTTATCATTATATAATCTTTATGGTCCATGCGCTTTCATTCGCAGTCGAATATGCCTGTGATGTCAACTCAGACCCAACTAATTTTATACATGGATATAGCTTCAATGCTCCAGTAACGCCATCGTTTACAGTATAGTTTCCTATTGGAAGAGTTGCTCCTGCAATTGCTGCATACGCAGTCCAATTCATATTTGTCGATCCTGTTCCACCACATTCAACCTTGGAACCGGTTGATGTTCCAACACTAAAATTATTTGCCCAGATAGCTACATTTGGATTTGTTTCTCCTCTAAGATTTGTCGCATTTATCTGAATATTCCCTGAAGTAATAGGTTTATTCCCGGTGTTATTCAAAAGAACAGGTGTATTTGTAGGAGTTTGATTCAGCGCGCCAGGAGTCAATACATTCCATGCAAGAGCAGAAGGAGCTAGAG
Organism: Candidatus Woesearchaeota archaeon; assembly: GCA_964457475.1. Taxonomy (GTDB): domain Archaea; phylum Nanobdellota; class Nanobdellia; order Pacearchaeales; family GW2011-AR1; genus VGKP01. The sequence goes on from CAYWEK010000026.1 coordinate 10,004, forward strand.
TGAACGCCGATAACTGATTATATGTAAATGTGGTGCTTGTATTTGTTGCATTATTTCCAGCAGTATCGTTAAGAGCTACACCAATATTATATGTTCCAGAAGGATCAAACCACCATAATACTATCGTGCAAGAAAAGTTTGCATTGTTCGCATCAATATTTTGTGCATCTAAACACGAACTATTCTGTCTTGTTGTTGCTCCAGAGGTAAAGTTAGCAGTGACATTAGCAATATAAGCGGTTCCAGCGTTATCGTTTGCCGTAACATTAAGTGTAACTGATATACTGCCGCTCTCACTTGGAGTTTGTGCAGATATTGTAGAGATGTAAGTAATTTTTGGAACTGCGATAGTTACGTTAACCACAACAGGGCGGCTTGTAAGTTTTCCAGTTATTGGATTAAGAGAAGAAGCGAATGAGCTTACCACCATGATACTTAATATACTGAGAATCAGAAGATAATACACTGACTTGCTTACTTTCATATACTCTTTTTACTCCTTTTATATCTACTATATGTCTGTTTTTAAACATTTCCCTGATGTTTTTTCATTGCTTTTAAGTAGGTGCTTCTAATGTTTCTCTGATCTCTATTAAGCACTCTGGAAATTTCACTATATCTCATCCCATTATTTTCTTTACAATAAATTATTATTGATTCCAAAAGTGTTAGTTTATTGTTACTTAGTGCATTTATTGGTATAGACATCTTTGATTCTGTAATAATTATACTCTTCGATATTTTGCTTATTGCGTTGTGATATGCGACCCATATAGTTCTCTGATCTCTATTAAGCACTCTGGAAATTTCACTATATCTCATCCCATTATT
>CAYWEK010000027.1:0-10763 GCA_964457475.1 Candidatus Woesearchaeota archaeon
AGTTTCACAATTAGACTGGGCACATCAGAATAAAATTCGCGTTTTACTTATTTTAGATTATATGCCTACTTGGCTTGCTGATAATTCTAGTGGGTACTGCAGTAATTTAAAGTTCTGCCCTCCATCGAATTACACAATCTGGCAGAATATAGTGGCAGATTATTTAAATAGATTGACTGTAAATGGCACTTATGCTTCAGACATCGATGTTGAAGTCTGGAATGAACCAGATCTTAGTTTCTGGCTTGGTAATCTTCCAACGGATGATCCTACAAAATCAGTATATTACAACACGTTTTATAACTCAACATATAAGGCAGTAAAATTGGAATACCCAAATATAGAAGTTGGAGGACCAGCTACTTCTTGGATTGGAAGAGCTTTTGTGAATAGATTCTTATCTAACTTTTCAAATGAAATTGATTTTATATCTTTCCACGAATACGCTGATACAGTTTATATTACATTAAGTTCCGATCTAAACCAGGCGTTAACTTCTTGCCATCAGTATAATGCAAATTGTAGCAGAATAATATTAAGCGAATGGAATACTTATAGTTCATTTATAAAAAATGTTTCTTCAAATATAAGTCAGTATGGCTCAAATATTGCTTTAGGGTATACTAATATGTTAGACAATTACCCATCGAATGTGTCGATGCTCCTTTATCAGTGGTCGGAGCAGTATAAATACTCAAACACGCAATATTACCCAGAATATCCTCAGCTTTGGAGCATGGTCTCTGAGCCGCAGTTAGATAATGCATATTATCCTCCTTATAATGTGACCTCTGACTTTGCACATTATCATTCTGCTAGAGACATAGTAGTTAGCTCATCATCTAACAATGGTAATATATTTGTTGTTGCCAGCAAGAATAGTACTGGACAGGTCGATATAACTGTAATTAGCAATAGTACGAGCAATGTTAGTGTTACTATTGGTCTTTCTGGTGCGTTAATAGGTAACTTCAATGCCCTTGAGGATTTAAGGACTGGAACAACTTATAGTATAAGTGGTGGAAGTGTTAATATGGGTGCATTACAGCAATATGATGTTAAGCATTATGAAACTGTCAATGTGAGTAACATATCTCAGAATAATAATAATCAAAACTCAAACTCTAATTCAGAGAGCTCTGGCTCTTCAGGCGGAGGAGGTGGTGGAATAACTACCACAACAAGTTCAAATGAAAGTAATACTAATTTCATACCTACAAATGATAACGCTGATATTGGAAACGACAATATTAATGGTGGTGGATCTGCTGAAAACATCAGCTTAACAGTTAACAGTAGTTCTGAAGAAAATGGCCAATTGTCTAATCCTGTAACTGTCAACATATCAAATTGGGTATTAGCTATAACTGCTCTTATAGTGGGAATTACAGTCTTATTCATTGCAATTATCTATTTCTTGATAAGAAAAAAACATGCACCGGTCCATCTTATAGACTGGATAAAAAAGGGAAGAGAGATGGGTCATGAAGATCATCATCTTAAGCGTATGCTGATCAAGAATGGCTGGGATGAAGAAACCGTTGATAAGGCGATGAGTCATCCAGAGAGCAAGAAAGGCGAAAGTGAGTTAGTTTGAAGATTTTCTTTAATTCTCTTTACATATTTTAATAAACCGCACATATCTAGTATTTCTTCGGCTACTACCTTCGGCAGGTCAATAAAAAAATACCTTAAAGCAGGCAGCTTACCAAAGTTTTTATTTAACGCTCTAGTTACCTCAATAAATTTAGCAAATGCGTTAGAACTAATACCTCCGAGATGGAATATCACTATTATCTTATTAACTTGTAATATTTTGATATCTTTCTTTAGAGATGCCCTGTAAAATAAATCATTATCTCCAGCTATTTTATAGCTTACGTCAAACAATCCTAATTCTTTAATAAGTTTTGTTTTCATAAAAGTAGATGGATGTGGCAGTGTTCCTCCTTTTCTTAAATCGGAGAGACCAATTTTGTGTTTGGGAGAAATTGATAATACCCTTCCATTCATTTCTTTGACAAGCTCAAATGATAAAATATCTAATTTACCTTTAAAGTATTGAACGATATTCCCCAGTGATTTCCTTGAAATCAAATAATCATCAGAGTTAAGAAATTGAACGTACTTTCCTCGCGCTAGCAAAACTCCTTTATTCATAGCATCAAAAATTCCCTTATCTGACTCACTAACCCAATAATCTATAAACTTATCATACTTCTTTATTATTTCTAAGGTTCCGTCAGTAGATCCTCCATCTATAATAATGTACTCAAAATTTGAGTATGTCTGTTTTATAACACTATTTATTGTTCTGTCTATTGTCTTTTTGTTATTTTTAATAACGGTAATAATTGTGATTAATGGTTGTCTTAACGTTCGATTTTTAAGCCGCAAGCCCCCCATGGTTTTAATCATTTTTTCACAACACTCAATCTAAGCTTTTTACCATAAAATAAATCATATTTATCTGGAAAGAAAGATTCAAACCCCGAGGCAGGAGTGAACGATAATTCACCAAAGTAGATTCTATTATTTGCAGAATAAAGATCAACCCGAACATAATCAAAATCTTTAGATAATATCTCAGCAATTTTTATCATCTTTCTTAGATTTTTAGGTTTTCTTGCAATCTTGATTATCTTATATTTTGGTAAATTGTTTTTTCTAGGGGCCCATGTGAATGGTTTCGATTTCCAATTTAAATCAAACATACCTCTCTTATGATCTGTGAATCTGTCAGTGTCAACTTGGATAAATTCGACAATTCCATTAAAGCAATGAAATTTATAATCGTTAGGAATATTACCTTCCTTTGTTAACAATAACCTTTCAATAAGAATCTCGGGGATTATCTTCTTATATTGCCATTCTCGTGTATCAAAATAGAAATTTGAATTTAACCATTCTTCGCATTTATTTATGATGTCTTTCTTTACAATCTCTTTCTTATTTTTTATTATGATGATTTGACCACTTGCGTTGTTGGGTTTTATAATAAAAGGTGGTTTGATATTACTTAAATTGATGCTCTTTGCCATTTTTGTGTGATATAGTAGAGGTATAAGATATTTCTTACCTATTTTATTTTCTATGTATTTTCTTACTGCATACTTATCAGCACATAATGTGTAAATTAGGTTTCTATCGTAAATTTTTTTCCATTGAATCTTTTCATTAAGAGTTTGTGGAGGATTTATTCTCAGTTTTTTTCCAGTAATCATTTGATATGCCAACATAAGATACAATCTTGTAGGAATAATCAAATACAGCTTTCTAATGGGTTTTATTTTATTAAGTTTCTTAAGTATATTTCTCATATTTTAAGTTGCTTTAATTATTTTGTTTAATCTTCCTGCGACTCTTTTCCAAGAGTAACCTTCTACTATTGCCATTCGACCTCTTCTTCCTAGTTCTTTTTGTAGCTTTACGTTTCTTATTAAAAAAATAATTTTTTTAGCAATATCTGTTGTGTCATCTGCTTTAGCGCATAGTCCGCATTTGTTCTTGCTTACAAAATCTGGGTGGGTTGTTATAATTGGTCTTCCACATGAAGCATATTCATACATTTTGAATGCTGAACTGCCCATTCGTTCGTTTCTTTTTTTCGTAAATGGAGCAATACAAATGTCGCTTGCGCCAATATAAATTGGAATTAATTTGTGGTCTACTTCTCCCACAAAGATGATTCTATCTTGTAATCTTAAATTGTTTACGATATTTAAGAGAGCATTTCTTAGTTTTCCATCACCTACTAATAATAATTTAGTATTATTAAATCCCGTACCTACTTTTTTGAATGATTTAATCAAAGTTTCTAATCCCTGCCATGGTGCGAAGTTACCAACATAACATAAATAATTAATGTGAGTATCCAAACTTAATTTATTTTTGCACCACTCTTTATTTAGGGGTCTAAAAGATTCTGGATTAACACCATTTTCTATGATAAATATTTTATTAGCGTTAAGATTATACTTTTTTACTATATACTTCTTTAGATTTGGAGTAACTGTAAATATTTTCTTTGCAGTTATGTAAGAGTAATACTCTACAAAATTACTTATCTTTATTAGTATATTCGGTCTTTTTAATTCAATCATCTCTTCTTCAAGATTTCCATTTATCTCAGTAAAGTAAGGTAGTCGAAATATCCTTGAATAAAATGGAGGTATTAAATTTATCGAGCCCTGTCTAGTATAAATTGCATTAATTTTTTTGGAAACTATCAAAAATAAAAGATAAATTGCTAATAAAAAGTTAAATAGTAGATAGTTTATGCTTAAAGGTAAATATCTCAACCCAATATAAGTTATTTTCATGTTATCTTTTTTATAGTTGATTTTACCATTGTTCGGAATTATAATTCTTACTTCATTACTAAATTCTTTTAGATTTCTTGCAATTTCGATAATATGCGTTTGTGGAGCGTTTTTCTCCTTACTATTTATTTCTGCGATATATGCTAATTTCATTTGAATATCTCTGCGGCACCATTAGAGTATATTATATTTTTGTTTTCTTTTAAAAAGTCTGAAGGATAATTAATAGTTAGCCAGTTACTTTTTACTCCTACTATAGCGACTCTGTAAAAACTGTTTACATATGCGGATAGAACATAATCTTTTTTTGTTATGCATTCTGGGAATATGCAATTCCATATTTTAATGTTTGCAGGGTATGCATCTAAGAGGTATCTTTGCTTCATGACTGAAGAGCTAGCTCCCTTGAGGCTTATTGGTGATTCTAATTTGGAAAGCCATTCAAAGGCAGATATGTCTACGGTTCTAGAGTAATAATAATTATATTCTCTTCCGTAATTCGTTAACATCATTGGAGATTCTGGGTTATGAGATAGGGCCAGAATAAATCCGTGAAAGATTAAGAAGTAAAGTGCTAAGAGTACGGCAACTATTACCAATCTCACTTTGATATTCCGAATAATTAAAGAAAGCACCCATAACAAACCGAGTACGACAAAGGGCGCTAATATTAGTATTACTTGTTGATAAGCTCTCTCAATTCCATAAGATAGTGAGAAATATGGAGTTATTAGGAAGGCTATGCCTGCTACAGTTGTTACTGCTGATAGTATCTTAAACAAAAATATCTCGTGTATGTCATCTTTAACTAAATTTAATAATTTTTGTGAAAAAAATAGGAACAGTATTAATCCAGGTAGTATTGCTAATCTGAAAAAGAATTCTGTATATGACTTTAAGTAAATGAGATCGAGGCCAGTTCTATCAAAATTTAACCCCCCATATGGTGATTGTAAATTTACTGGAAAGGTGTTTGCGTTGGAATAGCTATCTAATAAATTAGAAGTGTTTGTAGAATTTATGTAGTTTTGAAGCACTTGTGTTGGTTGTTGAAAATTCGTAAAAGTTATTATATTTTGTATAATTCCACCATTGCCAGATTGAATGTCACTTGCAAAAAGATTTCCTAAGTTTGAAGCACTTTTATAAGCAAAACTCGTCAAATCTTCTGATATTGGGGTGAGTTGATTATACCATATAAATCCAAATAAAAGTAGTAGTAATATAACCGAGCCAGTTAACACATACTGCTTTTTTAAGACTTGATTGGTATTACCTATAGATAGTTTATTTTTACTATTTGTGTAGTATCTATGCGCTACTGTCGTAAGATATACAATTATCAGTATGGCTAAAGCAATGTATGTCGTAGAATAGTGTGAAACAATCATTGAAGCCCCAAATATAAAAAGTAAAATTTTTCTTAATGCAATGCTAATTTCTGATGTAAATAATATTAAGAGGATTAGAGTGAAGAATAAAAATGCAACCCCTTGCCTGAGCGCTATCGATATTCCAGAGCTGATCATCGTTAGTGATATGAGAAATAACGATGCGAGAAAAGGTACATTACCCTTAAATATCCGTCTATAAAGCAAAAATGAATTAAGGTAAATAAAAGTGAATAAAATTGGTAAGATTTTAAATAATGTGTTTGGTAGTATATTGGTAAAAAAATAAATTGTATCTGGGAAGATGCTTAAACTAAGCATTGCTTTATAAGGATCAGAATGACTATTTAATTCTAAAAAGTTATTATTTAAACTTGCTTTAAAGATGGAGAATTCGTAAGAATTATCAACACCAAAGATGTGCCAGTCTCTTAACCACCCTGATAGAATTAAACTGAGTCCTATTAATAAGATTACCCAAGGCCACATATTAGTGTTTAATTTCTTTCTAAATAAAAAGAGAACAATTGTATAAGTGGCGATGCCTGCTAACATTATCATTGTTAGAGTGTTTGGGCCGTTATTGTTGAGAATGAAGGCTCCTAAGACTGCTAAAACTGGGAAAAGCATAGGTATTATGAAAAAGATATTGTTGATTGTGTCAAACTTTGGAAACTTGTGCTCTAAATGTAGGTCTTTATTTCTCCTATAAGCTATATGAGCCAGAATTAACAGGAATAAGTTAAAGCTCAAGAGAATTGGCCATAGAGATAGTGGTTTATCAGTTATATGTAACCATGGCAATATCCAGTTTACTGCCAAGCCAGCAAACATTATGAATGAAATACTTAGACCTATAGCATAAACAAGATATTCCCAAAATCCAATGTTTCGAATTTTAAAACATAACATAATTAGTAGTCCTGGAACTAAAATGATGAAAAGAAAAGAGAGAATTGCTCTGATATATAGGAAGTTTAGGTTAAATCCAACTAATAAATCTACGATTACAAGAAATGAGAGAATTACCGCTAACAGGTTTTTATTGTTTATTTGCATTTAAGACTTCTTTGTAGACCTTTAGTAGTTGCTTGTTATTATTCTCCCAGCTAAAATCCTTAATCGCTTTATTTCTTGAATATTTACTCATTTTATTAATGAGTCTCGGATTGTTTATAATTTCTACTATCGCCCTCTTTATTTCTTCCTTTGTTGGATTAATTAGTTTTACATCGCCTCTTTCTATATATTCTTCGTAACCTTTATTTTTACCAGCTATTACTGGTAGACCAGAAGCCATTGCTTCTAGTATTGTTAGAGGAAAGCCTTCATTATTGGAAGGTAAGCAGAAGATGTCGCTTAGTTGATATATCTCTTTTAGTTTACTCTGGGGCATATCTTTTATGAATCTTACATCCTTATTTTTTTTCATATCTTGAGGTATTATCCCATTACCCACAAAAAGTATGAAATAGTCTTTATCTCTCGCTGCAAAGAGCTTGTCGAATCCTTTTTTTTCAACAAATCTACCCACGAAAAGTATGATTTTTTTATCTAAAGGTAAATCATACTTTATTCTCAAACTTTTTTTATTGTTATTTGGCTTAAAAAGTTTTATGTCAACGGCATTCTTAATAAATACTGCTTTGCTTTTATTTTTTAGTATCTTTCCTGCTTCAGGATTACAGACTATCGCTTTTTTGCTAGTATTTAGCACATAAGTACCATATGTCGGGTAAACTATTTTTTGAATTATGTTTACAATTTTCTTTTTTGTTTCTACCAGACCTACATGTTGCATTAAGATTAATGGTTTTTCTTTTCTTGAATAGATTGCCGCAACAAATGAAGATAAGTACCATATGTCATGAACGTGAACTATATCTGCCTTTTCTACTTCATTTTTTATAACCTTAAAAATTTTTAATGAGAATATAGGGTATGGAACTCCCCACTTCCTCTCAAACCAATTCCAAGCTTTAACTCTTATTATTTTTATGCCTTCAATTAGTTCTCTTTCTGACTCTGGACCTATCTTACTGCTGACAATAGTCACTTCATGACCTCTTTTTATAAGCTTCTTTGCTTGGTTGTAAGCAACCATCTCTATTCCTCCTACATGTGGTAAGAAATAGTGCGTTACAATAAGTATCTTCATATTAGTATGTAAAACGTTTTTTAATTAGTTGCCAAGTATTACCAATTCCATCTCTAAAGGTATTTAGTTTCACTGCTCCAGCTCTTGTCCTATATTCTATAGGTATTTCCATACAACGAAACCCTCTTTTATAGGCTTCTATCTTTAACTCTTGAGAGAAAGGCATTCCGCTTGACTTCACATTTAATTTTGGCCAGATTTTTCTCTTGAAAATCCACATTCCAGATTGGGAATCTTTTATCTTTACTCTATATATAATATTAACTATTAAAGTAAGTGCCCAATTTCCAAGTCTATGGGTTCTACTCATGACTCTTGGTCTTTTTTTCGTGTCAAGATTTGTTAATCTATCAGTGGTTATGAAATCAAGGTCCCTTGATTCCATCAATTCTATAAATGCTGGAACATCTTTGAATGGATAGGTTAAATCAGCATCACCTGTTACTATAATATCTCCTTTTGCGTTTGCAAAGCCCGCTTTGTATGCGTTACCATATCCCCTCATTGGTTGGACAATAACGTTAGCTCCTGATTTTTTTGCTATATAATGTGTTTTATCAGTTGAGCCATTGTCAACAACCATTATTTCACTGTCATAACCTATTTTTTTCAATTCTTTCATAGGTATCTCTTTTATTACTCTAGCTATTGCCTTTTCCTCGTTTAAAGCTGGAATTACAAAGGTTATTTTCTTATGTTTTGCCATCTTGAGTTTTGTTTTTTGAGGTTTAAGAACATGGCTTTTAACCCTGAAATTAAGACAACATTTCTTATTTATAAAGGTTGCTTTATGTAACTTTATAGGGATGACAAGATAAGTTAGTCGGACAATTCAGTTCTTCGCTTTATTATTCTTTATCACAGCTTTTACCAAGTTCTTTATAAGTGTCGCTGGGAGTTTTTTGTCAAGGGGAAACTTTAATGTTGATTTTGAAGTTCTGTAGGGCTTTATTTCCTCTTTAAAATTCTCTAAAAACATAGGGCGCGTATAAATCGAGCAATGATCCTTAGAACCTGCAAACCAAAGGATAATTCCATGAAGTTCAAATGCGGGCATTTGATAGCTTATCACTTCTTCAGCATTTGGAGCAGCTTTTCTGATTAGTTGTCTGATTTCTTTAAGTTTGCCTTGCACTTGCTTTGGAGATGCGGCTATATACTCATCTATATTCTTTGCTTTTGCCATTTATTTTTTTATCGATTGATACTTGAGTAGAACAACTCCTGATTTGAAAGATTCCGTTTTAACAAGCTTCAGAACAGTTTTATCGATTCCTTCTTTAAAGAGTTTTTTTCCTGTTCCAAGAACAATAGGGTAGACCAATAGATTGTATTCATCAATAAGATTGTGCTGCATAAGAGTTTGTGCAAGATTTGCACTACCAAATACTAAAATGTCTTTGCCAGGTTTTTCTTTCAGCTTGGATATCTCTTTTATAATATTATTTTTGATTATGGTTGAATTTTTCCAGTCGGCTCTATCAAGAGTTGTAGAAACAACGAATTTTGGAAGATTATTCATCATTTCTCCGAATTCTCCAGTGTCTTTCATGGTTGGCCATGCCTTTGCAAAGCCTTCATAGGTTATTCTACCAAGCAAGAGAGAACTGCCGGCAAAGAGCTCGTCAAATTTGAACTTTGCTATGTCTTCATCCCAAAATTGGAAACTCCAGCCGCCGTATTTGAATTTTTCTGCTCCTCCAGGGTCTTCAACGACTCCATCCAGAGTCATGAATTCTGATATGATTATTTTACTCATATTAAGAAGTAGTTTCTATTTTGGCATAGGCTCGGTTGCTTGCATTAAATTAAACTGATTGCCTTCACTATCTTTCACGCTGGCAAACCAACCCACATTTGGAAGCTCATTTTTTTCCATTTCTATAGACCCGCCATTTTTCTTGATGGCTTCTATGGCCTTATCAATGTCTTTAACATCAATGGTACAATTGAAGCGATAAAATTTGTCTTCATTCTCGTCTGGTCTTCTGAACATCCCACCATCAATACCCATCCCCTTACCAGTTTCAATAAGCCAATAATCCATCATGCCGCTTTCCTCTTTCTTCATAACCTGCTTAAATTTCCAGCCGAAAACTTTTTCATAGAATTTCTTTGCTCTTTCGACATCACTTGCCTGAAAATCAAAGTGTACTACTCTACTCATTTCAGATGGGAAGAAAGGACCTTTATATAATTTATGAAACTAACTTCTAGGCGTTGAACTATATTTTTTAGTCAACAACTATTGTACCAATACCCATCCCCATCGAACATGCAAATCTGAAAGTTCCTTTTTTTGTCGGAGTGAAAGTTATCTTCTGATCAGGAGAGGAAGAGTATGCTCTGACTCCAAAGTCGTTTATTGTGAAAGATCGGTAACACCCTATGACTGAACTATCGAGAGTTATTTCAACGGGCAATCCTTCTTTGACAGTTATTATATTTGGATAATAATTGTAATTCTTCATTCCTAGAGTTATTTTTTGCACATTTCCCGATTCGACTGTGGGGCTGATATTCCCAGGTTCATTATTGACAGATTGATCAGAAGAAATGTACAGGAATGTTCCAATCCCGATTATAGAAAGTAAGATTAATAACAATATAATTGAATTTTTCATTTTATCCTCCAAATAAGAGGCTTCTTGGGCCAAAAGAAATTAGCCATGCTGTGATTGCCGTCAATATGAATGAAAAAATTATGGTAAAAAAATAGTCTTCTTTCCTTTGCCTTTCGAGCCCTCTTGTCTCAGAGTATATCATGTAATTAAGACCAAGAATTATAACTGCTGATACTAAAAATATTATTATAGTAGCTGCTCTCAGGTTATCATTTATGATCATTATCGGAGTCATTGGTCCCTTTAGGCCGCCCATAAAAGCAGCCAT
>CAYWEK010000028.1:0-10211 GCA_964457475.1 Candidatus Woesearchaeota archaeon
TCTGAATAAGAGCCAACCCAACATCCTGAAAGACCCATGTCAGTTAATTTAAGCAGAAAAGTTGATATTGCTGCCCCTCCTTGCTGTCTTGAATAAACTCTTCCGCGCTCCCCATGCAGATTTTCTAGATGAGTGTCATCAGAACATACTACGACCAATATACTTGACTCATTTATCCATGTTTGGTCTGCAAATTCTGCTATCTTATTTATCTTATCTGGCTCTTCAATAATCAGAAAGTTAAGAGTATTAACTCCATCAGCAAATGGGCCCTTTATAGAGCAATCTATTGCATCCATAATATCCTTCCAGCTCACTTTTTTATTTTTGAAGGAACGCACAGACATTCTTTTTTCGACAACAGAATCAAACTCCATTTAAATTAGTAGATTAAAGGATATAAAAAGGTTTATATTTAAAAAGGTCTAATATTATAAAATTGAATCGAAGCGGTCATAGTTTAGTGGTAGAACATCTGGTTGCCAATCAGAGAGTTCGGGTCCGATTCCCGATGACCGCATTTCTCACTTAACTTTATTTTTAGGATATCTTACTTCAAGATTTTTTGCCCTTGCCTCAATTAGCAAAGATGGAACACATTTTTTATTTGTAAATGCACATATTATACAACAACTCGTTATAGGGGTTTTTATGTGATTACCACATTTATCACAGTCAAAATATTGCGGACTGCTATCTATTGGAACTTTTCTTAAACTTACAGTATTGCAATTTGGGCACCTTATTTTTGCATTTTCAGGAATTGTTAAAACTCTTTTTCTGCCCATGTTTGTCTGAGAAAGAATGGATTAAAAAACCTTGCTCATTAAATGCCTATCATTTTCCCTAACAAAATATGAGTATAAAAAGATTTATGAGAAGTTTTAAAAAGAGTTTAAATTTTGTAGAGTAAGGCCCATTAGGCTAATGGTAGACCGGGTCGTTTACACCGACCATGCCGAAGTTCGATTCTTCGATGGGCCATTATTTTAAAAAAGATTATAAAGATAGCAGCGATTCACTTTCCAGACCCTGTAGTCTAATGGCAGAACATCTCGTTCACGTCGAGAGAGCCCAAGTTCGATCCTTGGCAGGGTCATTGTTCGAAATATTTAGGAAGGCCCGTTCTAGGATTTATATTTTGAGCCTGGTCAAATGTTCTCTCTTTATCTTCTCTATCTAGCCATTTACTTTCAAAACCTAGATTATCAGTTTTTCTTATCTCATATTTAGTCCTTAATCTTTCATAATTTAAAACAGACAAAACGACAGCAGCTTCTATTAAAGCTCCAGGCAGTCTGACAAGAACTCCTGGCACTTCAAGAAGAGTTGACAACAACGAATTTCCTTTGTTTTCAGGATTATAAGATCTGCTCTCCATTTATTTAAGCAACAGAGTCAATTTATAAACTTTATCAAAATAGGTCTGAGCAAGAGCGAAAATAGCCGCATCTTTTACATTTAATCTTACAGCCTTGTTCTTCCATTTTTGCACCGCAAGCCTCGCAAATTCGATAATTATCTCCTTCTTTCTGCAAATCCATAAAATCCTCTTTTATCAACTGCATTTTCTTACCGATCTATTATAATATTTATATTTAACTAGAAAAAATATTGGCTTAGGAACTTTTAAATATGATAAAAATCATCATTTTTCATGGTTGATAAGAAAATAATCAATTCTACTAATAACAAACCGAATAACAATTCAGTTCCAAATCTGCAGGGCATATCTAACTCGCCCTTGATGCCTAAGTATCAAAATGCTCCTAATCCAGCACAAAGTAACCAGCAGGCAATTGATTTTGATAAAATAAAAACAAAACTTGATAATTTTAAGAAAAGTGTTATTAAAAAATATGATTTTACGATAAGCCTGAGTATATTGCCCGGACCTGCTTCTCCGATAATAGAGGAAGATGAAGGTATTGCAAAGGAAATAGCAGATACAAGACCTATTTACATACTGATGACCATTCCTGAAGAGCATTATAAGAATATACCAAAAATAAAGCCAGAAATCATCAAGCTTGTCAAGGAGACGAAGGAAAATCTCTGGGTTTTGATAAAGACTCCTGTTGACTTGTGGAATTACGGTCTTGACAGTAAGTTTGATATGCTTGACGCAGTTTCCGCATCTTTTCCATTGCATGATGCTGGCTTTTTAGGTGCATTAAGAATTGCAAATATACACAAATCTCTTGTCCTGAGAAAATTTGAGAAATATGTTGCGAGCTATGTAATCGGAGGAAGTCTTGTAAGAGGAACTGCAAGCAAAGACTCTGATGTTGATGTTTTTGTTGTTATTGATGACACAGATGTGAAGCGAATGCCAAGACTTGAGTTGCTTGATAAATTAAGAGGAATAATTTATGATTATATAAGAGAGGCCACTGCACTTGCGGGAGTGAAGAACATTCTCAATGTTCAGGTTTATTTGCTAACTGATTTTTGGCAATCAGTAAAAGATGCTCACCCAGTCATGTTTACATTCATAAGAGATGGAATTCCATTGTATGATAGAGGTACATTCATTCCTTGGAAATTGCTTCTTAAAATGGGTCGTATCAGACCTAGTCCTGAAGCAATTGACCTTTACATGAAACAAGGCGAACAGACTGAAGAAATGGTTAAAAGAAGACTTCTTGATGCTATGGTTGATATTTATTATGGAGTTGTGACTCCAACACAGGCTTTAATGATGCTTGCTGGAGAAGCTCCGCCTGTTCCAAAAACAATTGTTGATGACGTAAAGAAAATTCTTGTTGAAAGAGACAAGGTGATGGGTAAAGATGACTTAAAGACTCTCGAAAAAGCAGTTCACTTGTTTAAGCAATATGAGTATGGCAAATTAAAGGAATATCCTGGAAAAGAAATTGATATTTTCCTTAAGGAGTCAAAGGAATATAATCTAAAATTAAAGGCCATGAGACAAAAAATAGAAAAATCAATGAACCAAAAAAGCGTTGATGATCTTTATAATAACGTTTTCAAATTACTTTCAACTTTCTTTGGTAATAGAAAGGAAAATGAGTTGATAAAAGAATTTGAATCAAAAATGGTTAAGAAGGGTAAAATATCTCCAAGATTCTTTAAAATACTGAATGAGCTTATTAATGCGAAGGCTAAGATAAAATCTGGTAAGCTTGATGCTATGCAAGTTGACAATGTGAAGAAAGATGCGATTGAACTTATTAACAGCTTAGTTGAATATGGGCAAAGAACTGATTTAGTTACTGCTGAAAAAGGAACAATGCAGATTTCATACCAGAACAGAAAGGCAGAGCTTGTCCTTTTGGGAGAGAAAAACTTCCTTATTGAAGGAAAGGAGATAAAGAAGATTGAAAATGGTAAGCTACGCAATTCAAGCAAGGAAGAATTCGAGAAGGTCTTTGCCGATAATAAAGGCAAGCTTCACACATCAGTTTCTGCAGATGTATTTATAGCACTTGAGAAAGCTCTTGGAAAGTTTGAGATATCTCTATAATAAAATGAAAGAAAAATATAATTATGTTGGAATAGGTTTTTGGATAGGCGGAGGCATTTATAGTATTATAAATATGATTTTGAATACTAATCAAATCATTCAGAGTAAAGTCTTGATTTATAATTATGAAATAACTGCAGTTGCTGTTGTTGGTTTGATTTTAAATATAATCTTATTAAAAAGAACTAAAAAATGATAAAGAAAACAGAGAGACAAATTGAGTTGGCTATGGCTTTTTGGATAGGCGTTGGTTTAATGAGTATAATAAATGTTGTCAAACTTCTTTACACTGCAAGTGCGATTCTATATTCTTGGATTATGTTTGGAGTTTCTATAATCTTTATATTTATATGCATTATATTGATTAAGAGGGAAAAATAACTTATTTAACAAAGCCATTTAATCAATAACCTTTAAAAAGGCAATTTTCTAAGCTCAGATATGAAAGGAATAGTTGTTCAATTCAGAAGAAGCAGGCATCGCATAAAGGAAAAACATTATCTTCTTGACCTCGGTCTTGCATCAAGAGCTGATGCACAAAAGATGAAGGGAAAGGAAGTTGAATGGAAATCTCCCTCTGGGAAAGTCATAAAGGGAAAAATAAGTGATGCTCATGGGAATAAAGGTCTTGTCCGCGCGATTTTTGAGAAAGGTTTACCTGGACAGGCAATAACAACTGATATAGAGGTAAAATAAAATGGCATTAAGAAAAGCACTAGCATATTCAAAGAAAAGGGCACGCCCTTATACGAGAACTTCAAGAAATAAATCTAAGGCATATATAAGAACTGTTCCTTTTAGCAAGATAGTAAAATTCAGTGGTGGAGATCTTCAAGGATTCAGAGACAGCAAACACACCCATAGTGTGAAGCTTATAGCTGAAGAAATGGCTCAAATAAGAGACAATGCACTTGAAGCATGCAGAATGCTTATTACAAAACAACTTGATACTTTTGCTCCAGGGCAATATTATCTTGAAGTTAAAGTTCATCCACATCATTTGCTTAGGGAGAACAAAAGCGTAGCCGCAGTTGCAGGAGCAGATAGACTTTCTAGCGGTATGACTCAATCTTTTGGTGTTGTAATTGGTAGAGCTGCAATGGTTGATCACGGTAAGGAAATATTCTTCGTTTCATGCGCGAATGAAAAAGCGGCGAGAGTCGCAAGAGATGCACTTGTAATGGTGAAGTCAAAAGTGCCATGCAAGACAAAAATTCTTTTTGAAAAAATAAGGTAAGAATGATAAAATCAATAATATTTGATTTTGATGGCGTCATTCATGATACATTAGATATAGGATATCACATGAATAAGGAACTTTATCCTGAGTTGAGTCTTGATGAATATAAAGAAATATTTACAGGCAATCTGTATAAGCACAAGAGAATTACTCCCGAATTTGAAAAAAGATTCTTTGAAATGAGCTATGAATATTATAAAGACCTAAAAATAGAGAAAGAAATAAAAGATGAACTTATCAGACTGAAGAAAAAATTCAGATTGTTCATAATAACTTCTAACAAGGAATCAATATTAAAGAGATACTTTTCTGACAATAACCTGTCGGAGCTTTTTGAAGATGTAATGGGATTTGAGACACATAGGTCAAAAGTTGAAAAATTTAAATTATTAATGAACAAACATAATCTGCTTAAAGATGAGTGCGCATTTATTACCGACACTCTTGGAGATGTGCTTGAGGGAAACGAGATAGGAATCAAAACAATCGCTGTTGATTTCGGATTTCATAGTAGAGAAGTATTAGAAAGAGGAAATCCTTCTTCCATAATATCCAATTTTTCAGATATAGAAAGTACGATAAACAAATAAAAATTCATCTTAAATAAAGTTTATTAAGCCACGATTCTTTTCTTCTCTATGGTGAAAAAAGGGAGTGTTGAGAAAAGTGTTGATTTTGTAAAGTGGTTTTCTGAATTGAGCAACAAAGATGTTGCAATTGCAGGAGGAAAGGGAGCTTCTCTTGCTGAGATGTACAATGCTAAATTTCCAATTCCGCCAGGATTTATAATAACTGCACAAGCATATTCCTATTTCATAGAAAAATCTGGATTAACTGATAAAATAACTGCTCTTCTTTCCGAGCTCGATGTTGAAGATACCAAAAAACTGGAACAGAAGTCAAAAGAAGTCCGTGAGCTAATCAAAAATGCGAACATGCCTGATGAAATGGCTGAAGCTATAACTGAGGCATATGATATTCTTGATGTTGATAAGCCATCAGTTGAAAGCGCTAAAAAAGGCGCTCTCGATATATTAAAGAGTGCACATGAAAGGCCTTTTGTTGCAGTCAGAAGTTCTGCCACAACTGAGGATCTCGCCGATGCAAGTTTTGCTGGGCAACAGGATAGCTTTCTTAATGTTAAGGGGGACAAAGATTTAATATTAAACGTAAAGAAGTGTCTCGCATCTTTGTTCAACGCAAGAGCTGTTTATTATAGACAGAAGAAAGGATTCGCTCATGTGAAAGCGCAGCTTGCGGTTGTTGTACAGAAAATGATTGATTCTGATAAATCAGGTGTAATGTTTTCCAAAAATCCTACATCTGAAAAGGGAGATATAGTTATAGAAGCAGTTTGGGGTCTTGGAGAAGGAATTGTTTCAGGTATGGTCAAGCCAGATCATTATGAAGTTGATTCCAACTTAGATGATTTTAAGATACTTGTAACTGAAGTTTCTCTGAAAAAAAATGCGGTCGTCAGAAACTCATCTGGAGAAACGCAAACTGTCAAACTTACTGAGGAAAGAGGAAGACAGCAGGTATTAAACACATTTGAGATTAAAATGCTCTCTCAATATGCAAAAAGACTTGAAGACCATTATAAAAAACCGCAGGATATTGAATTTGCAATCTCTGGAAAAGATATCTATATTGTGCAAAGCAGACCTATCACGACCAAATACTCTGCCGAAAAGAAAAGAGACATAGCGGGAAAAATATTATTAACTGGACAGGGGGCAAGCCCCGGAGTAGGTACTGGCGTTGTCAAAATTGTCAAAAATCTTGATGAACTCGATAAAGTAAAGAAAGGGGATGTACTTGTCACTGAAATGACTAACCCAGATATGGTTGTTTCGATGCAAAGAGCTGCAGCAATTGTAACTGATGAAGGTGGTATGACTTCTCATGCGGCGATAGTATCTAGAGAAATGGGGATTCCGTGCGTGGTTGGAACCGGAGAAGCCACTAAAAAACTACAAGAGGGAACATATATTACTGTTGATGGCAGCAGCGGTAAAGTTTACGAGGGTAAAGGAGAAGCAAAAGCAATCGAAATCAAGCCAGTAGTTCCAACAAAGACAAAAATTAAGCTAATTGTTGATCTACCTGACTTTGCAGAGAGAGCTGCTAAATCTGAAGTAAAATCTGTGGGTCTTTTACGCTTGGAAGGAATAATCGCCGAATCTGGAAAACATCCTTTTTATTTTGTGAAGAATAAAAAGATGGATGAATACACTGAGATTATCTTCAAAGGTCTGAAAAAAATAGCAGAGTTTTTCGAAGAGATGTGGGTTAGGACATCTGATATAAGAAGCGATGAATACGAACATCTTGTTGGAGCTCCGGAATTACATGAGGGAAATCCTATGCTCGGTGACCATGGAGTAAGATTCAGTCTTAAGCACAAAGATATAATGGAAGCTGAGATTCAAGCGATAAAGAAAGTAGCTGAAACTTTCAAGAACAAGAAGATAGGAATAATGGTTCCACAGGTGATAAGTCTCTCTGAGCTTCAGCAAACTAAGGAAATCGCGAAAAAAGCTAAGGTCCCTGAAAATGTCAAAGTGGGAATTATGGTTGAGACTCCGGCTGCTGTCCAGATTATAAATTCATTATGCGAAGAAGGAATGGATTTCATAAGCTTCGGGACAAATGACCTTACTCAATATACTCTTGCTATTGACAGAAATAACGAACAGGTTCAGAATCTTTATGATGAGATGAATCCGGCCGTTCTCGCTTCAATAAGTTATGTAATAAGAAAATGCAAGAAACATGGAATCGAAACAAGTCTTTGTGGTCAGGCTGGAAGCAGAGAAGACATGGCAAGATTTCTAGTCAATGAAGGTATAGATTCTATATCAGTTAATGCTGATGCTGCTGAAAAAGTCAGCAAAATGGTTGCAAGTATTGAAGGAAAGCCAATAGTGGAGCAAATTCAGACGGGTGAAGATTATAAAAAGAGTATTCTAAAAGAAAAAGATAAGAAGAAAAATGAGAAAGAGATGGAAAAAGCGCCTGAAGAAGGAATGGAAAAATCAATTGTAAGCCAAGATATAGAAGAAATAGTGCTGAAAGAGTTGGAAGAAAAAGAAGAGGATGAGCATGAATATGTTCCTGGCGATCCATCACAAAAGAAAGATATTCCGCCGTTGAATGATGCAATTCCTGTAGATTCTAGTTCCTTTGAAGAAACTGAGAAAGAAAAAGAGATTGATATAAGCTAGCTCATCTTTCTAATTATTAATTTTAAAATCAAAGGCCGGCTTTTTGAACAATTTTGGAATAAAACCATCTAATCCTTGTAATGGACCAATGTATCTATTTTCCTGCATCCCTATTTCTTTAGCTATAGATTCTCCATTTTTTGATATTGCTATTGCAAAGGCGGGCTTGCGAGCTCTTAATACTCCACCTAACGTATATCCGACTAATCTAGAAGAGAAAACTGCTTTAGTTCTTGGCAAGACTGCTATTGATGGCAGATAGAAAGCACTACATTTATCAAAATCTTCAACTGTGTGTTTATAAATTAACTCATTCTCATCCATCTCTCCTCTTTGCATCGCTTCACTTCCAAATGCATTTACAGGAACAACTAAACCATAACCATGAACATTATCATTTAATGTAAGAACAGTATATGTCCATGGAAACTTCTTTGCATAATCAAAAAAAACTTGAGAAGGCTCTTGCTGGAATCTTAATCTATCTATTTCTAGCAATCCTTTAATATGTCTCTCTTCAAGTCTTGGATGTATTCTTAATTCTTCCACACTAAACTTATCAGATTGATATTTTTAAATCTTACTATTGTAACTACTTAAAAGATACAACATTAGAAAGATTTAAATACCTTTCTTGCTTATAGAAATTAACTAAAAAATTGATAATTAAAAAATGCCAGAACAAACATTGGTTGAGAAACTGGAAAAAGCTATGAGAAACCCTCTTAGTTTTAACCCTATTAAAATTGAAAGCTATGATAGAGATACTTTCATAAAGGCACAAAAGAAACTTTCTGATCTTGGTAAATATTATGAAGCTCTGAAGAAAAGCAATGCTGAAGACATTGATGCTAGAAATGACTTATATGGTTTACTTTTAGGTGACCCTTCCGTACAAGAGATTCGTACTCCTCATGAAATAGTCACTGATGCCGATATATCATACGGTTCTGCTATAGAGAGAATGGGTAGATATGTTGAAAAGAATAGGGGGACGCTTCTTAATAAATTAAAAGGAAAATCGCTTAATGCTTTTGTTATGTCTTTGCCTTTGTATCAGATTGATGATAAAAATGAGAAAGAACATAATGGGTTAGTTTCTTTAATTAATGAAGTAAGAATTATGGCTAAAATTCAACAGGATGAAAAAGGCAACGCAGATGTTGAGGCTATGAGAGAATTCCTAGCCGGCGGATTAGAAAAACAGGATCTTAGTAAGGATTATGGTTTGCCTTTGGTAGGATACTGGCTTAGAAGTGAGGCTATGGTTGCATATTTGTTTAAGAGAGAGTTTGGTTTCAAACAAAAAATATTAGGTACTAAATTGTCAAAGAAAGAACAAGGTAAGGAACTTGATGAGGATAAACTTAGAAACCTAGTGAAAATAAGCCTAAGGTCTGCTTATGACGAATTAGAAGATGAAGATGATGAGGGTAATAGAAAGGATATTTGGGAAGGAAACATAAGACCTCATTATTTGGAGCTCGCCAAAGCAGTTCATAAAATTGAAAAGAAAGAAGCAGATGATGAGAATAAGGATAAAGTTGAAGAGAAAGAAAGAGAATCTAAAAGACAATCTCTTGGAATGTCTGTTTAATTAATTTTACCCACTTTCAATCATCTTTGAGATTAGAGTAGTAACATCTGATAAGAATTTTTCTGCCTTTATATGCCAAGCATCAATGTCAGAACCTTTTATATTTGTTATTTCTCCATGTATAATTCCTTTATGAAGAGTGTAAAGATCTCTTATTAATTTTACATATTCTATATTCATCATATTCTTGTCAACGAAAGTCTGCTTTAACATAAATGGAATATGCTCTGGACTTGGTGGCATTTTTCCTGCAGTAATTAATGCGGCTTGCGCAGCGTCAATAAAAGTCCAGTAAACTCCTTCTATGGCACCTAGTTCCGCTGATCTGCTTCTAGCCAGATGATTCGGAGCACGCTCAAGAGAAGCATAAACAGCTTCAGGAGTTGAACGAATCTTTCCCTGAAGAAGAAGAGCTTTCAGAGGATTGAAGAAGCCGCCTATATCTATTAACACCTCTCCGTAACGAATTATGTTGATAACAACTGGCTCACCATAAAGTAAATCCTGCCACCATGTTGTCAGTTTTATTGTATTAATGTGCAATTCCTGCGCATAACGATTTCCTGAAATCAATTTGGCAAGCTCTTCTCTATACCATGCTATAAGTTCCATATCCCAATTCACAGAAGCATCATCAACAATAAGAATAATATCTATATC
>CAYWEK010000029.1:0-8639 GCA_964457475.1 Candidatus Woesearchaeota archaeon
TTGAAAGAGAAGAATCAACATACCAGCACTTGGCTGATCCTGTTGCTTCGCATATTGTTGCCTGAGTATTTATAGCATATCCTGTCAGAGAATAAGAATAGAAAAGCATTGCAAACGCAAAGACTAAAATTGCCAAAGAAACAAAAACTTTTCCCGCTCTCTTTTTCATCTTTTCATTAATATTTATCTCTATTTAAGTATTGCGTTTTCACTCGCTATTTGTAACTTTTTCAATCATTTTAGCAATAGAAAGCATTTTGTTTTCTTCTCCTTTTGCGCAGAATATTTGCATTCCAATAGGAATACCCTCGATTTTTCCTATAGGTAAAGAAATTGCGCATATCTCTGCAAGATTTGCTGGGATAGTACAAGAGTCATACGCGTAGTCTTCTTCGGGAGTCATTTTCCCACCAGAACCAACCTTCCAGGGCAATTTTGGGACAGTTGGAAGAATTATGCAATCCACTTTCTTAAAAACATTTTCCATTTCATCTTTTATAACTTCCTTGACCTCAAGCGCTTTATTATAATATCTTCCTTTATACTCGGCCTTTGTAATCTCTCTGCCACCCATTATTCTTCTGTAAACCTCAGCACCACAGGCTTCTTCAATCTTTTTCCCATATCTTCTACCATCAAATCTTCTTGTTCCTGAAAAGAATTCAACATACACGAGAGGATAATAAGTTTGTACTGCAAGTTCTATATGTTTTACTTCAATTTCTTGGGAGGACCATTTTAATTTCTTGCTTATCTCTTCAATTTTCTTGTCAATCAGGTCTTGTATTTTCTTATCGACATTATTTATCTTTAGGCATCCGATATTAATATTATTTACTTCAGCAATTTTTGTAGTTCTAGAGTCAAAAGTTGTGCTATCTTTTTCATCTTTTCCTTTTATAACATCAAGAACAAGAGCAATATCTTCGACTTTTTTCCCTATAGGGCCTATCTGATCAAGCGACATCGATAAATCAATCAATCCATATCTTGAAACAAGACCATAACTTGGTTTGAGACCTATGACTCCGCAGTTTGAAGCAGGATTTCTTATGCTCCCACCAGTATCGCTTCCGAGTGCAACATCACAAAATCCAGATGCGACAGCAGACGCGCTTCCAGAACTTGAACCACCAGGTATTCTGTCTGGAGCTGCAGGATTTAATGCGCAACCAAATGCGCTTTTCTCACCACTTCCTCCAGCAGCAAATTCATCCATATTCGTCATTCCTATAATTATTCCATCTTCTTTCTTTATTTTATTAATCACAGTTGCACTATAGGGCGAAACATAATTTTCAAGAACATGAGAAGCGCAATTTGCAATCAATCCTTTTACGTTGATATTACTCTTAATAGCAAATACATATCCATACAAACGACCCTTTTTCTGTTTAGCATCAATAGTCTTTGCTTCATCTAAAGCGTTAGGGTTAACATGTAAAATTGCATTGACTCGATTATTTTCTTTCTTAATCTTATCCAGATATCTCTTTACTTTGTCTTCAGCTAATCCCATATCTAAAGAATAAAATATATCTTATTAAATCTTGCCTTAAGGCAAAGTTCCATTACCCAATTGTGGAGTGTTCATTGCACCTGCATTTGCCTGATAATATTGTTTCTCTGTAAAGCCAAACATTCCTGCGATTATATTTCCTGGGAATGTTTTTATTGCAGTATCATATGCCTGAATAGATGTAATATATCTACCACGAGCGGTTGCTATTCTATTTTGTGTTCCTGACAATTCATCTGTTAATGCAACGTATTGTTGATTAGCTTGTAATACTGGATAATTTTCAGAGACAGCGGAAACAAGAGCAGTTATTCCATTATTCAATTGTTGTCCTGCAGTATCCTTATCCAATTGACTTTGAGCATTTTGCCAGCTTGTTCTTTCTGCAATGACATTTTTCACGAAATTAGTTTCAACGCTAACTGAGCTGGATACAACTGAAACTAAATTTGGGATAAGGTCTGCTTGTCTCTGATATTGATTTTCAACTTCACTCCAACTGCTATCAACATTCTGACTGAGAGAAACAAAATTATTATAGCTGCCAACAAGCCATGAGACAATTATTAATATAACTAGTACAATTATTCCGAGCGTAATCCACAGTCCTTTATTCTTTATTTTCATATTATTTTTAGATAAAGGCAGTTTAAAAAACTATCTTCCAGCTCCGCCACCGCCAAATCCTCCTCCACCGAAACCTCCGCCTCCAAAGCCACCGCCAAATCCTCCTCCACCTATTCCGCCCCCTCCTCTCGGGAATGGAAGAAATAAGGGAATCAACCACCAGCCAGAACCAGAACCCTTCCCATTCTTTCTTTTTTTAGCGGCAAATATCCTAGAAATTATAGTAATTATTATTATAATAATTAAAAAAATAAAGAATGGATCGATACCAGTACTTGAGTTATTTGCGGCCGCTTGTCCTGATCTGACTTCATCAGCATTTTGCTCAATAACTTGTGCAACAACCGTGGTAAAGTTAGTTATCCCTTCACCAACATTACCAGAATCTCTTAAAGGCACATAGCTTTGGTCAAGAAGTCTTCCAATCTTAGAGTCAGGAAGTATGCCCTCAAGCCCATATCCCGTGGCGGCAAATATCTTATTTTCCTGTGCAGAATAAAGTATTACAAGCCCATTATCATTGTCTTTATTTCCGACTCCCCAGCTTTGTCCCAGATCAGTTGTATATTGCGATATATCGCTTCCATTGAGACTAGGGATAGTCACAATAACAACCTGCGCAGTAGTGTTTTGCTGTACTTCATATAGTAAAGATTCAAGATAGGCTGTTTGGTCGGCAGAGAATATATGTGCATAATCATTGACATATTGGTCATAGGGTTGGGGAAACTGATCAGCGCGAACATTTCCAATCATTAGTAATAAAATAATTCCAGACAATATTGCAAGTTCAATTTTCATATCAAAGACAATAAAACTCTATTAATAACTCTTACTGTTTACCACTGAATTTTCTTAAATGGTTTTTTGAAATACATTATCTCTCTAAGCTCGTAAAAGTCAAGAGTGCTTTCAACCTGATCATCAAAATATCTTAACTGGAAATCTTTATCATTTTTAGGGTCAAAAATATCAATTGACATCTCTTTTGTTGAGCCATGGTCAATCATTACCTCATGTGCATCAACCATGTATTCAATTCCATCAATATTTATCCTATCTCCTTTCTTTATTTTTGAGATTGGCTTGGAAGTCTTGAATGTAATCTCTCTTTCAACACTATCAGAATTGTTCCCACTTATTGCTTTGCTTATTTTAGCTTCTTCTTCTTCAGCCTCCTCAATCTCATCCTCCATTTCTTCCTCACTAAGTTTTTTCTTCTCTTTTCTAGGCTTTGAAGGTGCATATTCTACATCCTCATCATCAGCAAAAGCATCATCCACAGACATTTCTTCCTCTTTCTCGGAAGCTTTAATCTTTTTTACGGCTTTTTTTGATTTTTTCATATTATAAATTAAAGAAATTGCTTTTTAATTGTTTTGATAGTAAAATCCTAATCAATATCATGGACAATTAATAATTCCGCAGGAAACGGGTAAATCTCCATCAAGATACCATTTATCATCGTATTTGACTATTTTTATCGTCTCTCCAGAGCCCGTTTTACAGATTCCGTAATCACTAGTTTTATTTATTAGTTCTGTGCAACCTCTGAATTTGTAATAGTTTTCAAAACTACTGTGTGCGATATCGAGATAAATAATATAGTACAACCCAAATAATAATAGTACAAAAATTAACAAAGATATTAATAAAATTATTTTATTTTTACTTTTCATATTTACCAGTTTTTCTTCTCGGCGATAATGTTATCGCCCTCTTTGGAAGGAGCATTTTCAAACATTATTTTGCGAAATTCTGGATCGGCAGTTTTTCCTTCTCCCTCTTCCCTGAATCCACCAACATTTCTTTTAGATTTCTTTCCTTTTAGCTTTACTTTTCCAATTGCAGAAGCAAAATTATCAATAATCTGCTTTGCTTCGTTCTTAATCTGTTCCTTCCTTTGTTCACTCATTTCTGCCATATCAAACCAAGATAAGAGGATTTTATAAAACTATTTAAAACACTTTTGAAAAGAAAGGGCTTCTAATTTATGCCCGACACAACACATGAAGCCCTCAATTATGAAAGTTTAATGTCTAACCACTAGCCTTTTGTATTTCTGAATATATTTATCTCCGCCTCTAGCCAAATAATTCACTTCACTGTTTGTCCCAGTCTTAAGGACATAGAAAGCCCTAAAAATGGGGGCCAGTTCCGAGATTATTTTGTCTACAATGGTTTCAACTGAAGGAGATATACCATTATTCAATTCATAAAGTTCTATCGCCCTACCAAACCAGACCCATTGATTAGAATTATAATGAACTTGAAGGTCAGAATTTCTAAAATCAAGCTTTCTTCCAAGCCTGTTTTGTACTGATTGGTCAACTAAATTCATTCCAGCGACCACATACCAATAATCTTGCGGATTAGAGGAAACTTCCTTCCATTGTTGAGGTGTCAGTTGAGGATCAAACAATTCTGTCAATCTATCAATATTAACTATATTATTATCAATTAAATATAAACAGATATCTCTTCTAATTCTAGCCTGCTCCTCGCGACTTATTGGATTTGGATATGGTACTGGAATCTCTCTTTTGGCAATCTCAGGCAATTCTAGTGTTCTTCTTGTACCATTCTCATCTAAAACAGCCACTTTAAACCTCCAGAATCAAAAATTAAAAAAGAAGAAGGGAAAGTTTGGGTTCTTTCAGAACATTTTTCGCTCATGTCACCTCTATTCCCCAAGGACGTTTGACGATCCTCTTCATTGACTTTCCCCTCTGCTGAATATCGCTGTGAAGTTGCCGTATCCATGACACATGTCGGCGTCTTATTGGCGTCGGCAATAATATACATAAGACTAACTTATATTTAAATGTTTGCTTTATTATACCATAGTATACTTAAGGATATTATGATATATCTGTAGTATAAGTCTAAATTTACAATATACTAGGGTATACCCTATCGTTTCCTATGGAAAGATAAAGCAAAGGCTTAAATATTGAGTATACTGCAGTATACTATGGTTACAAAAGAAGAAATAAGTACTGTAAAATTGTCGAAGAAGACTAAAGAACGCCTCTTAAAACTGAAAGTCTACAAGAATGAGACGTTCGAGGAAATCATTGAAAAAATGCTTAATATATTCAATTTATGCAGACAGAACCCTGAACAAGCAAAGCAAGCTCTGAATTCACTAGACACTCAAAGAAAGCTGAATATGCCGTCAGCTTAAGGAGTCAATCTATCTCTGTCTCTTGGGAATAAGACTGCTTCTCTTATATTATCAAGTCCGAGGATAAGCATGGTTATTCTTTCAAGACCAACTCCCCAACCAGCATGTGGAGGCGCACCAAACCTAAAAGAATCTATATAGGATTTGAAATCCTTCGGGTTCATTTTTTTCGCCTTTAATCTTTCTATGAGAAGGTCTGGTAAATGTACTCTTTGTCCTCCAGAACTTATCTCCATACCTCGATATATAGCATCAAATCCGCATGAGATTTCTTCGCCCTTCTTACCTTCTTTAGGCATTATATAGAATGGTTTTCCAGAAAGTGGCCAGTCATGTACTAGGACAATTGCCTCAGGGAATAGTTCACCGAGCATTTTTTCAGCTTCTCCAGACAAATCATCTTTACCAACATGAACTTTGTGTTTCTTTCCGAGTTCTGCAACCTCTGCAAAAGTCAAATATTTGACTTTAGGTACTTCTAGCTTCACTCCAAGTAACTCAAGTTCAGCTTTATTTAATGTAATAACTTCTTTAATTAATGACTGAACACACCTTGCAAGAACATCCATTACAACAAACTCATTAGCAAAGGCCTGCTCGTAATCAAACTGTCGAGATTCATTTAAGTGTCTGACAGTGTTATGTTTCTCAGCTCTCCAGACAGTAAATACTGCAAATACTTTCTCAACTGAACAAGCAAGCATCTGTTTGTAAAGCTGACAGCTTTGGGATAAATATGCTTTTTTCTCGAAATACTGGGCAGAAAACAGTTCAGTCCCACCCTCACTACTACTTCCTATAATGGCTGGGAACATAGCCTCAATAGCTCCCTCTTTTATCATAAAATTATGATATGCCTGAATTATGGTGCTTTGTATCTTAAATATGGCCTGTATTTTTCTCCTGTGCAAATCAAGAAATCTGTAGTCAAGTCTTTTTGGAAGTTCTGTCTTTGAAAAATCAGTTACATCAATGGGCAATGGATTTTCAGCTTCTGCAAGGATTTCAATTTCTTCAGGATTAATTTCTCTTCCTCCAGGAGCCTTGGCATTTTTTTTGACAATACCTGAGACAACAAGAACGCTTTCTCTGGAAGACTTCATTTTTTTAAATATTTCTGCTTCTGTTTCTCCTTTAATTCCAGTAATCTGTATTTCTCCAGTAATATCTCTAAGAAGTATGAATCTTATCTTTCCAAGGTCACGATCATCATAAAGCCAACCAGCAACAGTCACCTTTTTACCATCATCCTTTTCTGTTATAGAGCCTATTTTTGCTCTTTCCTTATTCAGCTTGACCAAATCAATCATGTTCCTCATAGAAAAAGCAGGTTTTTAATGCTTTTTATTTTATTCTCTAATCTTTCTTGCCAACTCAGCGAGCTTGGCGTCATCAGCTCTCTTGTAATCATGGCTTGAGATATAACCTTCATATTTCTCAAAGTATTTATCAATATTAGATTTAAGAGGAACCCATTTTGTCATATCTTTTGTTCCGTGCATAGGAAAAAGCTTGCAATGCAGATGATCAACTCCAAATCCTTCAAAAATCATGCCAGTTCGGCCAACATCAGTCAGTTTACTATCAATAAGCTTTGCAACTTTCTTAGTAGCGACTATCAGATCTTTCAAAACAGAGTCATCATTATCAAAAGCATAGCTTGGAAAATGATCTTTCGTTATTACTACTGAAAATCCCTCAGTGTTTGGAAATATTGAAAGAAAAGCTAGATGTTTTTTATCTTCCCAAATTTTATGACAAGGTATCTCTCCTCTAGCGATTTTACAAAAAATACAATTTTCCATATTACTTCACCAGTTTGTTTAATATCTCCATAGTCTTTCTTTTGTCTATGTTTGCTCCAAGCTTTTGGATCACCATACCCATATAGGCGTTGGCTCTCAATCCAGGTTTTTCTTTAATTATTTTTGCTATTTCTTCTTCTAGCTTATTATCATCAGCCTTTTCGATCTTAAGCGCTTCTTCAATATTAGTACCAGAAACAATTTTTAGAAGAACTGGCTTAATATCTCCTTCAGATATTTTTCCCTGTACGAATGTTTCCAAAACCCTTTCCAAAACCCTTTCAGTAAGTATATCTCTTATCTCGTCAAAGCTCTTCTTCAGTTTTGTTGAAAACTCGTTAGGCCAGAGAATTATCATCTTTGCAATCAAATTAGCATCTTTGCTGTAAACTCCGAGTAATGCTTCGAGTTCGTCAACTTTATTGTCATCAAGAACGAGATTTATTAATTCATCAGAAAGCCCTTTCTTTTTTAGTTCCGAGCGAATTTCATTTCTTAGTTTAGGTAAATTCTTTTTTAGCTTGTTAATATGCTCTCTTCCAATCTTAAGAAGAGGCAAGTCAGTTTCAGGATACATTCTTGCTTCGCCTGGAATTGGTCTCTCAAATTGAGTTTCTCCATCAGGTAATGCTTTTCTTACCGCTCCAATTTTTTTGCCTTCTTTTATTTCTTTCTGTTGTCTGTCGATTTCCTTATCAACAGTTGAAACCATCATTTTCGGATCCTGGAATCCCTTTATTTCAACTCTGTCATGGCCCTTTATAGAAACATTAACGTCCTGTCTTATGGTGCCTATTCCTCTTTTGACTTTACATGCCCTCAGAATCTCTCCAATCTTAAGCGCGGCTTCTTTTACCTGCTCAGAATTCTTCATGACTGGATCTGTTCTTATCTCAACAAGTGGAATTCCAAGTCTATCAAGACGATATGTTGCTCTTTTATCATCCTCAGAGATTATTCGTGCAGAATCCTCTTCAAGTGCAAGAGTCGTAACAGGAACTTTTCCAAAGCTTGTTTCAATATATCCAGAATGGGCAATTAATACTGTACGTTGAAATCCAGAGGTATTGCTTCCATCAATAACTGTCTTTCTCATTACTTGTGAAACAGGATAAATCTCGCAATTAAGTAGCAACGCAATCTTAAGTGCTTCATCTAAAGCACCAGGATTAATATTTTTTGGCGGCTCTTCATCAATTTCAACAAGACACGTTGTATCATTATATCCCTGATAGATAAATTCCCGATCAAGAGTTGCTTCATGCTCAACAGCTATGTCAACTTTCCCAGATTCTCCTGCAACTCTGTGCAATTTACGCATTATTGTAAAATCTGGCTCCTCACTTCTAAGATATCCTGGACAATGGCAGAAAAGCTTTCCAGTATCGAGCTGTTGATGTATTTCAAGCCCAGACTTAAAGCCTAGTTTTTCATAATCTTTCTTGTCTAATTCAACCATAAAATAAATATAGAATTAAGGTTATTAAAGATTACTTAAATT
>CAYWEK010000030.1:0-8412 GCA_964457475.1 Candidatus Woesearchaeota archaeon
ATAGGGGTGTAAAAATAGTTTGCGGTGTTGACTCATCAAAGGTTATGGTTCAAGAAGCTAAAAGAAAATTATTAGATACTAGCGGAGACATAGCTTTAGTCAATATTGAAGACGCAGCATACCAAGATAATGCTTTTAATGCAGTTGTTGCTCGGTATTCATTACAGAATCTAGCAAATCTTGATAAAGCTTATGAAAACATAGCAAGAATACTTAATCCTAATGGGCAATTTGTCTTTACAGTTCCGCATCCAATTAGAGATTTTGCCTTAAGCAAAGAGAAAAGATACGGAAAGCAGGAAATTGTTCAAATTAGTCTTTATAATAGAAGCGTTGTTGTAAACCTGCCTACCCATACTCTCAAAGATTATCTTTCAGACATATTTTGTGAAAAATTTACTCTTGAAACAATCCACGAAGAAGTACGAGAGAGTGATGAAGATGCCCATATTGAAGGAATGCCGGAATTTCTTGGCATTTCTGCGAGGAAAAGATAATGAAACCAATACCTGGACCGGAAGTTTACGAGCAAGAACTGGTTTATTGGCCTTATAGAGAATCTTTAAGAGAAGTTAAAGAAATTATATGCTCTCAAATACCTCCAAAAGGTAGTTTAATAGATTTAATGTGCGGTCCAGGTTATTTGCTCGGTGAAATATGCGAAAAAAGAGAAGATTTAACTTTAAGCGGATTAGATCTGGATGAAAGATATATTGCTTATGCAAGAAAAAAGTATACTAACATAAATTTCAAGGTAGCTGATGTTCTTTCCTGGTCGCCTAAAGACCGATTTGATGTGGCAATCTGTACTGGAGCATTGCATCATATTCCTTATGAAAAACAAGCAAACGTGATTAAAAAGATGGCTTCTATGATCACTCCAGAAGGTTTTTGCATTATTTCCGATTGCTATATTGACGACTATTCTAATGAAACTGAAAGAAAACTTGCCGCGGCCAAATTAGGTTATGAGTATCTTAAAGCAACTATATTGAACGGCGCACCAGATGAAGTAGTTGCCCCTGCGGCAGATGTTCTTTGTAATGATGTAATGATGGATGAATTCAAAACTTCTGTTGAAAGACGTATGTCTGCTTTCACAAAAAACTTTGGAAAATTGGAATTTTTCAAAACTTGGCCTTTAAATTATGAAAGAAGATATGGCGATTATATTACCGTTTTAAGGGAGCCAAAAAAATGATGGAATCACCTAGATATACGGGCGATTTAATAAAGTATCATAACCAAATCTATTCATGCATACCTCATGCAGATAAAATGCATGAAGAAGTATGGAAAGTATCAAGAGAGTATTTTGGAGCCCAGAATAGAAATAAAAACTCGATAAAAGTGATAGAGATAGGATGCGGATTAGGAGAAACTACTTCCTGGTTTATTAGGAACAACAGAAATAACTTCTTTATCGAAGCTTCAGATATAAGCAAAGATATGATAGAGCACGCCAGAAAAGGGTGGAGAATCTCTGAAGCGGTAGAAAAGGGAAAATTGGCATTATCTGTGCAAGATGCATTTACATATCTTCCAACTAAAGCAGATTGTGAATTCGATGCCTTTGTTTCTTCCTGGACTTTGCATAACTTTAGTAATGAACAAAGAAAATCTATTATTACTAATGCATACAGAATACTCGGGACAAATGGATTATTTGTTTGTATGGATAAGATGTATGATGAAAAACTTTCTTTAGAAAAGATGTTCCATGAGCAGATTAAGATATATGATGGACTTGATAAAAGAAATCAGCCCGAGGTAAAAAGGGCCATTATTGAACATGAAAAAGATGATTTCAAGGAAGGAATAAGAATTAATAGGGGAGAATTTATAGATCTGCTTAGAAAAGTTGGATTTAGAAGTGTCTGGGCGACTAAAAGAATCATTAATGATGAAGTGGTTTGTGGAATAAAATGAATTCAGAGATTAACTTAGAAGAATTAGTAAGAAAATTAGTAAAACTACCAGTAGAAAAATGGAAGCAAAAAGAAAATTCAACACGTAAATCATATTGGGGTGATAATAATTCAGAAGATGAATGGGAAAGAGAACTTTGCGTAAGAAATGTTTATAGAAGAACAAAATACGAATTATCGTTCAAGGGGATTAAAGTTTCACTTGTTAGAGATTCTTGTACTAATGTTAATCGTTGCATTAATGAAGATAATTATCTTCACAACATATTAACGCTTTATTTTAAAGGCAAAGAATCTGTTCAATATGAGGGATATCATCTAAAAGAATTATTCAATAATATACATGATAGATATGAAACTAGGAAAGAGAAATTAGTAAGAAAATCAGCTAAAATTCAAGAGGATACCAGAAAAAGAAAAGAGTTGGAAAGAAGAAAATTCTTGGCATTAAACTTAAGAAGACTGTTTAATAAATTATAATAATCACATTTATTAATTCCTATTTTCTTTTTCCATAATGGAAATCAAATTTGGCCCAGCAGGACTTGGTCCATCGAAGACAGCCATTCAGGTTCTTGAGCAATATCACAAACTTGGATTGAAAGCATGCGAGATTGCTTTCACATATTCTGTTTACATAAAGCCAGACGATGCTAAGATTATAGGAGCTAAAGCAAAGGAACTTGGAATTGATTTAAGTATTCATGCTCCCTATTTCGTCAACCTCAATTCTGCTGAAAAAGAAAAAATAGAAGCTACAAAGAAAAGAATACTTCATTGCTGTGAAATAGGAGAACTATTGGATGCTAAAATGGTCGTTTTTCATCCTGGTTATTACACAAATGGCGGTAAGACTGAAAAAGATAGAACTGATAGCTACAAAAATATAAAAGACGGCGTGGAAGAGATCTTGAAAGTGTTAAAGAAAAACAAATGGAATATCAAGATTGCTCCTGAGACGATGGGAAAGGTCAATGTTTTTGGCTCTCTTGAAGAAATTTCTAAATTGGCTAAAGAGACTGGTTGTGCATTTTGCATTGATTTTGCGCATATTCTTGCTAGATATAAGAAAGTTGATTACAAATTAATTGAATCTCTCTTTCCCCAAAAAGAATGGCATGTTCATTTTTCAGGAATCGTTTATGGAGATAAAGGAGAAAAGCATCATCGCAAGACTGAAAAGAAAGAATGGGATGAACTACTGAAATATATACCAAAGGACAAAGAAATAATAATAATTAACGAAAGTCCTGATATGGTCAACGATGCTGTTGACGGCATGAAGATTTGGAAAAAAAGGAACTAATATCTCCTTTTGGCAGCTTAAAACCTTTTTCTTCTGCTGCTTTCAATGCATTCTCTATGGTGCCTCTGTAAATGGCTGGTGACTCAATACCTCCAATAATATATCTTTTGGCCTTACCAATTGCAGTTGAAACTGATCTATGGAGAAGATTGGATTTTATTAACAAATCGGCCAAAACACATAGCTCATCACTGGTGTAGTGCCTATCTCCTATTTTATATACTTCCCCATTTACATGGGCATGTATTCTCGCGTAAATTTCATTTCTGTTCATCTTATAAGATTCCTCTTTCTTTCTTTGTCAATTGATATCAAGCGGGATCTTGCCCTCTCAGGGCTTAGTCTTGTTAGATTTAGAACTTCCAATATTTTCTGCAATATATCATCGTAGCTTTCCCTTTTGTAGACTCTAAGATGCTCTATTCTTTCTTTAGTTTTTTCATTTACCTTTATCGTCGTTATTCTATTCTTTTCTTTCTCTGAATGAATATCCATACAAGTACACCAAGGTATACCTATTTATACTTTTCGTCACTACGCAATTACATCATTACCATAAAGTTTATATATGGCCGTTTTATTGTATTTTTAACTAAATTTTAATGCAAACCATGGAAAAATATATGAAACTATTGGTTTCACTTGTGGCGATATTTGCGATAGTATCAACTATTGCTAATGTTAACGCATCTGGAAGCGGATTTGCGACCATACAAAGCATTGAGGTCAATGGAGTTACTGCTAACAGTTTCCCATCAACACTTAATGTTGGCGCAATTGCTGGACAAATAATACCTGTACAGGTAAACTTTTACGGCAATAGTAACGCTTCCAATGTTAGATTGAAGGCATGGGTAGCAGGCTCATCTGACTATTCTTACTCTTCAGACAGGTTTGATGTATATAGCGGAAGCACTTACAGCAGCACAGTTGCTCTTCAAGTGCCAAGCAATATCGACCCTACTGAAGGATTGCAAGTCTATGTATCTCTGGAAAGCCAGGATTCTGGACAAGGCGATCAGCAATATGTCAGTTTGGCAGCACAGAGACAATCTTACTCTGTAGACATTCTTGCTGTCAATTCAAACAGCCAAGTTCAAGCAGGAGACAATCTTGCTTTGGATATTGTGCTTAAGAATGACGGAAGCCATAATGCAGACAACACCTTTGTAAAGGCAACAATACCTGAACTTGGCGTTTCGCAGACTGGCTATTTCGGAGACATGTCACCTGTTGACTCAACAGATTTCCCTGATTCTATTCAGGATTCTGCTGAAAGACAGCTTTCAATAAGCATACCATCAAGCGCACAGCCTGGAGTTTACACTGTCCAGATTGAAGCATACAATGGCGACACATCAACCACAGCGACACAAAAAATCGCTGTTCTAGGTGCTGGCGCAAATAGCATTGTTGCTCCTGACACGCAAAGCAGAAGCTTTGCTGCTGGAACTCAGGGAACATACACCTTGACTCTAGTAAATTCCGGTGACAAGATACAGGTTTACAATCTAGTTGTTCAAAATGCAAACGACGCCTTAAACGTCAATGTTGACCAACCAGTTGTAGCAGTTCCTGCTGGATCAAGCAAGAATGTGCAAGTAACTGCTATGTCTTCACAGACAGGCAATTACCCATTCTCTGTAAATGTCCAATCATCTGGAAGTCTTGTAAGTACGCAAAACTTTAACGCTGACGTCATAAGCTCTACTGGTTCATTAGCCGGAAGTACAGCTGTCGTTTTGACAGTTATTCTAGCTATTGTATTCATAGTGCTTTTGGTCGTTTTGATAGTATTGCTCACAAGAAAACCTGAAAAAACGCAAGAATTCGGCGAAAGCTACTACTAAACCTTCTTTTTATTTTTATTTTTTTATAAGGTAGTGGCATTTTTATTTTTATAAAATATAAATAACAACTAACCAAAGTAATCCTTAAATATCCTTTTTCACAGAGATATTCATGGTTTATGTTAAAAAGATGGTGATGACTGGCTTCAAGTCATTCGCTAGACGTACCGAGGTACTCTTTGATAATGGGGTCAATGTAATTCTTGGACCAAATGGTTCTGGAAAATCTAATATTTCGGACGCATTATGTTTTGCTCTTGGACGCTTATCAATTAAATCAATGAGAGCCGCAAAAGCGAAAAATCTTCTTTTTTTGGGCTCAAAATATATCAAACCAGTTAAGGAAGCATCCGTAGAGATAGTATTTGACAATGCTGATAAGACATTTGCGATGGATAAGAGCGAAATAAGCCTTACTCGTATTGTAAGACATAATGGACAGAGCATTTACAAAATAAATGGCGAGACAAAGACAAGAGCTGATGTACTAGAAATGCTTGCTCATGCTGGTATTGATCCTTATGGATTTAATATTATTCTTCAGGGTCAGATACAACATATAGTAAGGATGCATCCTGAGGAACGTAGAAAAATAATAGAAGAAGTTGCCGGGATATCAATATATGAGTCAAAAAAAGAAAAATCATTACATGAACTTGAAAAAACTGATGAGAAACTGAAGGAAATATCTGCTATTCTAAGGGAAAGGACAATTTACATGAAGAACCTTGAGAAGGAAAGAGCCCAAGCTCTACGTTTTAAAGAGCTTGAAACAATGCAAAAAAGGCTTAAGGCATCTATCCTGGCGAGAAAAATAGATGAAAAAAATAAAGAGCTTGAAAGAATAATAAAATCAATTGGTGAAAAGGAAGAGCAGAAAAGTGATATAAGAAAAGATGTTGAAAAAATCCAGAATGATATAGAAGATTCTCAGAATAAGATAAATCAGATCAACAAAAACATACAACAAGCAACGGGAGTTGAGCAGGACACACTACATAATCAGATAGCGAATATTAAGGCAGAACTTGAGGGACTCAAAGTAAGAAAAGAAAACTATGAGAACAGAGAGTCTGAAGTTGAGAGAAGGATTGAAGAAATGAAGAACTCGATTCC
This sequence comes from Candidatus Woesearchaeota archaeon, assembly GCA_964457475.1. GTDB lineage: Archaea > Nanobdellota > Nanobdellia > Pacearchaeales > GW2011-AR1 > VGKP01. The sequence continues at coordinate 6,201 of CAYWEK010000030.1, forward strand.
TGCGCTTGAGCAGGAGATTTCTGAATTGAGAAAAGAATCTCCTCTTGTTGCCAGAAAGGCATCTGAGCTTAAAAAGAAAAAAGATGAACTTGCAAAAATCGAAGAGGAAAGAAACAGGCTATTCAATTTCAGAACCGAGCTATTTTCTCTTAAAGAGATAACCAAAGATAAGGAAAAGCAATTAAGCAGAACACAGAGTGAATCTGAATCTTTATTGAAGCAGATGGAAGAGATGTCCTTAAGACTTGCAATGAAAAGTGAGGAAGAATGCTTGAAGTCTTTACAATCATTAAAAGAATCTCTAATCAAAAGTGAAAAGAAGATTGAATTATTGCATGAGCAGGAGATTTCAAATGCAAAAACAGTATCTGTTGCCGAGACGGAAATTGAAAGAGCTGAAAAAACCAAAAAAGATGTTGAAAAGATTGATATCTGCCCACTTTGCCAGAGTAAAATAACTCCCGAACATATTAGCCATGTCTTCTCACATTCTGATAACATTATATCTAATGCAAAAGTAAGCCTTGAGAAGGCGCAAAACGAATTGGAAAGAATAAAAGAAGAACATTTAACAACACAAAAAGAATTAGTCAACTTTAAGAAAAAAATATCTGAATCTGAAAGTGAATTATCAAGGCACAGAGCAATAAACGAGAGAAAAGAACAATTGAAGAGAATTGTTGAATCTGAAAAGAGAATAAAAGAAGAAATAAGTAAGACAGAAGATAGAAGAAAGGATCTTGAAATAAAAATAATTGATCTTCCTAAAATACAGGAAAAATATGATTCTATTATTCTTGAGATAGAAGAAATCTCTTCCAGAACAAAAGAGGACACTGATACTTCATTGCTTTACAAGGAAAGAGAAATTGAAAATATAAAGAATATTATAAAACATAGTTCAAGAGATCTTGAAGAAGTACGTTCCGAGATACGAAATATAGATGAGAATCTCGAGAAAAAATCAGAGAATCTTGAACAGAGAGAGAAACAGGAAGAAGAGTTAAACCAGAGATTTAAAAAAATGTTTGAATCTCGTGATGAAATGCAAATCTCTGTCCAGGAGAAAAATATTCAACTTACTGAAATTCAAAGTAATTCAAGACAGATAGAAGAGCAAGTAAATTATCTGAAAATAGGTAAGGCGAAAGTTGATGCTGAGAAAGAAGCTCTTGAGATGGAGATAAGGGAATTTCCCGGACTTGAAATAATAAAGGCAACCGTTGAAAGTCTTGATGAAAGATTAAAGAAAACTAGCGAGTCTTTACTTCTTATTGGTTCAATCAACATGAGAGCATTGGAAGTATATGATGAGATAAAGAAAGAATATGATGCTGTTGAAGGAAAGGTCAATACTCTTCAGAGAGAAAAAGAAGAGATATTGAAAATAATTGAGGAAATTGACAAGAAAAAGCTCAAGTCATTCATGAAGACATTCAAGGCAATGAATGCTTTGTTTACTGAAAACTTTTCTAAGTTATATACAAAGGGAGTTGCTTATCTTGAAATAGAAAATGAAGAAGATATTTTCGCTGGAGGAATAAATATTGTTGTTAAGCTTGCTAAAGGTAAATATTTCGATGTTACTTCTCTTTCAGGAGGAGAGCAAACTTTGGTTGCTTTATCATTGCTTTTTGCAATACAGGAGTACAGACCTTACCATTTCTATATATTTGATGAGATTGATGCTGCTCTTGATAAAAGAAATTCAGAAAGGCTTGCTGCACTTCTCAACCAATATATGAAGTCGGGGCAATATATTGTCATAACCCATAATGATTCAATAATAATGAGTTCAAACGTCCTTTATGGTGTAAGTATGCATGAAGGTGTTTCAAAGGTCCTAAGCTTGAAAATAAACAATGAGCCAGTTGACCATAAGGGCGAAGAAAAAACTATAGAATAAAGCTCATATATTACTTTTGCAAGTTTCTTGAGGATTTCATTATTGACTTATAAATATTTTTTATCTCTTTTATATCCTTTATACCTCTATTTTTTGCCTTTTCTGCAATCTTTCTGAGAACTTCCTTTTCTCTTTTCAAATCTCTTATTCTCAAGCCATTTTTTCTCTTGTATTTACCTATTTTTCTTGCGGTTTCAAACCTATAGATATCTTCATCAAGAAGCATTAAACCCAAAATCTCTAAGCATGTTCTATCGATATCAATGTTCTTTAAGAGTTCTCTATTATTACAACCCTCAGAGTAAA
>CAYWEK010000031.1:0-8249 GCA_964457475.1 Candidatus Woesearchaeota archaeon
AAATGCCATAATGAATCTTGAATAATTGAGTTTATAAATATTGCTGTTATAAATAAATTATATTTTTTAATCCAAAAGATTTAATTATTTTGATGATTTTGGACTTTTTGGACTTATTTTGTCGTTGATTTCAGCTCTAAGAATGTTTGCCCTGCCTTCCACTGATTTTTCTTGCTTCTCAATTGCACTTATACGCAACTCAAGGACCTTTTTCTTCTCATTTAGGCTCTTTGATAATACATTTTTCTCCGATTTTATCATCAATCCAGATAAAATCTTATAAACCTCATCACCGGTTTTTGAAAGTTCATCAAGAGCGTTGTCTATCTCATTGAGTTCTATCTGTAAATTCTGCCTCTCCATTGAAAAAGCCTGCAGATTTCTCTCAAATAATTGTAATTCCTGTATTTTATCATTCAACTCAGCGTTTATTTCCATCTTAGAATATTTATACTGCCTTTAGCTTAACTATCTGTGCTCTTGGTTTATAAAAAATCTTTGAGCCGCATGATGGGCATACAAATCTCTTTTCAAGAGCTTTTGAGGTTATGGGCTTCTCACACTTAAAACATTTATACTGGGCCATATAATAATAATTATAAAAACGTATTTTTAAACCTGTTGGTTATTTTTCTTTGGAAAATAGGCGAAAATTTTCGCTGTGGAACTGTCAATTCTGTCTATCCTATATTGAGCATTCATGGGTGGAAAAAAGCATAATACTTGTCTACAATCTGAATCATCTATATCGGCAACAGAAAGTACATCTCTATTTGTTGGACGAATCCCTACACTCCGATATATTTCTCTCCATTCATATTCCGAATCCATTTCGATGAGAAGAGAAGTTAAGATATAAATTTTATGGAGATTCTTTAGCTATTTCTTTTTTTCAAGAGTATAAGCTGGTCCTGCAAATATCTTGCCAGTGCGCATGTCTTTCCAAATGCCGGCGGCAATTCTCTTAGCCTTTCCTTTTGAATGTAATGGAGATTGCTGTCTCTTTCTTTGTAGAGCTTCAATCGCATTATATTCACGTCTCACTCTTACACCATACCCTGCACCAAACTTTCCTGCAGCCTTTATTTTTTTTGTTTTGCTTCCCATGTTCCCTTGAGAAAAAGATGGTTTTTAAATTGTTCTATTCGAATAATTTAGAATATACTCTCCTATGAAATCAGCCTTTCTTAACTTGTATTCCTTGGAAGATAGATTTACTGATGAAAGTTTAAATTTTTCATATTTTTTCTTAAGTTTGCCATCTTTCCTAAGAATATCAATATATTTATCATAAAGTTTAATCATTTTATCTGAAGGTTTCATCAGATGAATCTCAATCAAGATATTATCTGATTTTTTATGTAAATAAGCGCGATTAGTCAGCATATTACCTTTATATCCTAACTCAATCAACTTCATAAAATCAGACTTAAATTTATTGGAAACAACTAAAATATCAATTTCTTCTTTTCCAATCATAGGGATAGCTATTGAACCTATTAATTTACATCTAACATGAGAAAGTAATTTTTTTATCTCCTTCATAGAACTATCTGCCAATCCTAACTCTTTTTCACCATATTTTATGAATTTCATTAATTTAAATGGGGATGCCCGGATTTCAACCGGGGTCGCGAAGTCCCAAACCTCGAATGTTAAGCAGGCTGCACCACATCCCCACATATCTAAGATAAAAAATAGGTTTTTAATTGTTGCTAAAAGAATTATTTCTTCTTTGCGGCAGGCTTGGCTTCTTCTTTCTTTGCTCCAGCTACTGCAGGAGTTGCTGCGGCAGGCGTCGTACCAGCCGCTGGTGCTGCTCCAGGAACTGCTGCCGTTACCGCTGGTGCTGCAGCTGCTGCAGCTGCTTTGGCAGCTTCTTCGGCAGCCTTTGCCTCTGCAATTGCCTTCTGTTCTTTATCCTGTTTCTCTTTCAGAACTTTATAGAAATCGGCAAGTTGCTTTTTCTTTTCAACTGAGACTTCAGTAATTTCATTATTAATTTCATTATCATATTTTCCAGAATCAATTTCCTTCTCAATATCCTTCGCAAGTTTGCTATCGACTAAAACTCCCAATGAAACACATGTTCCAACAATAAGCTTTACAGCCGACTTTAAGTCTTTAGCAAGCAAAGAAGATTGCTTGGTCTTTGCAATATCAATAACTCTCTCAAGAGCAATGTTTCCGACTTTATAGGCACCAGCAAGTCCTGATCCCTTGTCAAGTCCAAGCTCTTTCTTGATAAGTTCCGCAACAGGAGGAGAAAATACTTTTATCTTATATGTTTTTGACTTTGAATCAACATCAATCTCAACAGGCACCTTTGTGCCTTTGAAACCGCTGGTTGCAGTATTAACATCAGCAATTACTTTACCAAGATTAATTCCAAGAGGACCTATTTGCTGAGCTACAGCTGGTCCAGGTTTCATATCTCCGCCGTCAACAATTAATTTTACTATCATTTTATTCGAATGTAAACTCTTCTTCCTCCATATGTTGTTCTTCTTTCTTCTGTTCTCCTTCTTCACCCTTATCTTCACGCCTTATAACCTTTACGTTATCTATTTTTACTGTGACTGGAATAGGCACTGAAGCTCCAAGAAGTGAAACAACAACTTCTCCTTTCTGTTTATCAACACGAGTAACTTTAGCCTGCTCATTCTTGAATGGCTCAGCAATCATTTCAACTATATCGCCTACCTCAATATGATAATCCTCAGCCTTTGGCTCAATCATATTTCTTATTTCCTCATAAGTTACGGTCTTGCCTATAATTCCCTTGACATAAGGAAGATTGAAAGCAGCTTCTTCAGCGCTCTCTCTATCAGAAGCTTCCACTATTATATACCCCTTAAGCCCGTGAGGTCTTATTACAGAAAAAACATTTAGAGATTTCTTGCCTGCTCTTTCAGCTATCATCTCAACAGCTCGGTCTTCTTTATTCGTCGTGACTTTTATTATGAATAACATTTTTTTGTGTTAATTATTAAGTTTAGCTCTGACTACCTCCTAAGTATCTAAGAAGTAGACAAACATATTCAGAAAAGACTATTTATAAATCTTACTGCAACGATTACACAACCAATATTGATTCCTGCTTTCTTACTTCATCTAATATTTTTGATACAAGCATATGATAAGGTCCAGATAATGCTCGGGCCTCAGGACGTCTAGCGTAAAAACACTCAAATACAGATTTGCTGACAATAATTTTATAGCCGGTTGGATGAAACGGCTGAGGAGAAGCAAGTCTAAATGTACTCATCCATCCCAAAATATGACTGCCTGGCATCCAAACAAATCCTAAATTTCCTGAGGTGAACTGGTTAACTGCCCTCAACGGCTCAGAAATGCTCTGATCTTGAAAAACCTCATGAATTATCGAGTCAAGAGGTAATTGATTAGAAGTGTAATCTGGAATAAATTTATTTTTATCAAGTTCAAACCAGTTCGCAGCATAAGCTATAGCATGTGGAATAAATGCCCTATCCAAAGGAATGTCTCTACCATCTCCCATCCAAAAACAAGCTAAACTTAGTTTAAAATTATTTATATTCCAAAGAATTAATTAGTACCATCAAGCTTCTGCAAATATTCCTTAATTCTCTCAACAATCTGTGGAATCAGAAACTTTTCAATCTTTGACGAGAATATTTCCGAGACTGACTCAAATTCTGACAATCTATATTTGTTTTCCTTCTTATCAACAAGAAGTGCATCTCTGAGTCTTTTCAATTGTCTACGAATATTACTTTCCGCAAGTCCTTTTTCATCCTGAGAGTTCTCCTTTCTTGCTGTCTGCACTTTGTCTCGGATTTCAAAAGAGCTCAACCAAATCCTATTTTTACGTGAAGACTCAAGCACAAGAAGAATATCAACAATAATATCTCTTGAGTCCCCCGGCTGAAGAAGTCCAAGAGAAAGGCAAACCTTTCTTACAAGTTCACGTTTAGAAGAATCATATGGCTTCTCATATCTACGTAAAGTTATCTCAGCAAGTGGAATGTCTTTCACCATTTTTATCAATATGGAATATAAGGTATTTATTATAAAGTTAACTGATTAACCATTGATTACAATAATCCTTAAATATGTTAAATAATCCAATGAGATATGCCTGAAAAAAAGTATACAGTAATTGAAGGAATCGCACTTAAGAACCCTACTGATGCGTATATCGATTCTTCCAAGCTCATATCCGTATTCATAGAAGAGTACCTGAAAAAACATCCTCTTGATAGAAGAAAAGTATCTGATAAGAATATTTCTTCCGGATTGGAATTGCTGGCAAGTACTATGAAAATTTTCGAAAAGAGCACCGACAGTGAGAGAAAAAGCAAAGATTATGTCTCATTGGCACGTAGATTAAACACTTGCTATATACATGCTTTAGACTTGCTTTCTGGTTATACGAAGAAAGCAACTGACACAAATCTAGCAAATAGTATGGCTTTTGGTACTGAAACAAGCCGTTTAAGATTTGAGTTGGAATTTATATTTGACTAATGAGTTATTTACAATAATAATGATTATAAATCCAATTATAATCGCATGAGCATGGAATTAGTTGCATTTCTGGGAAAAGACAAAGAAAGCTGGGGACAGATCTCTGCTCTGGTTAACAAAGGAAAATGGGATAAAGTGGTTATGGTAAAAACAAAGGATGCTGAAGACTCAATACTTGATGATTTTGATACAATCAAAATAAATACTGATCTACCAATTTCTCTGCTGAAAGAGGATATGCTAAATAAATTGAAAGGGAAATTATCTGGTGAATTCGAAGTTGCACTTTCAATTGCATCCGGTAATGGAAAAGAACATATGGCTCTTATATCTGCATTATTAAGCATACCAGTTGGAATAAAACTCGTCGCTTACACCAAAGACGGAATTGAATTTATTAATTAGAATCATTCTTCTTCAATATCAACTTCCTCAATTGCACTTTCCATTTCTCCATCAAGCGCATTTCCAATGGGATTATCAAACTCATTTTCAACCTCTTGAATTCTTTGCTTTCCCTCATCATCAACTTCCACACTCAACTTTCCAATTTCTTCCTCAACTTCTTTACGCATTCTTGCAAGCTCTTCAGCATTCTGCTTCTCATAAATATGCTTAAGCAATATCCATATCTCAGACAAATGTCCTTCTTGCTCAAGCCATACCTTATGCTGATTGTCAAGATGTAATAATGGTATGAAAGTTGAAATTCTTTCGTCATCACTTTGTCCAGCTATCTCAGAAAAACCCACTTTTGTTTCTCTATCTTTGAAAATATCCTTTAACTTATCATGTACTTCTTTTATTTTATCTTTAAGATTTATATTCTGTTTAGGTAAGAACAAAGCTGTTTCAAATTCCTGCTGTTTTGCAATCACAAATTTCTTAATACGCCTATTTTCAGTAACTATTGCCTTGTTAAGGGCGCTCATAAGCTCCTCAAGAGTAACTTTTCTAAATCTTGGAAGAGGAGTCTTTGCAACCAAAGAAGGCACATCTTCATCAAGCTCAATTCTCTCCTGAGTATATTTCTTCTCTTCTTTCCTTCCGAAAAGAATTGCATCAAGATTTGGCAGTTCATGATCAAGAAGAATCTCAGATTTCATTCTCAAAAGAAGAGCAGCAGCAAGAAGGACCTTACTAGAGATGAAGAAATTTGCCTCCTCAAGTAGCCTTACTTTTTCAAGATATTTATTGGCAAGAAGACCTATATCAATATCCCAAGGGTCAAGCTGCTCGGTATTAATCAAATCATAGATTATCTCATGCCATGTTAACTTTTCTCCAAAAAGAAGTGAATGAATCTGCTCCTGACCAACTTTTGGTATTCTTGGTGCACGGCTGCCAGAATCCCCATTTTCAATACTGCCAGAGCTATTTTCAATTATGTTTTCCATTAGCTATAGAAGAATACACCTCTCCTACTCCAATAAATATGTATCGAAGACTTTAAATGCCTTGTTATTCACTACCTAAAGTAATAGAAATGTGTATTCATTATTTAGTTACAACAAAGCGAAAGATTTAAATACCTGTTGTACATAGAATTATTATCACCTCTTTTTTCCCAGAAGAGGACGTTTCATCGCTCTTTTTGAATGGTGGAGCCTCCTCTTCATGGGTTATAATAAACCCATGGTTTTACTTGGGTATGGAAGATAATTCTTCAAATCACTCAACAAAAGTCCTTTGTATAAGGCAGAGCGAGTATCAGGATTATTAGAGAGGTGATTACTTATTTTTTAACAGCATAAACTTCATTTGCATTTTTTATTGTTAATCTATCTACTTTTTTAGTACTTTCAACCCAAGGGCTTAAGTATTTTTGTAAGTCCTCTTCCAATTTATAATAAACCAACCATGAATGCAATCCTTTTGAGGCATAAACAACATCTACATCATCCGCAAGAGGATTATTTCTTTTTGCCAACCAGGTAAATGCTTCGGAAAAAGAAATGGTTTTAATTCCTAATCTCACGGCTTCACTTCTAAAAACAGGTTGAGTATATGCAGAAGTAAATACATATTTTCTATCTGTTAGATTTTTAATATCGACAATTGCTGCGTCAATATCTCCGCTGTTAATCGCTGGTTCTACTATTAGTAAATTATTAATTGTTTTTACTAATGTACGACCAACGTCAGACATCTTTTCATGTGGAGATTTTCTTTTAATGCTTCTAACCAATTTATCTAAAAGATCTTCTCTAGGTTTATACTCTGAATATGTCATAAAAATCCAACTTTAGAACTATATTTAAAACTTTCTGAATCCCAACACGAATTAATGATAATCTTATTATTTTTTCAATTTTGAGCAAAAGTTAATGTATAAAAAATATAGATTATTTCTTACTAGATGTATAAAATCATACTGCATTGTTTTATATATTATCTGACACATTTTAATTAATGAATAAGCGATTCCTAATTATATGTTCGTGTATTATATTCTCTTTAGCTTTACCTGTTCTTGTTAGCGCAGAAAAAAATTCTCAGCATAATAATATTTTTCCTAATAATTACAACTATTCTCCCATTGTTGTGGCATATCCTATGAGATATCCGTTAGTTGAACTTATGTGTTCAGCGCCGCAATTGCCCACTAAATTAAATAAGAATTATTCAGTAAATTACACTTTAAGTTGGACACAACAATATATGCCAGTATATTCTCCAATAAATGTGAGTTGCACAATAAATTACCAAATTTATCTCAAAAATAGAAATATAGATAAAAATCTCAAAAACATAAGTGTGACCAGCTCAATTATCGTTTATCCTTCAACCAGTTATCCTCCGATTGGATCGACTCCTAAGCATTAATTGCTTTTTATAAGATTATATTTATCTCTCTTTATCGAAATCCAATAATACCTAACTTACTCTGATATCCTAGTTGCATCTCTAAAGATGAAAGATAACTCTCGCGGACAGAACTATTTAGTAAACTTTTGCCTTCACGATTTATAAAATCAACCATTACCGCAGCATTGGTATCATAAACAAAAAAAGCAGCCAAAGGTTAATTTTGATTTCTATTTTTTTGTGCACCAATCATATCGAACACAGATTCAGTGTAATTCTTTAATGTATCCCACTCATTGACTGAGATATCAAAAAACGCGCCCAAAAAAGCATTTGAAAGCCTTTTTGAATTGAAGTGCGCATCTTTCCTTATATCTTCCCATGTTACTTTCTCAGCTTCTTCTCTCGATAATTTATCTCTCCTCTCTTTTCTAAGGAAAGTATGCGGACTGGATAATATGAAATCTGCATGTCTAAGCATAAAGTTATGTGATATATTCCTAAGATATTCCAGCATAGGAGTCTTACCTTGTTCTTTCGCAATAAAATCTACATACTTATCAATTGTCTTTCTAGTGAAGACTGTAAGATCTTCCATTTTCTGATTCTTTGACTTTGATATACAAAATAAGCGAATGTAATATTTAGTAAAGTGAGTGACAAATGGCAATACCTCTGCCTTTCTCATCTCTTCAAGGGTCATATGTGACCCGAAATATGACTTTTCCCTGATAAATGTCTCATCAGAAGATATGACTTTCTTTTCGCGCTGCAACTTTGCCCAGTTATCACGTCTGTAAACCAAAATTTCCGCATGCCATGTGCCCTTCTTCAGATTGACAACTCTTCTCGCGCAAGTATTGTGAATTAGGACTGGATCCAGAAATCTCAATTCGCTGATAAGAGTATCATCAAGACATTTCATAAATATG
>CAYWEK010000032.1:0-7950 GCA_964457475.1 Candidatus Woesearchaeota archaeon
TGCTTTTTGCCTTCCATGCATTTGATAAAAATGATTCAGATATCATGGACAAAATAAAGGGCAAAGCATTGCAAATAGCCCGTTTTGGATTTGGTAGGCAGGACTAGAATTTTATATCTTCTGCTTTTTGATATTTCCTGTCACGCACATACTCTAGTATTCTAAGATAATTTTTGGTTATTTCTTCCCAATTATAAAGTTTTATTTTTGAAACATTTTCCGTAAGTTTCTTTCTTAATTTTTTATTTTTTCCAAGCTCAATAATGGCAGATTTGAAATCTTTTGTTAAATAAGCATCTTTTTTATGGGTTAGAATGTAAGATGGTCTTCCATCATAAGCGAGAATCGGCTTTTTGGCTGCTATATATTCAAAAAACTTGAAACTGCTATCCTGATCGCTTGCATTTGCGAGAACGTCTGCTTGCTTTAAGATAGACTGCACCTCTTCTGGTTTGGCAGGACCTATAAAATGAACATTTTTACCTGCAATTTTTTCTAGGTCTGGATTTTTATTTCCAAGTAGAAACAGATCTGCATCAATGCCATTAACAGCTTTTACAAGAACATCTACTTTTTTATATGGTGACTGATCTCCGAGATACAAGACACTAATATTTTTCTTATTAGTTTTAAGATCACTTAATTTTATTGAGCTCTTAGAATATTTTTTTTCTACGCCATTCGGAATATAAACTCCAGGTTTTCCGATTTTCTTAGCAAGAGATAAGTTGTATTTACTTATTGTTGTTATAAAATCCGAATTTTTTATGGTAAATTTTTCCAAAAAAGAAACAAGCCAATGAGGATAGTTAGTCATTTGCTCAGCGTAATAGTCGTCCCAAGCATGTACGACTGGACATGAAATTAGTCCAATTTTATTAAAGAAAGCTGGAACAAATCCTGCTGGAACCCATGCGCTTACTATTATATCTGGTTTGAATTTAAGATAATGCCAGTAAAATAAAGGTTGGTCATATTTGCCAAGAGCAAGAACTTTATTCCCAAGTTTAGTAAAGAAATAAGGAAGGGCAGTCCAGCCACGGGGATGTTTTCCAAAGTTATAGTGTTCAGTATTCGTTAGCACAAGTATTTTCATTTTCTACCAAGAACTGAATAATAGAGTTCCCTCCTTTTTCTCGCCATGGCTTTTGTTGAAAATTCAGAGATAACTCTTTTGTAAGCCTTTTCACTTATCTTAGAAATTTCTTTCTTATTTGAAGAGATATACTTAATTTTTTTCACAAGGCAGCTAGAATCATTCACCTTACAAATAAATTTATCATTATTTATTACAAGAGGTATTGCACCACAATTACTTCCAATTATTGGAATTTTACAAGCCATTCCCTCAATAAGCATTCTGCCAAAAGGCTCCGCCCAGTCTTTTCTTGGAACGGACATAGCAATCATTATATCCATAGCCGAATAATAATCGACAATCTCTTTTTCATCAACAAAACCAGGAATTATAATTCTCGAACCATCTATTCCTCTCTTTTTTGCATAATTATTTAGATATTTTTTATCCTCATCCTTACCCTTTCCCATTATTAACAATTTATAGTTTCCAGGAAGATTTGAAAGTGCATTCAAGGCAGTTAGAGTTCCCTTAAAGAAAGTTCCCTGATATCTCCCAAGTCCACCTATTATACCGAGAAGAATATCATTGTTTCTCAAGCCAATTTTCTTTCGCAAATTCCTGATTTTCTTAGCAGGAGAACGATGAAACTTTTCCATATCAACAGAGCTTGAAATATATGAAAATTTACCTTTATAGCCTATTTCTTTTACTAATTTTTCATATGTACCGCCGCGGACTGGAAAATATATTCTATCAGCATTTATGCAGTTATATCTCTCAATAAGTCTGTAAAAGAATCTCTTGCCACCCCAGTTTCTTTTTACGTTATTATCGCTGAAGAATACAACTTTAGTTTTCGGAGAATATTTTTTACAGAGCCAGATTGTCTGGGCAACGCAAAAACTCCAAGGAGTTTCATCAAATATATCTATTATATCAGGCCTCCATTTTTTTATTGTATTTTTTAGCTCTTTCCCATAAATAATGAATGTCTGCCTTTCTGTAAAATATGTTTTTGACGGTATAAGTTTGTAGTTCCCAACACCCTTGTCAGACAAGTATGCTAAGTTGTTGTGTGTTGTGCTTGCCTTGAGGGGAGAAATCATCTTTATCTCAAAGTCAGAGAATTTTGCGAGTTCGTCAGCGACCGAGGCACGAAACCTCTCATTAACAAAAGCATGGGAGACCAGAAGTATCTTTATCTTTTCCATTTTATCTTTTGGCTATTATAATAAATCATGAATCTGTTTTTAAACCCTTGGCTTGAAAATTATCGCAAATAAGTAACAAATAACATAAGCAAAGTAGACCATCAAATTCAAGGCAGGAAGAATAATTATCCTACCATCAGGCCATAATTTTCTAATTTGGCTCGGCAGTCTAAAATTGGATATTAGCAATATAACTATCAACGGATAAACGATCCCTATAGGAAAAAATAGAGAAATTAGAAGCCAGATAAATGAAATAGTCTTTAATGCCACATTTATCTCGAAATCCCATGGTAAATCAAAATAATATTTTCTTGAAACAAGCCCTGAAAGCAGGGCATACTGTATTTCCTTCTTTATTCTGCTTTTGGAATTTGCGAAATGAAAATGATAGACTTTGGCCTTGGTATGAATAAGCTTCCACTTTTTGCTTTTTTCTATTTTAATAGTAAAATCAGTATCTTCTCCACCATTTTTGAAGTTTTTTTCATCCAAATAACCTATTTCTTTTAATGCCCGGGCATTGTAAGCGCAACCTTTTTCATCAATCCCTGGAGTATAAGGCCCAATCTCCTTTTCAGTCATTGCCTTGGAGAAAAAATCAAATTTTCTCCAGAGTGAAAGAGGCATTTCAACATCAGAAGTCGTTGCTGCTACATTATAATCATTTAGTATCGGTTCAATCAGATTGTTTATCCAGTTTTTTGAGGTGGGAAGGCAGTCATCCATCAGAGAAATTACAATATTTGTCTTTGCCATCCTAAAACCCTTGTTTAAGGTCCCTGAAAGACCTAAATTTTCCTTATTATTAATTATCCTTAAACCTTTTATTTTTCTTGGTCTTTTTATATTATCATTTATAAAAATATGTTCAATTCTGCCCGAATATGACTGTAATTTAACTTCTTTGCTCTGTCTAAGAAGAAAATCATCCGAGGCAGAATAAACAGAGGTTATTATTGTTATTTTTTGGCTTTTCATATTTTTTTTCTAAGTTCTCTTTTTACCTCTTCTACTTTAATCATTTCCATATATTTGTTTTTCTGGTTAAGTTCAAGTTTTTTTCTGAAAATTCCTTGTTCAGAATCTGGGAGATGGCTAATTGCTATGCCCTTATTCAAGGGCTTCCAGAGCTTCAAGTCATTCTGGCCAAATAGAGATATAACATTCTTATTGGAAATCCAAGCGAGATGCATTGGACCACCATCAACCGCCACTACTGCCTTTGCAAAGCCAAAAAGGTAGGAAAGTTTCCTTATATTAAAGTCATAAAGAGGAAGAACGTTATCATTGTTATTAGTTATTTCTTCAATGTCTTTCCTGTCCATGCTAGTTCCTATAATAACAAATATTTTTTTTGGAAATGATTTTATCAATTCTGAGAACTTTTCATTATCCCATTTCTTATATGTTTGTGATGGAATTGCATAAACTGCTACAAAATCCGATAATCTATTTTTCTTAAGATAGCTTTTAACATCTTTCCTTTCTTTTTCAGTCAGATATAACTTAGGAATTATAAATTTAGTTTTTATGCCTATGATTCTGAGAAGATTAAGATTAGATTCAACTTCATGGATTTGTTTCTCATAAAATACTGGATTGGTTAGTAAATATCTTCCTCCAGAAATATTCCAGTAGGAAATTCTCTTACGGACTCTCCCAAGATACATTAAAATTATATTAATTATGCTACCCTTTGGATCAATTCCTATATCAAATTTTTTATTTCTTATAATTCTTGATGTTTCTAGTAGCCCCTTAATATAATTAATAATTCCTTTTTTCCAGAAAGGATCTGTGAGCAAAAGCTCATCAATATAAGGGTTGTTTCTGAAAACTTCTTCAGTATATTTCGATGCCAGAACAGTTATTTTAGATTTGGGATACTTTTTCTTAATAGCCTCATAAATTGGTAGAGAAAGGACTGCATCACCTATCTCATCTTTTCTTATGGTTAGAATTTTAGGGTTGCTATTCAGATTTCCTGTTCCAAGCAGTTTATTTGGAATTGATAGTGGAAAACCAAAAGTGTCGAGAAGAAAGGCCGATACTCTCCATGCTAAGGATTTTTCAAATCTTATTCTGTAGTCGTTTAATATTACCATGTTATTTTTCTAGATAGGTCACTATTTTATCCAAATCAAATCCGTTTAATAAAAGTGACTTTTTTCTATTTATGAAAAGATTCTCAACTCTGAAGGCTTTTGATATAACTATAAGTCTCTTTTCAAGAGCTTCAGCTATATGCGCCGGTCCAGAATCAATCCCTACAAATAAACTGCACATTTGAATTATGCCCGAACTTAAAGAAATACTTTTTGACTCGAATTTTTTAACATCTTTCCTTTCAGAAGTGCTATTCAAGAGCAAAACATCAAATCCTTTGTCCTTTAAGGTCTCAATTAATTTATCAGTTTCATCCTTACTTAGTGATTTATTATCTGAAGAAGCATCCGCATGAATGATAGAGAAAGGATGTTTTACTTTCAGTCTTTTAATTGTTTGTTTCGCTTTATATAAGTCATCCTTGCTTAGGAATATCTCCTGTTTAAAATCACTAGGCCAATCTTTTCCACCAGAAACTCCAATTTCTCGGCATAATTTAATTATTTCATGTTTTTCAAGCCTATAGAACAAGGGTAACCTTCTTAGTTTGCCAGGTATGGACAACTTTATCCCAAAGAGAGAGATAGAATGAGGAAAAATAACATCAATTTCATCAATTTCATATCTTTTTTTAATACTTGCTATCTCATTCATCAGCATCTTTCTTTCATTAGGTATGTATTTGAAGTAGTTTGCAAAGTTTGGGACTCTTGAAAACTTTTTTGATACTATAACTCCATCAATATAAGGGTTGTTTCTGAATATATCTCTAGTAAAATCAAGGGTTAACACGAATACTTTATCATTAGGATTTTTTTCCTTATAAAATCTCAGGGCAGGGGTGAACATTATACAGTCTCCTATGCCGTGTAAGAACACAAACAGCCTTTTCATAAATAATAGATTTATCCTGTTTATTTAAATCCTATGATAATATATTTTTAAAGCCCAGAATATTCAGACTTTCATGATATCAGTAATAATAACTGCCTTTAAGGAGCCGATGACAATAGGCAAGGCTATATTGTCAATATCTGGTCAGATATCTGAAAAGGATGAAATAATTGTAATTGCACCAGATAAGGAAACTCTTGATAAGGCATTAATACAAAGGAAGAGAGTAAAAAGTCTTAAAGTAATAAAGGATAAAGGAGAAGGAAAACCTGCTGCTCTAAATCTTGCTGTTTCAAAGGCAAAAGGAGAGATATTAATTCTAACAGACGGCGATGTATATCTTGGAAATAACGCAGTAAGGTCTCTTATCGAGTCTTTGGAAGAAGAAAATATCGGCGCAGTAAGTGGCAGACCAGTTTCTATCAATGAGAGAGATAATAAATTCGGTTTTTGGGCCTATATGCTTACTGAAGTTGCCAATGAATGGAGAGTAAAGGCACTGAAGTCGGGGAAAAGATTCTTTTGTTCTGGTTATCTATTTGCAATAAAGAAAAAGCTTTTTCCAAAACTTCCAGAAAATCTTCTTTCCGAAGACGGGTATATATCTCATAAAGTGTATAGCTCTGGATTTAAGATAGGATATTCCGAAAATTCAGAGGTTTATGTTAAATATCCCAATAATTTTAGAGATTGGGTGATCCAGAAGAAAAGAAGCGCTGGCGGTTATAATCAAATAAAAAAGATTTTTGGTAAAAGCACAAGATCATTCGGTTCTGAGTCATCTGGGGCCTTTTTATTTTTTAAATTTGTCAAGAACTTAAGGCAGTTTGGTTGGTTGGTTAATTTATTCTTTGCAAGGATTTACCTCTGGACTGCAATTTATTCAGATATAAATCTTAAGAACAAGAACCGCGAAGATATATGGAAAAGGGTTGAGAGTACAAAATGAATCTAAGCAATGCTATGAGACATCCAATTAGGAGTGCAAGATCCTATCTTGACTGGAGACTTGATGTTCGTTCTTTAAGAAAGTTGTACTCAAAAATAATAAAAAGAGGAGATTTAGTTTTTGATATCGGAGCAAATAAGGGAGCATATACAAAAATAATGCTTAGTCTTGGAGCAAAAGTTATAGCATTTGAGCCAGATCCAGATTTGGTTTCATATTTGAAAAGGAGATTTTCGCCTAATAAAAATCTAGAAGTCTGCGGGAAGGGCGTTGGATTAAGGGAAGGGAAACTTAAATTTAATATCGCAACCACAAACGGACATTCAAGTTTTAAGGAATTGAAAGGATACACCGAATTAAAAAAGGAGATAACTGTTGATGTAATAACCTTAAGAAAATGTATGGATGTCTGGGGTGTACCCAAGTTCATAAAAATCGACACTGAAGGATTTGAATATGAAGTTCTTAAAACACTAAATGTCCCAGTGGATTACATTTCTTTTGAATTTACAAAAGGCAGTATCAAAGAAACTGAGAAATGTTTAAAGATTATTGACGGGATGGGAAATTATGAATATAATTATGCGGCTGAAGGGCATTATGGATTATCTAATAAATTAGTACTCAAGGATTGGTTGAGTTCTAGGGAGATAATAAAAATGATAACAGAAAGAAATATTTCTGGAGATATATACGCCAGAAATAAAAATTAACAAAGTTAATAAAGGCAAAAAACTCAACGATAATATGGCTGAAAGCTTAGCTGAAAAAAGGGGAAACCGCATAAAAAACTGGCTTAAAGAGCCCGCGAATATGACTCTAGTTCTTCTTCTCGTGTTTGCTATCGCACTGAGATTGTATTATTTCTTCATGACTAATAACCAACCTTTATGGTGGGACGAAGCAGAATATCTTTCTAAAGCAAAGAATCTGGCATTTGGGCTACCCGATACTGATTGGTATAGTTTTAGGGCAATTTTATTCCCACTTATAGCTGCAGTATTCTTTAAAATAGGTCTAGGAATTGTCTCCATGAAGTTTGTTTTTGTATTAATGTCAGCCGCAGAAGTTTTCATGGTTTACCTTATTGGAAAATATATGTTTAATAAAAGAATAGGGCTTATTGCAGCGTTTATTTTTTCTATATTCTATATGGACCTGTTTTATTCAATGAGACTTCTAGTAGATATGCCTCAGACTTTCTTTACTTTACTTGGAGCGGCATTATTTAGCAAATACTACTTTGACAATGGGTCAAAGAAACTTGTTTATTATGTATTGCCTGTTCTGTTCTTTGGAGCATTAATAAGATTTACAGTAGGTATTTTCATAATAGTATTAATTGTTTTTCTTTTATATACTGAAAGATTCTCATTATTCAAGAAAAAAGAATGGTATATCTCATCACTTGTAGGGGTTTTATTTTTTGTTCCATATCTTATTTATGCATTTATCGCATACGGTAATCCTCTACATGCATTTATCGGAGTATTTCAATCGGCAAGAGCTGCTGGCGATACTCCTTGGCACGTATTCATGGAATATATGATATATATGCCTAATTATGTCCATTGGCTTCTTTTCCTTGCTTTCATAGTCGGACTTTTGCTGGTTATATCATCATTGGCAATCAGATATGATTTAATAAATAAAGAGAGAAAAACGAGAGCAGAACTATTCCTTATTATATGGGTTGTTATTGTTTT
>CAYWEK010000033.1:0-6944 GCA_964457475.1 Candidatus Woesearchaeota archaeon
TTGAGAACCTTGATTCTGCAAAGAATGCTTTTGAGAGATTAAAGAGAAAGATTATTGAACTGAAGAAAGAAAATCATAAAGGAAATGACAAAACAAAAGAGTATGAGTCTAATTTTCTTAGTGCAATAAATGACGACTTAAACATCCCATTAGCAATTCAGGTTTTCTGGAAGGTCCTTGATGATTTTGACTTTGATTCAAAGAAGAAACTTAAACTCCTTGAGAAATTTGATTCTGTCTTTGGACTTGATATCGAAAAAATGGAAGAAGAAAAGATTGATATTACAAATGAGATTGAAAAACTAGTGCGAGAAAGAGAAAGTCTTAGAAAAGCCAAAAAATGGGCTGAGTCCGACATAATAAGAGAAAGAATAAAGGAAAAAGGGTATAATGTCCTTGATACTTCTCAAGGGCCTAAATTAGAAAAGATAAAATAAAAAATAATAATGTACTAAGCGAAGTTAATTAAAACTTCTTGTGCTTAGGATAGCATTCCTTGCAATAGACAGGTTTGCCTTCTGTTGGTTTAAACGGCACTTCGCAATCTTTCTTGCAATCAGAACATACTGCCTTGTGCATTTCTCTAGGACCAAAATTGTTTCTGAATCCGCCGTTTCTGTTTTCTCTAAAGTTATTCATGTTGTAGCCTCCGCTTGTAATTAATTTTCAAAATAAATGACACTTTATATATCTATGTATTAGAGAGAGTGTTAAGTATTCGGGTGTTATGGGCATTTTCTCCTCATTTGTTAATGCTCGGGTGGTATTCCCGTATTTAATTGAATTTAATAATAAAGTATTCCATCTGTTTCCATTAATACCTATTCCGCATTTTTCTGCTGGGGTTAATTTTTGTCTTACTGATTTTCTTATATAATTGTGAAATACCTTAAAAAAGCGTGATTTTAGAATATAAATCATTAAATAGAGAATAATTATAAAAAATTAATGGAAATCAGCACCTTATTGCTAAAAAAAGAAGAATTACCGATTTTGTATGATCGATGTTTTGAAATACCGATTCATCCCGCTTTACTTGACCCTAGATTGAGTTTTGACCCAGGAATTGCGCAACATGTATTTCCTAAAGCAGCTGAAGAATGGTATAAAGATTTGAAAAAATATACCAAAGGTGTAAAAGATTCGGGGAACAAGAAGTGGATACAGAACATTTTCTTGAAAGAAAAGCCTAATATAAGCTCTAAAAATGGTCATCAGGTATTGGATGTTGTTTGGCAGGACGATGTATCAACGGATTCAAATGGATTTGCTAGTGCTCTATCAATAAGTAGAAATTCTGGCGGAACTTTATATTATACTGGAGATCGTGCCTCTCAGGACTTTCTTTCATTTGATGGCAACAAATACATGAGATTTCCAAGGGAAAAGATAAAGGCATTCGGAATAGAGGAAATAAATCATGAAGATCTTCATGGAGTCAAAATCAAAAAATATTCACATCATAATATTGACAATTATCCAGGAGCGTTATTTCTAAGAAATTGGGCGATAGAATATATGAATGAGATATTTAGAAGATATCCTACATTTTTCACCTAATTGACTAATTAGTTCAAACGATTGCGCCCAGACCGAGCAAGTTAGAACTCAGAAAAATATTTATAGTAAGATTTAAATATAATATAAATAATATTTATATTATAGTACTAAGATGGGGAAAAAGGTGTTAAGTGCAACTATAGATGAGAAGATTCTTGAAGAATGGAAAAAGTATGCGGAAAAAGAATGTATTAACTCTTCTCAATTAATTGAAAAGCTTTTGAAAGAACATCTAAAAAAGAGGGGTAAAAATGTTAAGTAAAAAATATTTTATATTTTTAATATTGCCTATACTTTTACTATGTTTATTAGGTTTAGTATCTGCTCTGCCTACTAATATATCTGCTTGTGGAACAACAATTTCTACTGCTGGTAGTTATATATTAAATACAACTATTGTAGGAGCTGGAACCTGCATTACTATTGCGCAAAGCAATGTGAATCTTAATTGCAACGGTTATACTATTTCTTATGATACTGCTGGAACAAATAGCTTATATGGGATTAATGCTATTAATGCAGTAACTCCCCTTGTTAATTTAACAGTTGCAAATTGTGTTATATATAAGAACACTTCCGTAGGTACAACTAGTTATGGTATACAATTGACTCAGATCTCAAATTCTAATATTTTTAATAACACTATTCTAACAAATGGAACATCTAGCAATGATGGTATATACGCAACAACTAGCTGTGATAATAACATAATACAAAATAATACCATATATGCATTTGGAACAACAACAGGTAATATTGGCGTATATCTAATATCTGCCTCTGATAATAATTTAATAACAGGGAATAAAATTACTGCAAATGGAACAACAACAAGTTATCCAGTTTATATTTCAACTAACGCAAATAATAATGCTGTTGTAAATAACTCTCTTCTTGCTTATTCTACAACTACCTCTGGAGCAGTAAGCGGAACCACAGTATATATTATAGAAAGCAGTAATAATAATATTACTGGGAATTATATCTATGGTAACTCTGTGGGAACGGCAACGACAAATTATGCTGTTTATTTGACTAATGATGCAAATAATAATACTATACTGGGCAATACTATCAATGGTAATGAGAGTGGAACAACTAATGTTGGTGTATATATGACATATGTATCAGGAAATCTAATTCAAGGAAATAATATTACTGTAAATGGAACAACAACACTTTATGGGGTAGAGGGTTCTTCTGCCAATTATAATAATATAACTGGAAATTCAATGGTTGTTAATGGTACGTCTTCTCTTAATGGTGTTTATTTAGTTAATTCCTATTCAAATATCGTAAATAATAATAATGTATCTGTTCAAGGAACTGGAGCTACAAATTATGGAATTGAGCTTTCATCTTCTTATCTTCATACAGTTAATGGAAATAATGTTAGTGTATATGGAACAACAGGACTTCTAGGAATATATGCTACTTCTACTGGTAATAATAATATAACTGGAAATTCAATGGTTGTTAATGGTACGACTACGAGCACTGGTATTTATTCATTTAATTCCTATTCAAATATCGTAAATAATAATAATGTATCTGTTCAAGGAACTGGAGCTACAAATTATGGAATTGAGCTTTCATCTTCTTATCTTCATACAGTTAATGGAAATAATGTTAGTGTATATGGAACTACTCCTTTATATGGGGTTTACTTTGTATATTCTCAGAGTAATATTGCGAATAATAACCAATTAACTACTTTTGGTACAACTGCAAACTCTCCTCTTTTCTTGAGCACAAACTCGAATAATAACATTCTATCAAATAACACTCTTTTGGCGGAAGGAAACGCGGCTACTAATATGGGGGCATACTTAACACAATCTGCCGGAAATAATCTTTCTGGAAATAATATTACTGTAAATGGAACAACCACAGATTATGGTATATATTTATTGACTAATGCAAACGCGAATACAATTATCAATAATGTTATTTTAGTTAATGGAACAACAACTATCAGTGGAATACTTCTTTCAGCAGCAACGGGTAACTATATTGCAGGGAATAATATAACTGCAAATGGAACAACGCAATCTGGAACTACAAGTAATTATGGTATAAGCGTAATAGTTAATTCTGAGCTTAATCAAATTAATAATAATAAAATATTAACTGGTGGCGGAGCTCAGAATTATGGCCTCTCACTTGCTACCAACGCAATAGGCAATACATTTACAGGAAATAATGTTACCGCTACTGGAACTTCTACCTCAAATTATGGCGTCAGCATTTCTCAAGCACAGTATAACACATTTACTAATAATACTATAACCACTGCAGGGACTGGGACAGACCATGGCTTTTCTATTACTTCAAGTTCCACAGGAAACATTATGAATACTAACAATGTTACCGCTACTGGCTCAACCACTTCTAATGGGTTTGATTTCTTATTTGTAACTCCTAATTACCCTCAAAATAATACTCTTAACGGAAATATAATAAATGCTCCTTCTGCTAAAGATTTGAATTTTGAAACAGCAGGTATTAATGGAACCACTCTTATTAATCAATATATAACTAATTATTCATTTACTGGACTCGGCGGACTAATGAATGTAATAAATACCAGTGCTGGTCAGATAAATTTTCTGAAACCAATAAATGGAACAAATACTACTTTCTCTTCAAGGATCTTTATAACTAATGATTTTGCCCAGATAGATACTAATAATATATATTTGAATGTGTCTTCTAACATCACTCTCTACAATCTACCGACTGCCTCAACACAATTACAAATTATTAGAAATAATATTCTTTGTCCTTCAACGATTTGTACAAATCTGACTTCTATGCAGGCAGGAAATGTGACATTTAATGTTACCATGTATGGAAATTATTCTATAAATTCAACCAATTCGGCACCGCTGTTGGTTTTAAATGCTCCCTCGAATTACTTTAATAGTACCACATCGCAAAAAATTAACTTTAATTTCACCGCAACAAGCTATGTCTCACCAAACGCATTGTCATGTAATTTATATATTGATTCAATTCTAAATCAAACAAACAGCTCAGTAATAAACAATACTCTTACAAATTTCCTTGTTGATAATATAAGCGAAGGCAATCATTCATGGTACATTAATTGCTTTGATAGTGGAGGCAATCTAAATATTTCAAATACCTTGAACTTTAACGTAAGCATCCCTTATCCAGTTGTATCTCTTAATAATCCTAGTAATAATTCTTACCTGAATAATATAACCTCTTTGTTGCTTAATTATACGGTTTTTGATACAGGTTTGAGAAATATGACTGTTTATCTTTATGCTGATGGACTTTTGATTAATACTTCAAATAATATCTTGAATAATACTAATTTGTTTTATAATTTAAGTGGATTTAGTATAGGCCAACATAATTGGACAGTTCTTTCAAATAATGGAGTAAAGAATTCTTCCATTACATATTACTATAATGTTAGTAACCTAACAATAAACTGCCAGGTTGGCGGTCCCTATCAGTCTGGAAGCATAGTTTCAGTTTTTGGAAATATTTCTGACGGGTACAATAGCTTAAGCTCCCAGCCTATCAATATTACTCTTTATAACTCTATAAATGTTTCAACACTTGTAAACTCTCTTTCTGATGGAAGCTTTCAAACAGCATTTTATGGGCTCTTTGATGGAAATTATACTCTAAATACGTCATTCAGTTACCAAGGATATAATGCATCCTGCAATGACACTTTCGTCATAGGAACTGTGCCCTTACCTGCATCTCTTATATTAGACAAATTAATCTCACTCCAAGTAATAAATTCAACCTATGCAACTTATAACATAACGCTAAATGTTGCAAATATCGGCGGAAGCAATGCGACGGGAGTTTCACTTTCTGACACAGATTCTTCAAGCTCCCCCTATAGTTTGGGCAATCTTACTTTTGGAAATACTACTTCAGTGTCTTATATAGAAATTTATCAGAGAAATTCGACTGATTACAATGTTAGTCTTTCTATTGCTTCCGTTAATGGAACAGATGTGTCTAGTGGAAATATTATTTACGCAAATTCAAGCTTAATCAGCATATTAGTTCCCCAGACCGAAACAGGACAACAGCTAACGTTGATTAAAAATATAGTTTTTAACAACCAGTCATCAACAGCAGTAAATTATACCGAAACCCTTCAGGTTGTCAATTCTGGCGGAGTTGACTTGACTGGAATTGCAGTAAATGACACTGATTTGAATCTTAATACATTAATCAACTTGAATAGAACGCAATCTTATTCCATATCCGGCCCTGAAATAATAAACAAGACCTTACAAAGTCAGAGATATCAATTGTCGATAGCAAACGCCACAGCCAATTCAACCACTTATCAATCAAATCATATTTTTGTTCTGGTTCCGGCATTGTCAAGTAATGCTTCCCTGCTGCTTTCAAAGTCAGCTTCTCTTTATTCAGAGAATAGTACAAATATAGTTTACAATGTGACTTTGAGCCTGACCAATAATGGTGACAGCAACGCCACGAACGCCTATATTTATGATGCAGACTCTCCCAGTTCGCCCTATTCTGTTGGAACGCTGGTTAACGACCAGGTTGTAACTGAAAATTACCTATTAACCTATAATGAAACGGCCACATCTGTAAATAAAACACTATCAATTGCTACTTCAAATGCGACCGATAATCTATCTGGAAACCTAATCCAGGTAAGTTCTGGGCAGATCAGCCTGGTTATCCCACCGCTAATTAATGCAGCCTCTCTGGTATTAAATAAAATAACGAGTCTGTATAATATGACCAACAGTTCGGTTTCATACAATGTAACATTAAGCCTAATAAATAACGGAGAGAGCAATGCTACCAATCTTAATATAACTGATGTTGATTCGTCCGGTTCGCCTTATGTTGTTGGGACTTTAATTGCCGGGAATTCTACTTCGATATCATATATCAAGACTTACCAGAGAAATTCGACTGATTACAATGTTAGTCTTTCTATTGCTTCCGTTAATGGAACAGATGTGTCTAGTGGAAATATTATTTACGCAAATTCTTCACTAATAATCATGATAATACCCTCTACAACTGCAAATACTTTAATTTCATTAATAAAGAATGCTCAATATTTTGGAGAGAATTCTACTTCTGTAACTTATAATTTAACTTTAAGTACTATTAATTCTGGAGGAATAGATTTAACTGGAATTGTTGTGAATGATACCGATCTTCCCGTTAATACGGTAATCAACTTAAATAGAACTCAGTCTTATCAAACCTCTGACCTTAAAACAATAAATAAAAATTCATTAGACCAACAATACCAATTATCTATAGCAAATGCAACTTATAATTCAGTTACTTATCGGTCAAACCAAATATCTCTTTTGATTCCTGCATTAGCAAAT
>CAYWEK010000034.1:0-6328 GCA_964457475.1 Candidatus Woesearchaeota archaeon
CATCAAAGACAAATAGAAATCTTTGAGAAGATAATTCTTTTGTCAAAAGAGATAGATAAAACATTGATAATACATTCAAGAAAAGCTGAGAAAGAAGTAATAGAACTATTGAAAAAGCATGAGGTAAAGAAGGTTATAATGCACTGTTTTTCAGGAAATTTCAAACTTGTTAAAGAAATATCAGATAAGGGATGGTTTTTGACCATACCTACTTCAGTAAAGAACAGTGAGCATTTCCAGAAAATAATAAAAGAAATTGATATTTCTAAATTATTATGTGAAACTGACTCTCCTTATCTTCATCCAGACAAAGAATGGCCAAATGAGCCTGCGAATGTCATTGAAAGCTACAAAAAAATTGCTGAAATAAAAGGAATTAGTTTGGAAGAAGTCAAGGATAAGATTTTTGAAAATTACAAGTTAATTTTTCAGTGAAGAAATTTCGCAAGAGTTTTAAACCCGATTGTTCCATTATTCTGATGAGAAAGGCATTGTTGATATTATCATTTCTTTTTTTCCTACTCACACTATTAGTCATACAAAGTATACCCGTCCATTCTATTTCGAATACAAAAATTGATTCTCAAGTATATAAGAACCTACAGAATTCGAGTAAAGTAAGAGTTATAATTCAACTAAATACTGGACAATCTGGTAAGACTATATCCTCTTTATCATTGTCTGACAATAATGTTAGGAAAATATTGGGAAATCTAAGCATAAATCATGATTTTGGCAATGCTTTGTCGGCAGATATATCGGATAGTCAGTTATCTTCTCTTCAAAACGACCCAAATGTTGCAAGTGTGACTCTTGACGGAGTTAAACATATTAATTTACAAGACTCGGTTCCTTTAATAAATGGAACTCAAACCTGGCAACTTAAGCAAAATGGGATAAATTTGACTGGTATTGGTCAGACGGTTTGTATAATTGATACTGGAGTTAATTATACTCACCCAGATCTTGGAAATTGTACAACTCCACAGTTTTTGGCAGGAAATTGTTCGAAAGTTATAGGTGGCTTTGATTTTGTCAATAACAACAACAATCCAATGGATGATAATGGTCATGGAACGCATGTCGCTGGAATTGTTGGAGCCAATGGAGGAATAAAAGGAGTTGCGCCCGATGCTAAAATAGTTGCATTAAAGGTTTGTGATTCAAGTGGAAGCTGTATAGATAGTAACCTTTTGTCAGCGATAGACTGGTGCGTAGGCAATGCATCTATTTATAATATTTCAGTTATAAGCATGAGCTTGGGTGGTCAGTATGTTTATAACACATATTGCGATACGAATGCCACTGAAAATAGCAATCTATTTGCCCAGCATATAAATGCGGCAACCGCAAAAAATATTTCAGTAGTTATAGCTTCTGGTAATGGGATTAATAATGACGAAAATGGACAAAATGGTCAAGTTTCATCTCCTGGATGTGTTCAAAATGCAACATCCGTAGGATCAACAACAAAAAGTGATGTAATATCAACTTTTTCCAACAGATGGACTCTAGGAACTATTTTCGCACCTGGAGAGAGTATAAATTCTACTATGCTTGCTGCTCCTCCAATAGGAGATATCCGTTCTCTATGTGGAACAGGTAATATTTATTGTCAGCTTTCTGGAACATCAATGGCCACTCCTCATGTCGCAGCCACAATTGCTATAATTAACCAGTATCTAAAACTAACAAATCAGAGCAGGACACCAAATCAAATTGCTTCTATTTTGAATTCAACCGGTAAAACAATTCCAGACTCTTCTTCAGGACTGAATTTCTCAAGAATTAATGTCTATAATGCTATAATTTCTCTTGACAATCAAGCCCCAAATGTAACTTTGGTAAGTCCTGCGAATAATTTTCTTGGTAATAGTTCAAATCAAACATTCAGCTGTAATGCAACTAATCTAGCACTACAGAACGTGACATTTTACCTCTGGAAGAGTAATGGAACAATATACAATCAGAGTTTTAAGAATATTTCTGGAGCATCAAATACTTTTTCAGTAAATGTAACAAACATTTCTCTTGGAATTTACAAATGGAACTGTCTTTATACAGATCAGAATAATAATGTCTCATCAGCAAGCTCAAACTTCAGCTTTTACACTCTAAATCCATATTCAAATCTTGACGCTCCAATCAATCAATCAGCAGCTAGCGCAAATCAATCATTCAGTTGCGATGGTGGTTCAACTTTCAATTTAACAAATGTAACATTTTACCTCTGGAATTCATCAAGTAATGCTCCAATCAATACGTCATATCTTAATATAACAGGTAAGACAAATATGACTTCATTTAATTATACATTCACAGCTCAAGATAATTACAAATGGAACTGTCTCTATACTAACAACCAGTCAAATCAAACTTTTGGACAAAACAATTTTAGTATAACCTATGATATAACTCCTCCAAATCTAACGTTAATTCAGCCGCTTCCGACCGATGCAACTTCTTCGTCCGCAAGCGAGAATTTCTCTTATAACGCAACAGATAATCTAAATATTGCAAATTGTAGTTTAATTATCAATAATAACATAAATCTCAGCTCTTCTTCAGTCAATCAATCAGCAACAAATAGCTTTGCTCAAATTTTCAGTCCAGGAGCGTATAATTGGAGCATAAATTGCACTGATTTTGGAAATAATGTTGCTAATTCTTCAACTCAGATATTCACCATATCTGCTCCAGTATCAAATTCAGGAAGCGGTGGCTCAACCGGAGGTGGCGGCGGGGGAAGTGCGGGTCCAAGTCTAAGCACATATAATATAAATGAAAATGATTTAAAGAAGGGATTTACAGCTGGATTAAAGCAAGGAGATGAGATAAAATTCCCACTAAAAAATGTTAGTCATACTTTAACCATTAGTTCTTTAACTAACACTTCAGTAGGTATTTTAATAGAAAGCAATCCCATCATTCTGAATCTCGAAATAGAACAGGCTTCGAAAGTTAGTCTGGTCTCATCTGACCATTATGATTTATTGGTAAAACTAAACAGTATATCTAACAATAAGGCAAATCTGACCATAGAATCAATAAATGAATCTATAACTGGAACAAAAAATATTCTTCCAATTACTAATTCAACTCAGAACGCCAGTTCTCCCACACTTCAAAATATCCAAAAGACTTCATCCTATCCAATATATGAAAGAGCTTTTTTAGTAATATTGTTAATTATAATAATTTTCATGATATATTATTTAGTAAAACCAAATAAGAAATCTAAGAAAAGAAAATTGTAAGTATTAATTTGTTGTTTTTAAAAATCCTAAAATTTGCCCATAAGAAAATGAGGGTCCGGATCCAATTTATAGAGGCCAAAATAAGAAAATTTTGTGATTTTGCCCATGGACGTATATACTATTCTTGCCCGCGGGCAACTTTTGAAATTATTACTAATTTTATTCTTTACAAAAAGATATAATGCGGGAGGTAGGATTCGAACCTACGAAGGCACTAAGCACACAGGATTTCTCAAGTCCAAGCGAAATCCTAACTTAACACTTTCTGATGAAAGTGCGACATCTTAAGTCCTGCCCGTTTGACCACTCCGGAACCCCCGCACACTAATAAGTTAGAAAAAGATATTATAAAGCTTACTGAACAACCTTTATCTACTCTTCAGAATCAAGCTTTCTAAGAATATTTTCACTTTCTCTGTTGACGTGCTGTATTGCCTCTTCATCAGAGACTCCTGGATTCTGTCTCTTGAATTCAAGCGCATGTGCTGCACCGGAAATAATAGCCATCTTTACTATCTTTTTTTCAGCCATACTTGATATTAAAAAGTCCACTTTAAAAGCATTATGGTAGTTAGTTAATATTCTCTAATCATTGTCTATAACAGTCAGGCTCTATTTATTGGAGTTAGTTTACGGGCAAGTCTAAGTTTTGTTATTTCTTCAAGTAACAAAAATTGTTGACAAAAAGAATTAAATATCGATTAAGTTAGAAGTTAAGATGGTGAAAGCATTTGCTGAAACATTAAAAGAATTAGAACCAGTGGATATTTTAGAAAAAGCAAGAATAACCGACTCATCTGGAGAGGTTGTTGAAATTCCTAATATGCCTGGAAAGGCAGGTTCTTTGGCAGTTTATGCAAATTTGCTGGGATTTAATAATGGAAAGATTAGACCAAAAGAAGCTAGTAAAGGTCTCGAACTATTCTCAGAGTACACAAGAGACGCAAATGAAAACCCTGGCAAACATCCAAATATAGATAGATTAGCCAAGGTCGTTCTAAATCAAGGCGAGTTCCTATCAGTTGAATTTGTTTACAATCCTGAGAAAGTGAAGAGCAATTTCGAAAGGTTTATTGGATTAACTAAAGAAGAAAGAACTCAAATAAGAAACGAAATTAGAAGAAATGTTAAAGGATTAGTAAGTTTGCTAGAAAATGGTAGTGTCAGATCAGCAGAGAAGATTGATGGAGAATGGAAGGCCAATTCTTGGGTTAAAAACGGAATTTTATTCGGTTTTGCCGCGTCAGATGTTGTTCCGATGGAGTATGGCCCAATATTTATGGATAAAGAATTATACCCTCCAATAAGTCCTTCAAAGATAGTAGGAGTCAGAGTTGTTCCTGGCGGAACATCAATGAGAAGCGGTTCTTACTTAGCAAGTGGTGTTATAATAATGCCACCAACCTATGTCAATATAGGAGCCTATGTTGATTCAGGAACAATGTTGGATTCACATTCTCTTGTTGGGTCATGTGCTCAGGTTGGAAAAAAGGCTCACATTTCAGCCGGAGCAATAATTGGAGGAGTTCTTGAACACGCCAATGCAGTTCCATGCATAGTAGAAGACGGTGCCTTTATGGGAATCAATAGTTCCATATCAGAAGGAACAATAATTAGAGAAAATGCAATATTGGCTCCAGGACTAAATTTATCCAGAAGTTTGCCTGTTTTTGATAGAACCAAAAGAGAATATGTTGAAAAAATAGATGGTAGAACAGTCATACCTGTTGGAGCAGTTGTTGTTCCAGGGTCTAAAGCAATATATGAAGATACTTCAGGGCAAATTTCTCAAGGAATAGCTATAATAACAAAATATAGAGATGCCAAAACAGATATTGCCGTTGCTCTGGAAGAAGCATTACGTAGTCGTTGAGCATTAAGAAGAAATTAGTAATCTTTATTAATACTGTTATTTCTAAGAAGTTACGTCAAAATGGCATTTAAACCCTCAAAGAAGCTTGATGGAATTGAAATTTCTGTTATCAGGCAATGGAATTCGAAGAAAAGAAAAGATACAATAGATTTGGGTATAGGTGAACTACCTTGGAAAGCACCTCTTGAACTTAGAGAAGCCGGAGCAGAAGCTTTTATGTCAAGTAATCTCCGATACACTGAAAATGCAGGACTTCCGAAATTAAGAGAGCTTATTGCTGAGGAATTCGGGGATTATATTAGTAAGAATATTGATGAAAAACAAGTGATTGTTACTTGCGGTGTGACTGAAGCTCTTTCAATTACGTATGGTGCATTTTTGGATGAAGGAGATGAGGTTCTTATACCTGAGATAAGTTTTCCATTATACGATGCTCTAGCTAAACTAAACAGGGCAACTCCTAGAACATTTAAATTGAATTCAGATTTTAGCCTTTGTCTGGAAGATTTAGCATCTAAAGTTAACGGAAAAACAAAGCTAGTAGTTATCAACACACCTTCTAATCCTACTGGAAAAATTTTGCTCAACAGAGATTTAGGTGGTTTAGCAGATATTTTAGATAGAAATCAGAATGTTCATGTCCTTTCAGATGAGATATACTCTCACTTGTACTTTTCTGATAGGGCACCAGAGTCAATAGCATCATACACAAACAGATTTGTTGTGGTTAATGGTTTGTCAAAAAGATCCAGTTCAACTGGTGCAAGAATCGGATGGATAATTTCACAACAGGAAGTTGTTGATCAGGCACTCAAATTGCACCAGTACGGTGTAACATGCGCACCAACCCCATCTCAATATGCAGCCATTCCTGTTTTGGAAGGTAAAACAAAGATTGATGAATCCAATAACAGAAAGAAATTAATTAGTAATAGAAATATAGTCTTATCAGGTTTGAAAGATATTATGGATATTAATCGGCCAGAAGGAGCTTTCTTCTGTTTCGCAGATATATCTCGATATGGAAAATCAGGAGAGGTGGCGCAAAAGATTCTTGATGAAAGCAATGTCTTAGTAATTCCAGGATATGCATTTGGCAGTGCAGGAGACAATTACATAAGAATTTCATATGCTGTAGAGGAAGATAAATTGCTGAAAGGTATAAATGGCATAAAAGGAGCTTTAGCATGAGGCCCGA
>CAYWEK010000035.1:0-6277 GCA_964457475.1 Candidatus Woesearchaeota archaeon
TCCTGTTTTCGTTTCATACTCATTTATGAACTCGTTCGTAGAAGGACTCATATCATAATGTTTTTTAAGATAATCACGACTAACCTGATTGAGTCCTTCTCTGATTCTATCGGCTTCTTCCATTGTTTGTGTTTCGTTTGTCATTTTCGATTCTCCCAAACAGAATCATAAGTTCTTTTCACACCACCCTTTTCCCATACAGAATTATCTTCTTTGTCTACTTCTCTTTTCCAAGAATCTACAGTTTTTGTTCCATTAAGCACTTCATACGCACCTTCATAGAGTAATCCTAACGTATATTCGCTGTCTCTTCCCTTTGAATCTGAGAAGTACGCCTTTGACAAACCCTGATATTTCTTACACAGTGCGTCAAATATTTTAGGATTGCTTGTTCTTAACTGATTAGTAAGTTCGACTAATTCACCAGCATCATTTACTACATCAATTACATTTCTGCCTCCAAAAAAGTTTTCGCCCCTTAATCCACCTTTTAATACTTTTAACGTTAGATTCTCTAACGTGGAGTTTACTCTTCCTTTTTCATTTATTATTTGTGTTTCGTTTGTCATTTTGTAATTTCCTTTTGGCTTATTCATCCAGTTTGTTACTACTTGAAGGTATTGAATATAAATAAAATGTTTGATTAAATATTGCTTCAAAACACAATATTTATATACTTATATTTGTATTATAAAGTAAAATGACTAAAATAGAACAAAACGTGTTAGATTTGAAAGATAGAAAAATATTGTATCAATTAGATATTAACTCAAGGCAATCAAATGTACAGATTGCGAAAAAAATCGGATTAGGCAAAGACGTAGTAAATTATAGGATAAAACAACTAGAACAAAAAGGATTCATAAAAGGATATTATTCGGTAATAGATTTCTATCGTTTAGGTTACTTTAGCGTAAGAGTTTATATAAAATTAATAAATACTTCTTTAGAAAAAGAAGGAGAAATTTTTAATTTTCTAATTAATGACAAAAAAGTCTTTTACACTTGTAAGATAGACGGTTCATTCGATATTGGAATAGGAACCTATGTCAAGAGTATATATGAATTTGAAGAATTTTACCTAAAATTTAAAGAAAGATATAAGAAATATATTGGAAAAGACCAAATTGCTATATTTACCAAGGCATACCATTTTCACAGAGCTTATTTGCTCGAAAAGAAACACGATGAATTGAACCCTGAGTTAATAGGTGGAGAAATAGAGACAGAATGTGATAAAAAAGATATAGAAATATTAAAATTGATTGCAGGAAACGCAAGAATTTCGATTATTGAGATAGCAGGTAAGCTAAAATTGCCGGCAACAACAATTGCATTTAGAATAAAGCAATTAGAAAAGAAGAAAATCATTCAAGCAAACAGATTTATATTCAATTTTGAGAGATATAATCATCAGTATTATAAAATAGATATTATTTTGAATGAAACTACGCGATTAAAAGAATTAATTAATTACGCACATTTACACCCAAATATAATATATCTAGATCAAACAATTGGTGGGAGTGACTTTGAATTTGATATAGAAGTAAGAAATAAGGAACAATTTCTTCAATTAATAGATGAATTAAGGGAAAAATTCCCCGAAATAAGAGAATGGTCTTATTTCAACGTTAGAGAATACAAAAAACTTTTATATTTTCCTGATAATTAATATTTTTATTATCCCTAATAGTCCTAATAATCTTTTATGGTGGGATTTGGACCAGTTTCAGCCAGATCAGAAATAGAAAAAAAGCTAAAAAAACTGTTAAAATCTGCCCGGGTCATTTAGGGGGTGTTTTTGTCTTTTGTCGTCGATTATTTTCCTGAAAAACCATAAAAAACGCTCTCTTTATTATATGGGCCTGCGGGAAAGCCCCTGGCTTAATCGTTTTTATGCTAGTAAGCAAGTTTATCTCAGATAGTATATAGATATCATAGAAAGATAGATAAACTATCAATAACTTAAGTAAACGAGGTAATTATTATGGAAAAAAGTATGACTTCAACTACGTTTAATCTTGAAGGTTATAAAGTTGTCAAAAACTTAGGTGTTGTTCGTGGAATAATTGTCCGTTCACGTTCAATTGTAGGTAACATCGGAGCTATGCTTCAGTCTCTTGTTGGCGGAAATATAACTCTATACACTCAACTCTGCGAAAGAACAAGGGAAGATGCTTTTGAGATGATGATGAAGCATGCGGAACAGCTCGGAGCGAATGCAATAATTGGTGCACGTTATGATGCAACAGAAATAGCAGCAGGAATCACTGAAGTCTTGTCCTACGGCACAGCAGTGGTTGTCAAAAAAATAAAATAAAATATTTTTTCTATCTTTCTTTGAAACCTTCAAATTCTTTTATAACGAAATAAAGTATTGTTACATCAATTATCGTTACAATGCAAAGAATTACTGAGAATCTATGGAATAACCTAATTATCTGATAAATAATAAGAAGAAGCATTATGGCTATGGCTATTGGATAAAATGTCAACTTTTTGTTCCATATGGTGTAAAACAATCCGAAGTTTATTATTCCATGGATAATCAAATAAATGCTAATGAATTCTTTGGTGCTAACGGAAATATTAGCAGCCATATTTATTAGAGTGTTAGCAATAAAATCATTCGGATCACGTGCCAATTCATTGTTGAATATTACATGTGCGATATGATAGATTGATGTAGTGCTTAGAAATCCTATGATGAGTCCTAGAGTAAGTTCAAAAATACTGTTTATCCCTTTAAGCAGAATGCTTATTCTAAATATCAGTTTTTGCAGATCTTTCTTTTCCATCATATAACTAACTAGTTTTTTGTATTTTAAAATGTATATCCCTCATTAGAATAATCTTTAAAAATAAACATGTGCTTCCTAATAGTGTCACAAGACAGAATTTTAAGGCCATTTGTATATTTCTCTTTGGGAGTTTTTGATAACTTTGATTCACTTCTTAATAATAGACCTTCTTCTGAATATAATCCTCTGTATAATGAAATAAGTAACATCTTGGCTGGAGACGATGCTTTTGAACCTTTAAAGGAAATAATAGGTCATTATGGAATTGGTTTGGAAGGTGAATTTTTTAGAGCTTCTTTCATTGAAGGTGCGGATGATTTCAGAGCAGGCTTGTTATTGGACAGTCTAATAAAAGATCTGGGAATTGGAAGACTCGGAAGCAATATTTTCACATTACATACTGATTTTCCATCAGAAGAAAGGATTTATTGGAGAGTTCCACATCTTCCAAGAATGCTGAATTCTAACCAGGTTGAATCCGAAAGTTTTACAGGACAACAAACTGTTTCAATATAATATTAGATTACTTCTTTTCTTCCAATTTTCCTAATCTATCTTCAAGCTCTTTTATTCTGGCTTGCATCTCCTTTCTTTCAGAACCAAAATCCCTATCCATTGTGCTGACAAAATCATTAAGATAAGAATTGAAAAGAGTACTTACTTTGCCTCCAAAGAGTTCAAGTCTCGTTTTTGCCTTGCCAAGAAGCTCTTTGTCAACAGTTATGTTTACTCTTATCTTTTTCCCTTTATTTTCTTTCTTTATGTCAATAAGCTTTGCCATACATACTAGTGTGTATTTAGGTATAAAAACCTTTTCTTCGCAGAAGGTTTAAATAGGCTAGAAATTGAAAGAGATAATGGAAATAAGCAAAACAAAGATCAAGTTCAACGCGAAAAGGAAGACAAATCCTGAAGTGACTGAAACTCTTAATTTAGCATTGAAGAATAAAGGATGGCTTTCAATAGCTAGGAAAATTGCCTCCTCCAGGAGAAAATATTCAAAAATAAATCTTGCAGATATAGAGGAAAAGACATCCGCA
Organism: Candidatus Woesearchaeota archaeon; assembly: GCA_964457475.1. GTDB lineage: Archaea > Nanobdellota > Nanobdellia > Pacearchaeales > GW2011-AR1 > VGKP01. The sequence continues at coordinate 3,845 of CAYWEK010000035.1, forward strand.
GGAGACACAGTAGTAGTAATAGGAAAAGTTCTTGGTTCAGGCGATGTATCAAAGAAAGTAAGAATATGCTCATTCGGATTTTCAAAGTCAGCTCTTGATAAGTTAAAGAAAACAAAGTCAGAGCCGGTTTCATTAATTGAAGAAATAAAGAAGAATCCAAAAGCTGAGGGGATTAAACTAATAGGATAAAATGGTAGAAAAAGAAAAAACAAACGAAAAGCAAATAATTGTTGACGTGACTGGAGCAGTCCTAGGTAGAGTTGCAAGCTATATAGCAAAGCAGGCTCTTCTTGGAAAGAAAGTTATAGTTGTGAACTGTGATTCTGCTCTTTTGACTGGTGGAAGAAGGATGATTATTGGTGAGTACGGCATAGCAAGAAGAAGAAGCGGAAAAAGCCTGAATGGTCCTCATTTTCCAAAACACACTGAAAGACTTATGAAAAGAACAGTAAGAGGAATGTTATCATATACTCAGCAGAGAGGCTTAGACGCATTGAAAAGAGTAATCTGCCATCCAAATGTTCCAAAAGAATATGAATCCATGAAAAAGATAACATTTGACAGACCAATGAAAACTAAAACAATCTCTCTGGCAGAGATAAGCAAGGAAATCTAAAATGAAGGCGGAAAATTTTATAATTTCAGGAAAAAGAAAAACTGCAGTTGCAAAGTTGAGAATAAAGCCTGGAAATGGCAAGATATTTTTCAATTATTTGCCTTCATCCGAACTTGGTTTATTTCATAGACTTGCACTTCTAGAACCATTGAGAATACATGAAGCCGTTCTTGGAGAACTAAAGAATGATTTCTACATTAAAGTAAGCGGCGGAGGAAAAGAGGGCCAAATACAAGCTGCAAGACTTGCGATAGCAAGAGCTCTTGTAAGAATGACTGGTTCAGATGTTCTAAGAAAGGCATATATAACATATGATAGAAATATGATCGTCCAAGACTCAAGAAGAAAAGAAACTAGAAAGCCTGGAGATTCAAAAGCAAGAGCGAAGAGACAGAAGTCATACCGTTAAATAATACTTTTATAAATTATTTATTGACTAATTGGTTGAGGAAACAATCCATCAAGCGGATTTTTTATCTTTTTCAGTTGGTCAGAAGACACATGGGCATACACCTGAGTCGTGGAGATACTTGAATGGCCAAGTAGGACCTGTATCATTCTTATATCAGTTCCTTGCTCAAGAAGGTGTGTCGCGAACGAATGTCGAAGCGTATGTGGCGTAACTTTTTTATCAATTCCAGCTCTTTTTCTTGTAAGAGCAATTATCTTTTGTATATTTCTTGTTGTAAGAGGTTCTTCCTTTGAAAACATATATTGGTTTTCTCTTCCCTGTAGATATTCCTGCAATTCCTTGCAAAGTGCCTCCGAAAGGCCAAATAATCTGTCTTTAGATCCTTTGCCGCTTCTTACCCAACCAGTCTTCTCATTGAAATCAACATCACTGACTTTAAGCTTGACAAGCTCTGAAACTCTAAGTCCCCCAGAATAAAGTAATGAGATGATAAGTCTTGATTTAACATTGTCAGTTGAGTCGATCAATTTTCTTACTTCATCCTTTGAAAGCACGCTAGGTAATCTCTTGTCTTTTTTAGGTATCTTTACATCTTTGAATTCCTTTTTTAGAATCTCAGTATAAAAGAACTTGAGAGAAGCAGCGGCAAGCATTATTGTGTTTTTTGCTTTAGTATCAAATAGTCCAGATAAGTAAAGTTTGGCATCATCCTGAGTAAGATCCTGTGCGCTCTTATTGGCTTTTTGTAAAAACTTATCAACAAAAAAGCTGTAATTTCTTACAGTCATAGGACTGAGTCCTCGCAGTCTTAATTCACTTTTTAATTTATCAATCTCTTGACTTTCCATTTTACCTCTTTACTAATCAGATATCTCTTCACTAGATTAAACCGAACCTTTATTTAAAGGTTGTTGTTCTGAACAAGGATAATTATCTATCGAAATTCTAGCTTTTTCTTTTTAAGAATCTGATCATTTTGGCTTCTCTTAGTTCTACAAGATTAGATTCGTCCATTAATTCTTTTTCTTCTTAAACTCAAGTGAACATGAATTTATGCAATATCTTTTCCCGCCCTTTTCAATAGGACCATCGTTGAATAAATGTCCTAAATGTCCGCCGCATTTCTTGCATATTACTTCTGTACGATGCATTCCAAAGCCAACGTCTTCCTTTAATTCAATATTCTCCTTAATCATTGAATCCGTAAAGCTCGGCCATCCAGTTCCAGAGTCAAACTTTGTATCTGAAGCGAAAAGCTTTGCTCCGCAGGCAGCACAGACATAATATCCTTCTTCTTTATTATTCCAATATTTCCCCGTAAATGCCCTTTCAGTGCCTTTCATTCTGAGAACAGCATATTGATCCGGGCTAAGTTTTTTCTTCCAATCCTCATCTTTCTTTTCAG
>CAYWEK010000036.1:0-6012 GCA_964457475.1 Candidatus Woesearchaeota archaeon
ATAGTATTAATCTTCAGGAATTTGTTGTGCTTATTGTATTATGGTTGGTTATTCTTCTTATTGTTAGACAGGCAGTTAGTTTCTTATTTGGGGATAATTGGAAGTCTTTGGGTATTGCAATTGTTGTTACATGTCTTATCTCTGTTTCTGGAGCGCTCAGTCAGATGACTTATTATATTGTGGGTGTGATAATTGGAAAGAGTATAGTTTACTGGGTTATTTTTATAATGGCTCTCCTTATTATCGGTGTTGTAGTGGTTCTACTGCTCAAGAAATTAAGAAATACAACAAATACATTGGTGAATGAGGAAGTAGGAATGAAAATAGGTAGCAAGTAATCTACTTTCCCTTTATTTTTAGTCCTTCTTTAACGCCTTTAACGAAAGCTTTTGTTTCTGCTACATCTTGTTTTAGATCAGCTTTTTCTTTTGCAATTCTATTGGCTCTTATTTTTTTGGACAACATGTGATCAAGGTAATAAAATATCATTATTACAAAGAAGAGAGCTATCCAGATTATTGCTCTTACCCACCAAAGACTTTGTGCAAAGATTAATTGAAGAGCAGCAGTTACTATGATATTTATTATCGTAGATTGTGCTGCGATAATCGCAATGCCTATGCCAATAAGCAATGCTGCCCACTTTTCTTTCATATAAGCTTTGAAAATGTTATATGAGAAAACTAGAATGAGAAGCCAAAGAAAGATTGTCAAAAAGAATGTTAGTGAAAAACTATAAGGAATATTAAAAATCACTTCAAATATAATTGGATTATTGGTAAAGAAAGTGTGGATTTGACCAATAACAGGTATCTTTGCGACTTCCTTTCCCCATTCCTGGCTAAGATATTGATTTCTGATTTGGTCTGGTGTCTGCTGAAGATTAGCAGCAGTTTGTTGAGCGCTATTATATTGGTCTTGTAATCCTTGCGTTGGAATAGTATTTGCATAAACTATGCTTATAAGATAAATTGATAACACAATAGACAAAAGTATCGCACCAGTCTTTTTCATGTTATTAGAATGAAAGTGGAATTTTTAAAGATTTACTATTTTCCACCGGTTCCGCCCAACTCTCTTTGGGCTTCTGCAGTTTCTTTTATGAATTTCAATGAACGCCTAAGTTCTTTTTTGCCCTCATCACTTTCTGTTTCTATTACTCTTTTTGCAATCATTCTCAATAATGACCTGTTGAATACTGTTGCGATAAGTGCTAATATTGCTGATCCAAGAACAATTAACGCCACAGGCCAGCTGTATACTTGTGTATCATTGTACGCACTAAATGTCTTGTATATAGTGTAAAGCAAGAAAATTATCCAGGCGACCCATTGTATCATTATCATTCCAGCATTGCCTTCACTTTTTGCTGCCTGATATGAAAATCCTATTAGTAGGGCAAGAGGAATAAGTGTTGTTATTGTTAATCCCAACGCACTATAGGAAAGCAATAGGCTCATTATATCTGTCGGTAATAAAAACGCCGTGGCTAAGAAACCTATTATCGCTGAAATAACCCACACAACCCATGTACGTCCTTCAGAGTTAAATATTCCTATGTTTTCTAAGACCAAGAAGACCACCAAAAAAACAAGCATAAAGACTAATATCTTAGCAAAACCTGGATCAATTGTTCCTGCTGCCCAGGCGCTATACGCGTCTTTTACTGATTGTGGAATTCCTATGCTCCCCACACCAGAAAAACTTGCACTTGCAAGACCTGCAAAAAATGAGCCTAGAACCAATCCGAGAAATAAAAATGCAAATAACTTACCCATCTTTTTCATTCTATTTTTATGGTTCGGTTATTTATAAACCTTTTTCCTGCAATTTTGCTTGTGAAGAGTGATAATTAAAAGTATTATCTTTAGTAGAGGAATGTTTTTAAAGTTCTTTCCATTATGAGAAAGATGAAAATGAAAAGGAGGGTGTATGGCTTTTTTGCTCTTTTAGCTTTAAGTCTAACTTTATTGCCATTTGTCTCTGCATATACAAGCTTTGGTGATGTGGGATCATTTGTTCAGAATGTTATACAATCTATTCAGCAGATAGGGACGCCTATTTTTAGTTCATTGTTCGGATCTTATTCTTCAGATGAATTTCTTTTTTCAAAAATATTATTATTTATACTCCTATTTGTAGTTATCAAGGTCGGAGTTAAGGCAACTCCAAAGTTGGGGGAGAGGAATTTTGTTGTTAACATAATTGCTTTAGTTGTCTCTCTTTTTGCTGTAAGATATATATCTGAAAATCAATTGACTCAGGGCATTCTGCTTCCTTATGGAACTTTAGGGGTAGCTCTTGTGACTCTTTTACCGTTTGTCATTTACTTCTTTTTTGTTGAAAAAAGCGTAACCACTTCAACAGGTAGGAAGATTGCATGGATGTTATTTATAATAATATTTGCAGTTTTATGGTTTAATCGAGCAACTTCCTCTGAAGGATTGCCGGTTGTGTCTAATTACTTGTACATGTCGGTTGTTTTACTAGGTGTATTCTTATTCTTTTTTGATAAAGGCGTCCAGAAGTACTTTGATAGGAGAGCCGATTATGAACATACAAGAGGAGTTTTGCAGGATAGGATTAACAAAAAGAAATGGGATTATCAACTAGCCTTAAATGCTGATGACAAAGAGAGAATGGGTAAGTTGCTTAAAGAGATAAAATACTTGGAAGAAGAAAAACATAAATATAGTTAGTTAAATAAGAATTTTTTCTTATTTCTTTATTCTTCTGTAACCAACGATTTCTTTTCCGTGATAAATTGGAACTTCTGCTGCTTGCTTACCTGATGGGCTCGAACGTATGATGGGGATTATACCAATAATAACTAATATTGCTCCTATTATCATAAGATAAGTATTTGATAAAGAGGAAGGAATAAATTTAACTGCTGTTTTTAGAGCAGGTATGACTCCAGCGGCGACTAAGGCTATACCTAAAATTGATACAACATATCCTATAATTTTTCCTACTCCCATTTTAACCTCTTTATTAATGCTATATGTAAATAATATGTGTTATATTTAAATCTTTCTCGGAGGAAACATTTAATAGAGGAAATTGTTTTGTTTAGCCATGAGGGGATATGATATAATAGGTAATATTGCAATAGTCAAATTTGAGCGTTCTGATGGTGCTGCAAAAAAGAAGGTTTTTGCCCGAAAATTAATGAATCAGCATAAAAGTGTAGGTACTGTTCTTGAAAAAACTGGTAAATTTAAAGGAAGACTGAGAACCTTAAAGACCAAATTTATTGCAGGAGTAAATACTGAGGAGGCGATTTACAAGGAAAATAATTGTAATTTTAGATTCAATGTTGATACGTGCTACTTTTCGCCTCGCCTTGCTAATGAAAGGCTTCGTATTGCAAAAATGACTAAGAAAAATGAGTCTGTGCTTGTAATGTTTGGAGGAGTTGCACCTTTTGCAATAGCTATAGCAAAGAATTCTCAGGTAAAAAGAGTTATTTCAGTTGAATTATCAAGAGAATGCAGTAGATATGCACTTGACAATGTGAAAAGAAACAAACTTTCGGGGAAAGTTGAGATTATTCAGGGAGATGTACGCAAATTTGTTCCGAAAATGAAAGAAAAATTTGACAGGATTGTTATGGCTCGGCCAAATTTGAAGGATTCTTTTCTTGATATTGCGCTTGGAAAGATAAGGAAGAATGGAATTATACATTATTATGGGTTCTATGAAGAAAATAAAACTAATGAATTAAAAGAATTGATTGAGAAAGAGACTAAAAAATCTGGAAAGAGGATCAAAATAATAAGAACCAAGAAAGCAGGAGATATTGGTTTGCGAAAGTATCGATATAGGGTTGATTTTAAAATACTGAATTGATAAGTTTAAATAGGGATATGAGGGTTTTCCTTTATGGGAAATAAGCTTATCATTTATGGAGCAGGAGACACTGGAATGCAGCTTGCTCATGAAGTTAATGCTGGTAAGAAATTGCGAGACTATCAGTTTCAAGGTTTTGTTGATGATTTCAAGCCAGACAGCATAATATCGTTTAATGGATTTATGCTTTGGGGAAATAGTGCTGTGCTTCCTCTACTGTTCAAGAAGGGGTTTAATAACATTGTAGTTTCATTAGTGAAGAATCTGCAAGATAGATTAGAAAAATTCTCAGAACTAGAGAAATTGGGATTTTCTTTTCCTTCTATTGTTCCGGCTGGCCTTCCAAAAAATTTGCGTATCGGAAAAGGAGTTTATATTCATGATTCCTCGGAGTTTATCGGAGACAACCAAGTTATAGAAGATTATGCAGTTATTGGACCTTTTGCACTTATAGAAGGTAGCTCATACATTGGGAAAGGAAGTATTTTGCGTCCTTATTCTTTCTTAGGATCACATTCAAGTTTGGGAGAAGCAAGCGAGATAGGTTTGCGCTCATCCGTGTTGCCTGAAGTAAGAATCGGAAATAATTGTCTTATTGGTCCGCATGTATTACAACATAAGAACCTAAATCACGGACAGAAAAATCTTAGGCATTATTGATTAATCTAAAGTTTTATCTCTGCTTTTATGGCGCTTGGAGCTTCACCACCATGCCATGTAAATCTTGGTCTTACTCTTATGGGATAAATTCTCTCAGAATTATCGTCAAGAAGAATAGCAGATCCTTTTAGAGATGGAAGGTCATTCATCTGCTGTTTTATGTTTTGTAGCAGATAGGTTTGCATTATTTCATTTAGAGCTTCAATATCGGGTTTTGCAGTTACTCTATGTGCTATGACAATGTCTGACTGAGTCATTACATCTTTGTGTATTTGCCCTGGCTGCTGTGTTGCTAGAACAAGAGAAATTCCAGGTTGCCTTCCTTCTCTGAGAAGCTGAATTAGCACATCGGTTGCGGGCGTTTTTCCCTCTCTTGGTAGAAATTCGTGAGCTTCATCAATGAAAATCCAGGCTAGAGGGACTTTGTCAGCTTGTTTGTATGCAAGATAGTCTGCGCCGTGCTGAATATCATCTAACTCTTCTTTTCTTCTTGCATCCATTCTGGTCTGGAAAAGTTTCTTACATATGAGACCTATGGCTAATGCTCTTATATTAAACGAGCCAATTGAGCTGTATATTGAAACATCTAAAACGGTTGGAATTCCCGGATTTATGAGGTCTGATATTTCAGTGCCTTGTTCTGAGATTGAAAATATTCCCCAGGTGTTTGCAGCTCCAAAAAGAGAGGAACATATTTCCTTTGTTTCTTTTGCAGCATTTTCATCTTTCTCTATCAAATCAATAATTCTCTGTATGGGATAACTTGCATAATTATCTTTTAGTTTTGATATTACTCTTTCTATCAGGCTTGCTGTAAGAGTGGTAAATTCAAGATTAAACAATGAGATCCAGTCTTCGGCTTCCAATTCAGATGCTTTAAGCGCAAATGTCGAGTCAAAAGGAATATTTTTATTTTTATATTCATCTGCTTTCCCGAAAGGCACGAAGACTTTTATAGGCAAAGATTTTGTTTTTAGGTTCCATTCTCTAAGCAAATCGGAATCTTTTTCATTTTCATATTTCATTGTCCAGAAAATTCCCATGGTGTCAAATATTATTGAAGCAATATTTTTTGATGTATCATTCGGCAGAGAAGCAAGTTCTTCTGCTATGGCTCCTAAAGTATACGATTTTCCTGAACCTCTTTTGCCTGCTATCATGATAACGTGGCTTCTTGCTACGTCCATCCATATTTTGTTTGACAAAGATGTGTAGTTCCCCATTTTTACATAACCTTTTCCAAGAAAAATAAGACCATTGGTCCCGAATCTCTCTTTGTCAGCTTGGTCTCTTCCGATCACAATATCAAATGCCATCACTTATCTCAGAATAGGAGATTTATTAAATCTTTTGAGTTAAAGAAAATCATTCAAAAGGTTTTTAAACTAAATCATTCTGGAAATTGAATCATGGCTGAACACTCGGAAAAAAAGAATGATGATGTTATCAGAATTTCTATTGGCAAGTGGCCGGAAAAAATAAGGAAAAATCCCTGGATTA
>CAYWEK010000037.1:0-5952 GCA_964457475.1 Candidatus Woesearchaeota archaeon
GTGCATCAGAATAATATTCTCCACCATTAGGTCCTCTTATTTGACCAAGACCAAAGATGGCCTCATTGTAAGCATTAAGCAATGCCACAGCAGTTCTATTGTTGGAAACATACCTTGCAATGTTTTTGTCAAAACCTTCAGTCATAGGTGTAGAGAAGAATGGTTTCGGTAGGCTGAGCAAATTTGGATTTTCTTTATCAAATATTATGCTCTTTTGAGGGGTTGATTCTATAGCTGTTACATCTTGAACTACATTAAAATCAGGTATTTTTGTTTCCTTCGGCTCATAAGTTGCACCTAGATATAATGCGCCGGCTAAAAGTGCTGAAGGTATGAGAGAAGGCAACATCACTTTCTTGACCCTATCCTTCAGTACTTTCCAACTATTTTGATTTTCAATTAAATGTTCTAAGTCAGATAGTATGCTATCGGAAGATGATCTATAATGCTCTTTCAAGTCACTGCAAGACAATAATAGTCTTCTGTAATCTCTGGGAACGTCCTTCAATTTATTTTCAACTATTTTTTTGAATTTATCCCGGTTAATATTCTTAAAAAAATCAGGATTTTCACTAAGCTCTTGCTCAAAAGGATATTTTCCAGTTAAAAGGCGATAACTTATAGAAAAGAAAGAATATGAGTCAGATTCATTATTAGGGTGGCTATCCTCGTCAAAGCATTCGGGAGCACGTGTTTGCAAGAAACCCATATTATCTCTTGGTGATATTGTTAGACCTGTTAATGAAGAGCAGGTAGAAGTTCCAAAATCATTAATTAATAATTTACCATTTTCCCTATCAAGAGCAATATTATCTGGTTTTAGATCGCAATGAGCTCTCTTTAGCTGATTGTGTACTTCAGAAAGCCCCTTAGCTATATCAGCCATGTATCTGTTAACTGTTTTCTTGTCCAATCCATTGCCAAGATAATTTCTTTTGCCATTGTCGTCAAGCACATCAGAAAGAAATTTTTTATACAGTGGCATGACCACAAAGGGCTTGCCAGTATCATGGTCGATATCTATAAAACCCGGAACGACATTGGCGCATGCCGCATAGTTTCTTGATTCATTGGCTACTGCCTTAAACTCATCAATTTTTCTGCGTGACATCTGCTCCAACGCCAGAGGTGTAGGATCCAAAACCTTTATCGCTATTCCATTTTGACCAGTGAGATTGTCCGTTGCAGAAAAGACTTTTCCCCAAGTACCTTCTCCAACCATCTTTTCGAGAACATATCTTTCAGAAAGAATCCTTTTAGGTTCTTCACTATTTACTGCTACCATCTTTTCCTCCATTGAATTCATCAAGAATTTCTATAGTAACCTGTGTAATTGTTCCCGGCTTAAGTTCAGACTCAATTAGCCTGGGAATGACTATGATTGCCTGATTACCATGCTTGGCAATTTTCTTAGTTATCACATACTTTTTCTGTTTTTCCATGTTTTTCCTATACATTTTTTATACATAAAGGCTTTTTAAATCTTTCTATATTTGTAACTATAAAGTAATAACAATATTGATATAGGTTTAAATTACCCAATTCTTTAAATATATCATATTTTAACAATTCTCATGCGTGAAAAAACATTTAGCATCCCAGAAACCTCAAAAATACTTGATATAAATGGTATAATTCATCCAGCAAAAATCAGCTCGGATTACATTGTAGGAATGATTAACGAAGGAAATTTTGTTGTAGCAGGTAACTCGTTTAGTGATGCAGTTGATACGGTCAAGTATAATAGGCAAAGGAGTAATGTGATAATATTTCCTTCTAGATTTCAGGTGACTAGTGATAAATATAATCGGATGTCTAAGTCTCTTGAATGGTTAGTTAAAGCAGATTCTCAGCCAGTTTTGAAAAGAATTGCGAAAACTGACAATGTCCCAAAAGGATTAACCATTGAATTCCTTGAACATTATAAAGTAAGGCCAGAAAAACTTGTTAGAGAAGCTATTAATTCAGCTAATGTTGAAAATCCGCCTGTTGGTTTTTATTGGTTTGGATGGGACAGTAAAGCTAGAGTAGTAACATGGATGCAATCTGCAGAAGCTGCAGAGATTATGGTGATGAGTTCCAGAAAGGATTTTGAAGCTGGGAAAGTTCTTGATAAAAAACCATATGCTAAAAATATGCGTGTTGAAGTATCATCAAGGAGCCGCGAAGGTTCTTCTTATGAATTCTCACTTTTTAGAATGCCTATATTTAGGAATTCTCAGGATCCAAGAATTTATAGTTATTGGGTAAATATGGATCACAATTCAAGTGATCCTTTAGCAAGTTATATGTCTGAACATTCACAGCAAGTATTACCGCAATGCTTCTGGTCTACTACATCAGTTGTTGGAGTCTATCTTAGCATGTCCAACTTAAATAAATTCCATAAACCATTACAGTTTAGGATAAATCCTTTTCCGATTCCTATTAACAAGGAAGCGGTAGATTTTATTGATGATCTGAGGTTAAGAAGCTTAATTTTGGCTAAAGACGAATCCGGTAAAAAAACTCTGAGACCTTTAAACAAAAGTGAGATGAACAGAATTATCGGAGCAAGAACTGTTAAAGAAGGATATGATTCTTGCTGGTTTAATATGGGTAAAAAAGAAATTAGTTATCTTTACAATCCAAGATTTTAATCTTATTCATATCTCAAAGCCTCAACGGTTTTTAGTTTGCTCGCTCCCCAGGCAGGCCATATTCCTGAGATTGCACCAATGAGGAAAGAAAAAGTAAGACATCCAACAATTAGATACCAAGGAAAAGCAGCTTGTACAAGATTTGTGTCAAGTTGATTCTGTGCTATATAAGAAATTCCTTCAGCAACACCCATTCCAAGTAGGACTCCTACTGCTCCTCCTACCAACCCAAGCATTCCAGACTCAATCAAGAATATCCATAATATATCTGAATTTTTTGCACCAACAGCTTTCATAGTTCCTATTTCCCTCGTTCTCTCAATAACAGAAGTAAACATTGTATTTGCAATTCCAATTCCTCCTACAAGAAGGGAAATTGCTGCAATTGCAAAGAGGAAGGAAGTAAGAATTGATAATACGCCGTTAAGAGTAGCCAGAACTTGATCAGGAGTAAGAATGAAAAAGTCTTCGCTTTTTTCAGTTACTCCTCTTTCAATACGAAGCTTCTGCTCAACTCTTGAGGCAACTTCTGTTATGTTTTCTCCTGGCTGTGTCTGTACAACTATTTCATCAACTCTATTAGTAATGTTGAAAAGATTTCTAAAGTCATTTATGGGCATCAATATATCTTTGTCATCTATAGGGTTACCTTGTGACTGAAGTATGCCTACCACTTTAAAATTCTCTCCATTAATACTTACCACATCATTTACTTTTAATGGGCGTTTGTATACATTATTATATTTGAATTGTGATCCAAGCATTACAACTCCTTGGTCACCTTGTCTAAGGAATCTCCCTTCATCCATTTTGTACGTTCCAGTATCTAAAAAAATATTACCCGTTTCAGGAGGAAATCCATAAGCTGTAAGATACCTCGCTTCAGCTCCAAATTGTATTTTAGCATTAGCTCCAGTAACATACGTAACTTCTTGAACTCCAGATACTCTTTTTACAGTATTAACATCAGTAGTTGTCAACTGGACTGCCCCGCCACTTCCAGGAGCTCCAAGTTGACCTTTCGGCTCTATGAAAAACTTGTCAGTTCCAAGTTGCTTGAATTCTTCTTTCACAGAATTTTGTAACCCTATAGATATGCTTACAAGAACGAAAATTGTAGCTATAGATATTATTATTCCTATCATTGTCAGCCAACTTCTTAATTTTCTTTTTCTTATATTTTTTATAGCAAGTGAAAAATATTCTCTATTCATTTTCTCAAAGCCTCAACAGGTCTCATTTTTGATGCTTGCAAAGCAGGAATTAGACCTGAGCCGATTCCCACAATGAATGAAAATGATATTGCAACAAAAACCAGTGGCCATGAAATATTTACTGCGATTATAGTACTGCCCAGAGCAGCATTTGCTATGCCAGAAACACCGAATGCGATAATAATTCCCAATGTTGCTCCGATAAGCCCTCCAGCAAGACCAAGCATTCCAGACTCAATCAAGAAAATGGAAAGGATATCTGAATTTTTGGCTCCTATGGCCTTCATAGTTCCTATTTCCTTTGTCCTTTCAAGAACGGAAGTAAACATTGTATTTGCAATTCCAACCCCTCCAACGAAAAGTGAGATTGCAGCTATGCCAGTAACAATGATATTTACCGCCAGCAAGATAGTATTTACTGCACTCAACACTTGAGTTGGAGTCTGTACAGAAAAATCTTCTTGTCCTACCTTTTCATTTCGGTCTTTTCTCATCTTTGTCTCTATTTGAAGAGCAGTATTATCTATCTGGTTCTGATCACTAACAACTGCAACAATAGCATCAACCTCATCACCTATGTTCAGTAGGGTCTTCATATCTTTTTCAGTCATTAGTATAGCGGAATTAAATTGAAATGAACTGCTTTGTTTCAGAACCCCTATAACTGTGAAACTTTTACCATTAATTTTTATTTGGTCTCCGGAAGAAATTGCTTTTCCAAGACCGTTTGAATCTTTAGCAAAGTCGCTCCCAACAACAACACTTCCATAATCACTTGCTTTCAACAGTCTTCCTTGGGCAGCACTTATCCCAAATGAAGAATAAATAAAAGAAACTTGTTGTGGATCAGAAGGCATGCTCCCGAGATAGCCGTATGATGTTTGTGAGTTGAAATCAATTTTTGCTATTCTTATTAGTCGTGAGATTACTTCTTTGACATTTGGAACAGATTCTATCACTCTCACGTCATGGCTTGTAAGTTTTGTTACTGTTGTTGATCCTGGGGGTCCAAGGCCTGAACCGGCATTTTGGATAACAAGAGTGTCAGTTGAAAGTGCATTAAATTGACCGAGAATTGCCTGCTGCAATCCATTTCCAAGTGAGATTAAAGAAACGACTGCAGCAATTCCAATAAAAATTCCAAGCATAGTTAGCCACGATCTAAGTCCTCGGTGCTTCAGGTTCTCAAACGCAAGAGAAAAATAATCTTTTTTCATTTTACATCACTAAAGTTAAGAATATCTATCTTTTAAACATTCATAATCTGAAAAAGAGTTATAAACCTCGCTTTTCTATCATAATTATGATAAGCGAACTCATAATTTGCTTGGTATTGCTGCTAGGTATTCCATTAGGTTTCTGGTTAGCATGGCTCTGCAGAGATGAGCTCGTACAGGGAAAGATTTGGTTTAAAATTATAATCTTATTGTCAATAATAGCCATAGTATGGGCTTATTTTTCAAGCAACTTACCAGTTTTATTTTCCATGATATTCATAATAATCATTTCTCTTATTTCTTTAATAAAAAGCCATGACAAAAAGTGGACGAAACGAAGGATTTAAAAATTAAGGGCTTCTAAGATTGTTATGGCAAAGGCATTTGATGCAATATGCATTGGAATTTCTATAATTGCCATCATTATTTAAACGCAGGTTTAGTCAAACTTGCATTCATTCTTAACATGACTAATAAAAATAATCTTCTAACGCTGAAATATGACCCCTACGCAAATCACTGCTGTAGTTGGAGCATAAGTGATGATATTTGGTATGGATCACATAATTTCGATGATTTCAAAAGAATTCTGCTTAATGGCACAGAAACTAATCCAAGAAGATATGCGGAAGTCCTTTATCATAAGACAAAAAAATCATCTACCCTGTTAGAAATAATATCAAAAAGTCTTGAGGAAAGGGCCAAGTATGATGTTCTTGGTGCTAAAAGATTAACTGATGAGTTCATTGACTGGGGCATTAGAATAGATGGAAAAGATGTAATGGGGGAAAATTTAAAAGTAAGGGGTGCAAGTTAAGACTATGAATGCTGATAATATTGAGAAAGATGTTGGTGTTGTTGAGAAAGCTCTCTACGGGAGAC
>CAYWEK010000038.1:0-5837 GCA_964457475.1 Candidatus Woesearchaeota archaeon
TGAGGAAATAGTTAAGAAGACTTTCTTGTTATTTTCTTTAGTTTTTTGAATAGGGATGCCTTTCTTAATGACTCTTTGAATATAGTCGCGAATTGAAGGCTCCGAAAGAGCAAGCTTTTTCGCAATTAATGAATAATCGACGGTAAAACCCTCCTCTTGTAACTGATAAAGTGTTGAAAAAACAAGCATTTCCTGCTTTGTTAGATGCTTAAATTTGGATCTTAAATCCTTTTTAATTGTATCAAGCGACTCAAGGACTTCAGAAAGATGTTCAATTCGGTCTATTTCAGAGGGAAAAATTGATTGTTGGTTTGTTTGTTGGATTGTTGGTTTGTTTGTTGGAACCCCATCATTTCCTGTGGAAATGCTGTAAACATGCGGTTTTAAGCGTTTATACGGCCAATCATCCGTTGGATTGTTGGAATCTAGGCTATATTCTGATGTGTTTTGAAGGTCATCTGTTGGATTGTCCGATAACATCTTCTTAATTTGTTTAACCTCTAGAAATATCTGTGATATTTGATCCTTAAGGGCCCGAATATCTTGCTTTGCTTTTGAAAATGCTTCTCTTATTAGCTCTTTTTCAGACATAAATCTATTGGAATTCATCTATATTATAAAGATTGTTATTCTGGAGTTGATTTTTATGGCTTTGATTGTCCTGTGCTTTCGAATATATCTCGAAAGCCTCTGAGGATAGCCCCCATCTTATGCGTTTCAAGTAAATTTTGCCTTTATTATTCTTATTTATCGCTATGACCAACTTTTTTTCTTTTAATTCTTTTAAAATGGATAGTGTAAATTCCTCATCTCGGGCAATCTCCATGCCTATTTCAGAGGTAAATCTTGTTTCGGGGGAGATAGTGAACAAATAATGGAGTATCTGCTCTGAAATTTTGTCTTTCTTTAACTTTGATATTGTTGGCATAATGATTATACTCAAATAAGTTATTTAAAGATGATGATACATAAATTTATAATTATAAGTTTTTCTAGTTCTAGATGGGTAAGAATGAAACTGTTGAAGGTGTTGAGGAGTTTAGAAGAGAGACCTATCTTTGGCTTGATACTTTAAGTGTTGGGCGCATAGCGACTCATTTTATATGGGCTGGGCCAAGCAGATCAATACTTTATGATTATATATTAAGACAGCCAGAAGTCAGAAGATGGGCTATAAAGGAGTATATCAAACCATACCTTCAGCCAGAACAAATTGCAAAGTTGGAAGACTTTCATAAGGTTTAAATAATAAGCAGGGGAGAAACTAATATTTAGTTTGCTTTCTTATTAAAGTTACATCGAAATGGCAGAAATAAAATATATTGAAGCATATAAGACTGAAGAAGTAAGGGAAATACTAAATCCTTTAGTTAAAGAGTGGTTTTTTAACAAATTTAAAGACTTTTCCCTTACTCAATTATATGGGGTAAAAACAATAAATAATAGAACAAACGTATTGATTACTGCTCCGACTGGAGGAACTAAAACCCTTACTGCTTTTCTTAGCATTATAAACTATCTTGTTAGTTTAGCGCTGAAAAACGAATTGGAAGATAAGATATATGCAGTTTATTTGAGCCCTCTTAAGGCTTTATCTGGAGATGTATTTGTAAATTTGATACAGCCACTTGAGGAAATAAGAACTCTCGCCGATAAAAAAGGGTTAAAAATTCAGGAAATAAGGGTTGCTCTGCGTACTGGTGATACAACCGCTGCTGAAAGGGCGAAACATGCCCGAAAAGCACCACACATATACGTAACTACTCCTGAAAGCTTGGCCATAATACTTACAACTCAAAAATTCGTTCAGTTCATTGCTGCTCTTGAGTTCATTGTTGTAGATGAGATACACGCCTTGACTAACAAGAGAGGAGTTTATTTATCACTCACACTTGAAAGACTGTGCAACTATAGCATAATTGAGCCGGTGCGTATAGGTCTCAGTGCCACAATATCCCCACTTGAGGAAATGGCCAAATTCCTTGTTGGAAAAGACCGCGACTGTTTGATTGCTGATGTGAAGTTAAATAAAAAGGTGGAAATAGGTCTTGATTTCCCTGGAAAGAGCATAATTGAGACTGAAAACCAAGAGAATCAGAAAAAACTTTACCAATTACTAGATGAGTTAATACAAAAAAACAGGACAACGTTGATATTTACAAATACTAGAGCAGCCACTGAAAGGATAATTCATTATCTTGACATGCATTTCCCAAAAAAATATGAAGGTCTTATAGGGGCGCATCATTCTTCCATGTCAAAAGAGAAGAGATTTGAAATTGAGAACAGATTACGTAAGGGCGAATTGAAAGTTGTTGTTTCTTCAACTTCCCTTGAGCTCGGAATTGATATAGGAAGCATTGATCTTGTAATAATGATTCGCAGCCCGAAAAGCGTTTCTAGGGCATTACAAAGAATAGGGAGAGCAGGGCACAAACTCCATGATAACCCGCGGGGCGAGTTTATTGTTCTTGACCGAGACGACCTTGTCGAATGTTCTATACTTATGAAAGAGATGATTGAAGGAAAGATTGACAAGGCGGAAATACCGAAAAACTGTCTAGATGTGTTGGCTCAGCAGATATTTGGAATGGCTATCTCGAAGATATGGGATATAGATGAGATGTTGCAAACAATAAGAAAGAGCTATTGTTATGAAAACCTTAGTAAAGAAGACTTTCTTGATGTAATAAGCTATCTAACAGGAGAATATTCTCTTGAACATAGAAATGTTTATGCAAAAATATGGTATGATGTAGAAAAAAAGCAGATTGGCAAAAGAGGAAAGATGGCAAGAGTCATATATATGACAAATATCGGAACGATACCTGAAGAAGGGTTTATTAGTGTGGTCGTTCAAAATCCTGTTGAAAATCGTGGGCAAATAGTCGGAAAAATAGATGAATCTTTCCTTGAGAGAATGAAAAGAGGGGATGTTTTCGTACTTGGTGGGGCAAAATATCAATATTTGTATTCAAGAGGTATGAAAGCATATGTTTCATCAGGCGTTACAAGAAATCCAACTATTCCGTCCTGGTTTTCTGAGCAGCTTCCTCTCAGTTTTGATGTTGCATTGGAAATCAATCGGTTGAGAAAACTGATTGGGGAAAGATTAAAGAAAAGGGAAGAGGCTATAGAGTTCATCCAGAAATATCTTTATTGTAAAGAACATGTTGCGGAAGAGATCTTTGAATACTTTTCAGAGCAAGAGGCGTTTGCAGCGATCCCAGATTTTAATACTATTGTTGTAGAAAAGTTCAAAGAAGAAAAGGAGTATATCTTATTTCATTCTTTGTATGGTCGAAGAGTAAATGATGCTCTTGCGAGAGCATATGCTTTTACCGCCGCTCGATTGAAGTATAGAGATATTGAAATAGGCGTAAATGATAATGGTTTTTTTATATCTGGGGAGGGAATCGATGAAAATAAGATTATTGACTTCGTAACATCAAAAAATCTTTCTGCTATCTTAAAAGAAGCGATTGAGAAAACTGAAGTTCTTGCAAGGAGATTCCGACACTGTGCGGCCCGTTCATTAATGATCTTACGTAATTATAAGGGAAGGGAAAAAAGTGTTGGTAAGCAACATGTACATTCTAGCTTCCTTCTTACGGCCGTAAAAAAGATAAGTAACGAGTTTCCTATATTGAGGGAAGCAAGAAGAGAGGTTCTTGAAGATTTAATGGATATAAAAAACGCAGAGAAAGTTTTAAGATGGATTGAATCTGGACAAATCAAGATGAAGAAGGTCCGAACTCCTTTTGTTTCTCCTTTTGGTCTCAATCTCTTCTTAGAAGGAAGAAGTGATTTGATTAAAATGGAGGACCGAGCTAATTTCCTGAGAAGAATGCATGAGTTGCATATTAAGGCAATCGGAGCTAAAGTAAAATGAGTGAAGAAACTACTTATGCTATTGGTTATTGTATCGAAGGAGGTGCGGGACTACCAACTGATGTTCGGTTGTCTTGGGACGTCTTTCTTTTGAAAAGAGAACTAATTGCTAGAAGACTAGGAGAACCCTTAACTTCACAAAACGGCTTTGCTGTATATTATACTTATTTTGGATGGTGTGTCGATCTAGATATGAAAGTAGATTCAAAAATAAAGGCAAAGGAAGTTAGAGGTAGCTTGATTACTGTTACCCAAGCGTCTGAAATGCAAAATGAAAAGGATGAACGGATCCTCGAAAAATTAGAGAAACTATGTAGTAGTTTGGATCTGCCTTTTGAAAGGAAGTATGTTAGAAAATGGTAGTAAAATACGTTGGTAAATGCCTCTGGATTGAATCTGGAAAAGAGAAGATTCTTGCGATAGGAGATGTCCATATCGGTTACGGAAGAGATGAAGAAGCAGTTGGTGTGATGTTGAATAGATCTCTCTTTGAAGATATGATCAAAGATCTTGACCTAGTTTTCTCAAAAATTGGAAAAGTTAGCAAAATAATTCTACTTGGTGATTTAAAGCATTCTTTTTCTGCTCCAGAAAAGGGAGAAAGGTATGATTTGGTGAATTTGTTTGATTATCTTCAAAGAAAGGCTGAGGAGATTATAATTATTAAGGGAAATCATGATACATATATTCTAAACGTTGCCTCTGGTTCAGGGATTAAAGTCTTTGATTATTACATTTGGAAAGGATATTGTTTCTTACATGGAGATCGAGACTTCAAAGAAATACATGATAAGAAAGTAATGTTTTGGATAATGGGACATATGCACCCGGCAATTAAACTGAAAGATGGAAGCAAGATAGAGAAGTACAAATGTTTTCTTTCTGGGGAATATGAGAAAAAGGAGATAATTATTTTACCGAGCCTTGCTGAAGCTGGAGAGGGAATTGATGTTCGAGAACTTGATCGAGAACTCTGTTGGAACTTTCCATTAGATAAATTTGAGGTTCACGTCGTCTCGTCCGACCTTGAAGTGCTTAATTTTGGTGAGCTGAGAAGAATAAGATGATTATTTTTTCTGTTGGTTGCCTTTTGGAAGATGATAGGGGAATGGAAAGTGTGGAGGCAACCCTAGTTCCTCTTCAAGTGAAAGCGCTTTAACAGAACATTTCCTCAAAATCAAATTAGTGAGGGCGATTCTAAACTCTTCTGGAAGATCTTTTTTCTTCCAACCTTTTAGAATCGGTTTCATTTCTTCGTCGCTTGAGGAGAACAGAATGGTCCCTTCAAAAGAAAGTTGTGCGGCAGGGTCTTTTTTCTTCTCATCTATATTATTATAATCTATTGTAAACTTGAAAAGAATTTTCAAGACCTCTAAATTGTTTAGTGCACTGACCTTCTCTTTTGTAACATCAACAAAATCGATATTTGTCCCAATTTTACCAATCTTAGGTTCGGCGTCCGTTCTCGCATTTATTCTTATAAAATTAAAGCCTAAAAACCTCATGTTAGTCTCTTTACGCGAGGTCTTCTTCAGATATAACTACAAAGTCCCCTATCGCGATGATGGTGTTGTATGGAACTAGAATGTCTTTACTTGGCGAGACCTCTAAATTGAGGTTCCTCGTGTATGGTGTTGGATCTTTTACTACGACTTGGATAAGCTCGCCAGTCTTAGTCTCGAAAGTTATATCTTTAACAACTCCGAGTCTCTTGCCCTCTTTTGTAACGACGAGCTTGCCGATTATTTCTCTTAATGGTTTTTTATCAAGTGTCATAGCTGTTTGTAATATGATTCATATATAAACTTTTCCATAATTCATTCTATTATATCTTAATAAATATGATTTCGCCCCCTCCCCGTCGTTTCCTGTGGAATTAAAGAAAGATTTAAAAAGAAATATTTAAGTTTTTTATTTTTTATTTTTTATTTTTAAATATTTATATT
>CAYWEK010000039.1:0-431 GCA_964457475.1 Candidatus Woesearchaeota archaeon
AATACTATTATCTATACTAAGTCCAAACAATATTCTTGCAGGAATCTGTAGATTCTGGGGAACACTAATCTGGCTGGTTAATATGTTGTCTGAAGAACTTGGCACACTTGTTGTCGAAATATCTGCCATAACAAATCCAGATAAACTAATTAACATAAAAAATAATACTAAAATAAATCCTCTTTTCATAATATTTTACGTATGACGATGTTTAAATCTCTTTCTTATTCCAGAAAACAAACAGAAAAGATTAAATATCCTTAAATCCAGGCCAAAAGATGGTAAATCTAAGAAAAATTGTACTTGGTACTTTGACTGCTGGCGCTATAGGAACATGCATATATGTGATGACAAATCATGATATGCCTGATGATAGAAAAGCAGGCGTTGGGGTTGGTTTTGCTATTATCGCATCAATTGGAACCTATTTT
>CAYWEK010000039.1:441-5662 GCA_964457475.1 Candidatus Woesearchaeota archaeon
AAAAAAAATCCAACCAGTACAAATAGAAATCAATCTTTAACAACTAGACAAAATCCAGACAATCCAATTTATATTAACAACCAATCTCATCATATTGATCTGAGCGATAGGAGACAAATTCATAATCATACCCATCATCACTATCCTCCAAGATAGATTTATTAAAATAAAGTCTTTTGAGCGCCTTGCTTCTTTACTTCGTGCAATTTCTCAACATGTTTCTCAACCCTATCAAGCGAGAAGTCATGTTTTTCAACCAATAATTCTTTAATCTTTTTCTCATCCAGCTTGGGAAAAGATATTTTCTCATTTTTTACATTTGGCTTCTTAAATATCTCAAAAACTTCCTGCCAGTTGAAATCAAGCCTCTCCTCAACTTCCTTAAATATTTGCACAGGATATTTCTTCTGACGTACAAGAGCAAGAGCTTTTTTTGGACCGATACCCTTTATTCCGCCAGGGTTAAAATCCGTACCTACTAAAATACCTATACAGATAAGTTGATCCGCATCGATAACTAATTCCTGCAAAACTTTTTCATATTCTATAATTTCTGGGGCGATATAGACAAAACCGCTCGGAGTCTTTCTTTTTCTGGCAAGAGTCAAGTTTTGTATCAATCTGGTGGCTCCAACTGCGAGGGCATCATAATCCTGCGAGCCAACGGCATAAGCTTCTCCAATCTTAACAAGTTCCGCACACTGCATTTCTCCCTCTCCAGGGGCTTGAACGACAGCAATACCCATTGCCTGAAGCAGTTCTTTACTTTCGTTAATCATCTCTCCATTTAATTTAACAAAACCTCGCGAATATTTTCCCATTGCCTGAACATCTTCTTCCTCAACAGCTTTTTCATATTTTTCCTTTGCAATATCCTTTGCTTCCTGTCTAATCTCATGAGTCTTCCCCTTAAGAGAATGATATTCGCCATCAAAGACATAAATCAATTTAATACCTTCAGATAACAATGCAATATTCCTATAAAAAAGTCCAGAAAGATGAGAAGTTATTCTTCCCTTATCATCCATAAGAGGAGTACCATCTTGCTGCCTTATTGAAGAAAGAAACTGATAAAGTGCATTGAATGCGTCAACTGCTATTACTTTCCCTTTCAAATCCTCAAACTTAACTTCTTTTCTTGGAACAATATCTCCTATTTGCAATCCCATAAGAGTTAAAGATATTTAGAATTAATAAAACTACTGTTGGCCACTTTGCGATCTCTGCCATTTTCTGGCACTCGCAAGAGTGGTTATATACATAGCCGACACTCTGCTATCACTAGCTTGGCTCAAGGGAACTTTTCTGCCTTTACCAACATAAGCTTGCTTATATCCTGATTTGACCAATATTTGTCTTACTGACGAAGGGTGTTGAAAAGCATTCTGCTCATTTATCCCATAGCTATTAGCTAACGACAAGAATTTAACATAGTCAATTGCCGGCTTCTTCCTTCCATTATCCTCATTAGCCTCTAATCTAAAGCCATTAAAACCATTTCTCACATCTCTTTGAACTGAAGATCTTTGTGCAAGTTCTACTAAACCTGTTTGATATAAAAAATGATCTTCAGGTACAATTACTCCCAATTCCTGACACAACTCAACATATCTAATAGAGTCCTGATTTGATAATGCACGTCGCCTTTCAGCATCTTTAAAAAAAGCTATGGCTATTATAGAATTTTGTCCAACTAAAGCTTGTCTTTCAATCAAGTCCAAATCCTGCTCAAGAGTATTCATATAAAATGCAATCTTAAAAGCCTTTTAAACCTTTCTATTTGTAACTACTACATAGTAACTTAATATCTAAATTCTACGTTAAAAACTGAACAGATAACTTCTAAAATACCATTAATTATAGATAAATAATGAAAGGATACATTGTTGATGCCGACTATGAAAACCTTGAAGGAAAAACACAGATAAAACTCTTCGGTAGGCTTGAGAATGGGCAGTCCTTTGCATCAATACATTACCTTGAACCTTATTTCTTCATCAAAAAATCTGATGAGAAGAAAGCAAAGAAATTGCTTGTGAAATTTAAAGTCTCAGAAGAGGGTTTTTTAAACTTTGACGGTGAAAAAGTTGTTAAAATCTCCGTGCAAAACCAAACCGATCTCAACAAACTGCACCAAATGATACATAAAATGGATATTGACACCTACGAGGCAGATATCAAACCAGTACAGCGTTTCTTGATGGATAATGATATACTAAGATCTTTTGATATAGAAGGAGATTATGAATCTTCAGAAAGAGTTGACAGAATATATAAAAATGCACAGATAAAAGAAGCTGATTTCAAGCCAAAATTAAAGATACTTTCTATTGATACCGAATCAAACAAAGAAGCCGGAAATCTTTTTTGTATAGGTCTTTATTCAGAAAATTATGAAAAAAACTTTATTGTTTCATCGGAGAAACTCAAAAAAGCAGTTTCATGTAAAACTGAGGCTGAATGTATAGAAAAATTCAAAGTGGAACTGATTAAATTTGACCCAGACATAATAACTGGCTGGAATATGATAGATTTTGATCTTTCTTATTTAAAGAATTTGTTCAAAAAAAGCAAAATTCCTTTTGATTTAGGTAGGACAAATGATGAAGCATCTTTGAGACTTGAATCCAACTTCTTCAGAGCATCAACAGCAAATATTCCTGGAAGACAAGTTCTTGATGCTCTCAATCTAATAAGAGACCCTTTTATACAAGAGGCACCTTCAATAAAAAACGCCCATTTTGATTCTTACACTTTGGAAGATGTGTCCCAAGCAATCCTGAAAAAAGGAAAGCTGCTAAAAGGCAAAGATAGACATAAAGAAATAGACTTTCTTTATGAAAAAGATAAGAATAAACTTGTTGATTACAATCTACAGGACTGCAAGCTAGCATATGAAATCGCAATTGAAACAAAAATGATGGATCTTGCCGTGGAACGCTCTCAACTAACGGGAATTTCACTTGATAAAATAACGGCTTCTATTACTGCCTTTGATTCTCTCTATATAAGAGAAGCGCACCATCACAAGTTAGTGTCTCCAACAACTATTTTCAACCAAAAAGAGGATAAAATAACTGGTGGATATGTAAAACTACCCGAAGCAGGTATCTATGAAAATGTTATTGTCCTTGATTTCAAATCTCTTTACCCATCAATCTTGAACACGTTCAATATAGATCCGGCATCACACCTAAAGAAAGCAGAGAAAGGAGCTGTTGAATCTCCAAACCATGAATTTTTCAAGAACACAGAAGGAATTCTGCCGATTATAATCAAGCGTCTGCACAATGCGAGAGAACAGGCAAAGAAAGAAAAGAGAGAGCTGTCAAATTATGCAATAAAAATTATAATGAATTCCTTCTGGGGAGTTCTTGCTTCACCTAATTGTAGGTATTTTGACTTTAATATGGCAAATGCAATAACTTCGTTCGCCCGTTTTATAATACAAAACACAGCAAAGGAAATAGAAAACAAATTCAAAAAAAAGATAATCTATCAAGATACAGATAGCTGTTTTGTAGCTTCAGGACTGAAAAAGAACGAAGCTCCTTCCCTAGGTAAGGAAATTCAAGATTATATCAACACTTACTACGAAAATTATGTGAAAGATAACTTCAACAGAAAATCATTTCTTGAATTGCAGTTTGAGAAGCATTACCTTTCACTAATGTTCCCAAAAACAAGGGTGAAGGGGGACGAAGAACATATTGCTGCAAAGAAAAGATATGCCGGTCTTAAATTGAAAGATGGAAAAGAGGAACTGGAAATAGTCGGCCTTGAGGCAATAAGAGGTGACTGGACGGATGCTGCCGGTGAATTCCAGAAAGAACTGCTAATGAAGACTTTCCATGGTGAAGTAGTTGAAAAATTCATAAGAGATTATGTTAAAAAAGTGAGAGATGGAAAAGTTGATTCTCTCCTCATATACAGAAAATCAATAAGAAAAGACCTTTCTGAATACACAAAAACAACTCCACCACATGTAAAAGCAGCAAGACAACTTGACCGGCTGGATTCCAATATAATTCAATATTATATGACTACAGAAGGACCAGAGCCAATACAGAAATTAAGGCACAAAATTGATTATGATCATTATATTGAAAAGCAAATTGCACCAATAGCGAATCAAGTCCTTATTTTGCTTGGTAAGAGTTTCGAAGAAGCAATGAAAGGTTCTAAGCAAAGGAAATTATTTTAACAAAAATTAACTTCTCCTTAATATTAGCCAGAATAGTATTCTATCAAATTCCTCAAAGAACTAGAGAAAAAATTGTCTTCTAAAGGTTGGGCATAAAGAACAGCCAGATCTCTAGCCTTATTTTCGAACTTCATTCTCAACTCATCAAAATCATATACTTGTCTTAGAGCACTTTCCTCTTCAGAATCAATGTTGACTTCTACACGCCCAAAATGCACAGAATTACTATTTATATCAACTATCTCTTCTAAACTTCCAGAAGCAAAGAAATCAGCATCCGATATCATATCAGGGCTCATATCAAAAGTTTCTTTTTGAATCTCAGATTCCTGGATTGATTCAACTTTCTTTGGGGGCTCATATTGCGGTCTTTCTTGCCTACGAGTTTCAGTTACTCCTCCTTCGAACTTCAAATCAGGTGTTTCTCCAACCATTTTAAATCATCAGAATAAGGTCTCTGAATAACCATCACCTAAAAACTGCATCGGACAATCTTTTTAAATATTTATGTTATTCGTCTAATCACCATTAACCGCCTTTTTCAATATAAAAAATATTTAATGTCGAGCGCGATCGGCGCTTCGCGCCGCTCATTTACTGAAGCTATTTTTTTAGATTTCAATTAACAAAAAAATAAAAATTTCTTATAAACTAAATAAATTTTAAAAGTATTCTTCAAAATTAAAATCCAGTATTATTATGAGAATTTGAATCATTAAAGAAGTTCTGTGTATTACCACTATATGTATTGCTAGCCGCCACATTATTACTACTCGAAGCAAGATCAAACCCATAGTGGGTTAGGCTTAAAAAGTTACCTGAAAAAGAGTTATAATTAGAAGAGCTAAGTTGTATTCCGCTGGCAGGACCACTTATTCCATTAGAAAATACATTACTACTTCCACCCCCAACAATACTAAGTCCACTAGCCCCACTTCCGCTAAGATTATTTCCATTCACCGTTCCATTAGTTACTGAGATAAATACTATATCTCCTATATATCCACTAACTTGAAG
>CAYWEK010000040.1:0-5591 GCA_964457475.1 Candidatus Woesearchaeota archaeon
CCCAGTCTAATTGTGAAACTCTATTAGTAAGGTTCCCTGTGAAGACAAAACTTCCACTAGTCGCATTTCCCTCAGTGTAATACCGTTCAAGAAAAGCATCCCATCGTATATAAGTCATATCAGAGTCAAGCCAAGCTTGCTGATTCCAAGTAAGATTAGATGCTGTTCCAACAATTCCATCATTATTTATATCAACTGGTGTTCCTGCTCCTAACCATAAGCCGTGTGTATTCGCACCATAAAAATTAGGATTAATAACACCAATATTCTGATCAGTATTAACAGTCACAGTGGCAGTATTACCATTAGTAGAAACACTTTGATTATCATTAACTCCAAAACTCTGGTTTTCAGTAGAATTAGTCAAATTTGCAATATCAAATCCAGTTTTCTGAATATAAGGCACACATAAATAAAGTACTATCAAAAATGCCATGAAAACAAATATTCCCAGAACATGTTTTTGTAATTCTCTTTCCATACCTCTTCTTCCCTGTTTACCCATTTTAATCTTTATCCTCCAAATTAACTCCTCTTTCCTCAAGAAGTTTGATTATTGCTTTGTCAACGAAATTCCTTTTGGAAGGAAATTCGGTCTTGTTTTTATTGCCGTTAGATAGATGTTTCTCTATCTCCTCCAGAAGCCATCGGCTTACCTTTACCGTACTCTCCTCTTTTCCCATAGTAACTATTCGTATACGAATAGTAACTTACATTTAAAAAGCTTTTGGAAAGATTTTAATAGTGTCCAATTTAGAGTAAATTATGACATATGAACAAGAAACCAGAGACATATCTGAATTATTCTCAAATGCTTCAATTGGGAGCGGGGTTTCAAAAAAGTATGAAGGACGAAACGGTGTCCTCAACCTAAAGAGGAAAGTTCTAGGATTCTGCGGAGAGCACTCAGTTAAAAGCTTAGAAGAATTGGATAAAGTTCTTCAAGATTTAAATATAACCAATTCAACCGATGAATCAAAGAGATTTATAGAGGAAGAGCTAATAGGTGAGGGTAAAAGGGCTTACTATACTGGCTCTCGCTATTTAGTATTTGAAAAAATAGCTAAAGATTCAAACCACCCAGTTTATGACATAACTATGAATATGGATACTTTTGGTTTCGCCTAAAAAGCTTTTGGAAAAGTTGCATTATTAACTTAACAAAACTGAGAACCTTAAATTTATTAATCAAATAAAACTAAACCTATCATGGTCAGTTATATACAGATTGGGGCCATTATCTTGGCAGGTATTTCAGTTGCTGTTGCTGATGCTTTAATCAAAAGAGTATCTCTAAATAGCAATATTCTGCTTGCTTTCAAAAATCCCTTTATAATATTGATTTTTCTACTGTATTTAGCTCAGGTTTTCTTTTTTATTTATGTCTTTATGAATAAGTGGAATTTAGCAATTGTGGGCAATTTGCAGATGGTTTTCTATTCTATTAGTGTAGTTTTGATAGGTTTATTGGCTTTTAATGAAAGATTAACTCCAATACAAATTGCCGGGATAGTTTTTTCCTTAATTGGAGTTGTTCTAATTAATCTTTAACATTTTTTAAGTTAATAATTCATAGAAAGGCTTAAAAATAGCCTGTTTATTCTATCTCTGAGGGTGATTCGACCTCAGCGACTTCTGAGACAAACATAAGATGGAAAGAACAATACCTTGGATAGGCTATAATTTTTATGGAAGAACAATCTCATTGGACATAGAAGAAAGATCAAAATTGCAAGTTGAAAAATTGAGATTAGCAAACGATGGTCTTGAAAAGGTCCTTAATCAAGCATATCCAGTCATACTTGTTCAGGATGTTATGGCTGCAGGCGATACTACTATTCTTCCCGAAACAGTTCTGGCATCAGATCCCATTGGAATTTCATGCTATGTCATAAGAACCATCAAAAAATCGTCTTTAAACCAAAAAACTCCAGTAATAGCTCTGGGCTCATTCATTAATGGCTATAATCCAGAACAAAGATATCTCGAAGCCGGAGCAGATATGGTTATTGATCTATCTCAATCAAGCTACAAAAAACCTGCGAATGAGATTCTAAAGATATTGAAACTTTGACTTTGTTTATATATTATAAGCCATACATTTAATAATTAATTATATAATAGAAAGATTTATATATTACCTATTGATAGATTAGATTATGGAATACAAAAAATATGAACTTATAATCAATGCAATAGAAGGCACTCAAACAATTGATGACGTTCAAGAGAAGCTTAAGATAGACAGAGCTAAGGCGATTTATCTCTTACATAGATTAAGAAAATTAGGATATATCAGAACAAAATATCTTCCTAATAAAAAAAGAGTCTATTCTATAACTCCTCTGAATAAACAAGAAGGAATTAGTTATTTAGAGGCATTCAATAATAACATGCCAAACGCAAGCCTTATGATAAGCAATAAAGAAGACTATTTTGTTCATGGACGGAAGATTAAAGCAGAAGATTTGTTAATTTATGCATTAAAGAAGTGTACAGTTAGATATGTTATATCTTCCTTATTTCTTTTTAGAAAGATAGAAGATTGGTCTTATTTGTATAAATTAGCAAAAAAAGAAGATCTAGCGAGAAAGATATCTGCTTTGTATGAAGTAGCCCGATTGTTCATAAAAAAAGTAAGAAAAATGCCCAAGAGATTTAGAAGATTAACTACGCCTAAGAAAGAGAATAAATATCTCTTTATTATCAAAGGTTTTAATTCGGATGATTTTAAAGATATAGAAAAGAGATGGAAAGTTTATATCCCCCTTAATCGTGCAGATTTAGATGAATTTAACTCGCTTTAACCATGATAAACATAAACACTCAGGAAAATCTTTTTAATCAAATTGGGAAGGCTTTGTCAAAAAAGATTATTGTTTATTCAATAGGTGGAACAGCGATGATGCTAAGAGGTCTAAAGGGAGAAACTCTTGATATTGATTTAGTTTTTGATAAAGAAAGCGATAGAAAACTGTTTATTGAAACTCTAGTTGGTTTAGAATTCAGAAGAGATGAAAAAAGAGTCATTGAAACTTACGGTTTAGAGAAAAATACTCCTAAAATGCTACGTCTCGAATCTGGAGATTTTATATTTGATTTATTTCTGAATAAAATAATAAGTTCGGTTTTCTCAGATGGAATGAAGAAAAGAGCAACACAGACTCATGAGTTTGGTGGCAATTTAGTCATTAAGGTTGCTGACCCAAGCGATATCCTGATTATGAAAAGCGTTACTGGAAGAGCTAAAGATAATGAAGATATTATCTCAATTATAAATAACAATAAACTAAATTGGGATTTTATATTAGAAGAAGCTCAAGAGCAAGTCAAACTCGGAAATGAACACGCAATCATGGGATTAAGAGAGAAGCTTGAGAAACTTATCAATCAAAAACTTATCGTAGTTCCTAAAGAGATTTTGGATAATATCTGGAAATTATTTACTAAGCAGGTTAAAGATAAGGCTAAAAAGTCAAAATAAGCTTAATGGAAATTTAAATAATATTACTTATCGCTTTCAATCTTATATCCCATCATAGCTATATTTGTCAAAGATTCCTGATATAACTTTATTTCATCAGTATAAAATTCAATCTCATGTCTAATCTTCCAGTCGCGAAGAATATCTGAAGGTCTGCTTTTATCCTGCAAATAAGCATTCATTAATCTTACCAGATGATAGTCTGACATTAGTAATCTAATTCCCGATTCAAAAGAGGATTCAATTTTGATTAAATTCGGTCTGCTTCTGTCATCCGCATCCATTTCCATAGACGGTTCACTTTCAAAAGGAGCAGATTTTTCCTTCATGACTCTCCTCAAATTATCATTAAGCTTCCCTTCGGCCATTATCATAGAATACAGGTCAGCCATTTTAAAATTAAGATATTAGAAGTTTATAATTATTATGTGTCTTCACTTCTTCTTTCTCTTCAAAGCCATTGCTCCGGCACCAGCCAAAGCCATTAATGCAAGAGTTGATGGTTCAGGAGTACATTCAGGATTATAGAAATTACCTTTTCCACAATTATAAAGCTCAGATATTTCATTACCATTCAAAGCCCTATCCCAGACTCCTACTTCATCTATTTTTCCATTGAAGAAACTGCCATATTGTCCATTCCCATAGGATGCACCTATAGTCTGATATCCTCTGATTATGTCTGGAGTCATAGCCATAGGATTTCCATCCGGAGTTCCATCAATATAAAGTTGAATATTGCCATTATGATTCACAACTCCGACATTATACCACAATCCATCTTTCATTTTTTTCGGTCCAACAGGACCATTCACATCAGCCAAATCAAACTGCAATTGATTCTTATTGTTTAGAGATAAGTATAATGACTCATAGGGATCAGCCAATTCAATGGGATTTTCAGTAGCGCTTCCATAGCTGATTATACTCTGTCTGTTTCCAGTAGAGCTTTTGTCCTTAACCCATGCAAATATGGAAAAATCACTAGTTTCTGTTGTTGGTAATTGAGAAAGAGAAACATATCCGCTGGTACCATTAAAATTAAGTCCAGAGTCATTTTTTCCTCTTGTCCATTTTGCTCCAGAGCTTAAAACTCCAGTATTATCATTGGTTGTAGAATCGTAAACCGTATTGCCTCTATCTTCATTAAAACTCCAATAGTCAGCTAATCCCTGTGTTGGGAAAGCATCTCTAGCTTGAAGATTTTGATTTGACAATAAAGCCACCAATCCGGTTGCAGCTGCCAATGAACTTAACATCTTTTTCATCAAATAACCTTAAAATAAGAACTATATAAACCTTTCTGTTTTGGGTATTTTTTGTCACTTAGCAGTTACATAAATAAGAAAGAAAAATGTTATATACGAGTGATATTAATTTTATTTATGCAAAGAACCACTCCCAAAAAGAAAATATCTGAAACCGCAATCCTTTCAGAGAAATCATTAGCTGAGGCTTGGCTTTCAAAAGAGGATAAAGAAGCCTTCAATTACCTCCAGAAGGGACTTCCTCTCTAGATAACCTTTAACTCTTTTAGGTAGTCATCAACGAACTCTTCCACCAGAGACAAATTAATATTCGTATAGCCTTTCCCTATTCTTAGATTTAGTTCAGCTTTTGCTTTGCTGATTATTCTCCGCCTTAGATCTTCGATATCATGTGATGGAAGAATCTTATCCTTTGGGTTTATCTTTCCTCTGTAACTTTTAGCTATTTCAAAGCTGTTTTTACCTTCTTTTGTATAAACTTTGGAAACTTCCGGCTTATCTATTGCTTTTTCCAATACTCTATGAACAATTACATTAGTCAAATTAGAGACAAATAAGTCAAGAAGCTTATTTCTATTCATTTTATATTCTCCATGATGGCATTAAATGTCTTTTTATAGATTTCATCGTATTTCTTAATAAATTTATCTTTTTCTATTAGATTTTGCTTTATTTCTTCTGTTTTAATGTGGAATAGCTTTTCAATACGGTCATCAACTATTATTTTGTTTAACTTCTTATTTTCAATAAAAAGAAGTATTGATACCATATTTAGAACTAGATAATATTTCTCTTCTCCATTAA
Source organism: Candidatus Woesearchaeota archaeon (assembly GCA_964457475.1). Lineage (GTDB taxonomy): Archaea > Nanobdellota > Nanobdellia > Pacearchaeales > GW2011-AR1 > VGKP01. Next base: position 5,557 of record CAYWEK010000040.1, read on the forward strand.
GAATTTCAAAATTATCTGTCAATATCTTGCTTTTT
>CAYWEK010000041.1:0-5255 GCA_964457475.1 Candidatus Woesearchaeota archaeon
CTTCTCTTCATTTTCATGTTAGGCTTATTCCATCGCATGGTTTAAGGGTGATAGTATCAGCTTTATCACACGTTCTACCGTCTTTTAGTAAAGGATAGATATCAATAGTTGAATAAATACTGCTCGAGTTGTATACGTATGTTAATATCTCATTTGGGCTATTTATTCGGAGTATCGGATTTGCGGAATCATCAATTCTCCATACTCCCCCCAGTGTTTTTTTTACAGACATTCCATTGGTGAGAGTAACACTTTCAGAGGCTTGAGGAGTACTAAATACAAGTAGAAATCCTTTAATATTATTCATATCGTTATCACTCAAATTAGTCCCAGTCCCTATCATTGCAGATATGAGCGCACCATTTCCTCTTTGGACATAGCAATTAAAATTATATGTACTAGTATCATTCTGGAAGTTTTGTTGAAATTGGTAATATCCTTGATATGGGATGCACTCAGTGCTGCCATTTAGATTATTCTGAACAAATGGTTTCAGGAATGCAATAAGGACTGCTGCAGCACTAAAAGTAATTAAGATTATCAATATAGTCGCAACAATTGTTGACAGCCCTTTTTTCGCTCTTATTTTTATCATTTTATAACTATGCTACCTTAGCTTCTATTCCATATTTGTCGTCGCATGGGTAAGCCTTTTCGGTGCTTGTTCCTTGTCCTAGAAGGACAGGTGCTAAGAGGACGCTATCTCCACTGTTTGGATTTGTTCCAAGATATTCCGCCGGATTAAAGGTATAGGTATCACCTGATTTAATTCCAAGATATCTTGATACAGCTTCGCCAAGATTACTGACAGATGCAAAGCCCTTTTTCTTTATTTCAATTCCATATATAGGAACTTGCCCATTATTCTGAACAGTAAGAGTCATTGTTCCCCCAGTAACGCTAACATCAGCATTAAAGTTTACTTGTGAACAAAAACTATCTACTGGTTGGTCTCCTCCTCCAAGATTTTTGGTTACTCCTTCCTTAACAAATTGCCTAACCCACCAGAATATTATTGCCGCAAGAACAACTGCAATCAAAATCAGAAGCATGGTCGCTATTACTGGAGACAATCCCCTCTTATTTTTATTCATAATCTTATCAACAAATCGGAATTTAAAAACTTATTCAATCTTCCTGTTTATATATTCAAAAGCAGAATAGGCTGCAGTACAACCTTCTGCTACTCCCGTTATTGCCTGCTTGAAAGGTTTGTCCGCAACATCGCCTGCAGCATATATCCCTCCAACATTAGTCTCAGAAGTCTTGTGATCGATAATTATCTCGTTTTTATCATTCATTTTTACACCCATCTTTTTTGCAAGTTCAGATAATGGAATATGTCCTATCGCAACAAAAACTCCATCAAGAGGTAATTCAGAGCTTCCATGAAATTCTCTATCAAGCACAACCATCCTCACTGATTTGTCTCCTTTTATTTTTGTTATGTTTGTATTATTTATTATCTCAATTTTTTTATTTGTTTTAATCCTTTCCATATTAACTGGTTCGGCTCTTATAGCTTCTTTCCTGTAAATAATGTAAACCTTTTTTGCATGTTCAGCGAGAACAAGTGCGTCTTTGGCTGCACTATCACTTCCTCCAACAACAGCAACAACTTTATTTCTGAAAAGAGGAGAATCACATAATGCGCAGTAGGCAACACCTTTATTCTCAAATTCAATACTACCTGGAACATCAAGCTTTTTCCACTTAGTTCCTGTTGCAAGCAAAACAGCTTTAGCAAGATATTCCTTCTTATCAGTTTTGACAAGAAATCTATCTTCTTTCTTCTCAATATCTTCAACCTTTTCCTCTTTTATTGTTACAAGATCATATGCAAGAGCATGTTCTCTTATTTTGTCAGCAAGTTCTGTGCCAGTTAGTTTGATAAATCCAGGATAGTTCTCAACTACGTTTGTTGTTGTTATCACGCCGCCAAGAGGTAATTCAGAGCCGTGACTCGTCCCAAGACAAAGAGTTTTCATACCGAGTCTTGCACCATACATTGAAGAGGCAAGACCAGTAACTCCTCCTCCAATGATCACAAAATCAAAATTTTCATTTTTCATCTTAATGTTTGAAGTAAAGATTATTTAAATTGTTGCATCAAGTTAAGAAAAAGAATATCATTTATAATTTCCCCAATAGCGCAACACTAATCTTTAAAAATAAAGCAGTTTTAAGAATCTAATGGATAAGATACAAGCAAATATGGTTATTGAAATTCTTGGCAAGCCCAAGGATAATGTAACCTTCGCAATCAATGATCTAGTAAAAAAGTTGGCTGTAGAGAAAGGAGTAAAAATTATCGAGCAAACAATTCACGAGCCTGTTAAGGTCAAGGATTCAAAAGATCTTTTTACAACTTTTGCAGAGATAGTTGCCGAGTTTGATTCTGTTTCAACTTATCTTTTGATTTCTTTTGCCTATCTACCTTCGAATGTTGATTTAATATCTCCTGAAAAGATAACTATGACAAATCAAGACCTAACATTTCTTGGAAATAAAATTATTCAGAGAGTGCACGAATATGACGCAATAGTAAAGAATACGCTTATGGAAAGAGATATTATTCTTAAAAAACTTCAAGAAGTTGCCCCCCATTTATTTATCAGACAACCACAGCCTGTGCAGAGTCAAAACGTCCCTCAAGCAAAACAAACTGATGAGATGCTAAAACCGAAGTCAAAAAAAGCAAAGAAAAAATAGTTCTTAAATATTAAGGCATATGCTTAGTGCTTTTTTCAGCCTCTTCAATCTTTTTCCCGATAGGATTTTTTTCTGGCTTTACTCTTTTATATCTAACATAAAGGACAAGTGCGCCAATAATCACTATAGCTGCAATTAAATATCCAAGCCAAGAATAACTTCCAGAGCTACTAGTATTTGAGGTGGAAGAAGAACACACTCCCATACAGCAGATTCCATCAGTGCTCGTTACACTACTACCAGAACAAACTTGGTCAGATGAGCATATCTGTCCGAGAAGTTCTGAACAACTGTAAAGGGCAGTTTCATTACCACTGACATTTTTAGGAATCGTTTGGTTAATATCGCTGGCGTTTTCAAAGAAATTGACTGAAAAAGGCATCGACATAGAAATGTTGTTATCGCTAGATATGAAATAGAATGTGTCATTGATATCACTTCTGCTTGGTGTATTTAGTGTTATCTGATATATTTGTGATTGACCCGGAGCAAGAGTTATATTATTACTCGGATTTACTGAAAACAAGTTTGAGTCGTATTGTAGATAAAGATTACTAATATTGTTTGAGCCAATGTTGTTTATTTGAACCTGATAATATATGTTGTTATCGCTTATAAGTCTGTCAGATTGTATGTATCCTGGCTGTACTGAGACATAATTCACTTTTTTTATAGTTGAACCATTAACTATGAGGTAAGAAGGAAACTCATATTGACCTATTTGTATCATATACAACCCAGTTCCATAAGAGGCGTCTTTTATAGAAAAAGGAATATTATTTATTCCGGGTTGAATCGTATAAGTCGTATCACTTGGAAAATTAACATTAATATTCTCTGGCTGATCATTATTTAATATGACTTGAACATTAAAATCATCCATTGTAAAAATAAATCCTGGTTTTATATAATAATCACTTAATTGAGGTTCAACAGAGAAGCTCTGATTAAAATCGACACTCTCTTCATTACCAAGGTATGTAGTAGTTATATTATGAATATACAAAGTATAGTTTGTTTCATTCTGAACATTTTGTGTTATAAACCAAAGATAGTAGTCATTCCCAAGTTTTTTTATATCATAATCCCAAGCCACTCTGACGTTGTTTCTCTTAATTTCAACCTGACTAGCACTTATTGGTTGCAGTATATTTCCAGATAATTTTGTGACAACTGTCTGCGCAGACAAATAGTTTTGTTGCATATCAGATGAAATTGCCATACTGTTTTGTAGCACAAACATGAAAAATAGAAAAGAAAATCCAATCATAAATACTCTTTTTATCATTCATCTATTAAAAAGCCAAGTTATATAAATATAATTATTTTGCTCTTCATATGGATTTGAACCTTACAAATCTGGCAGGTAATCTTACTCCAAGTATCAATTGGTCTGATATGTGGAATTCACTTCCTACATCATTGATTGGTGAGTTGAATTTTATCATCAATTTAAGTAAGATCGCTCTTATAATCATAATCATTTATTTTGTTATTTTAATTATTTCAAAACTTATGAGCATAAGAAACTCAAATAACATTAGTAAGATAGCCTCTCAAGTCGTGGAGATAAACAATAAACTATCATTACTGACTGGAAAGTCAAAACTAGGAAAGAAAGACAAGAGTGCTAAGTAACTATTTGCTCATTTCTCTTAATTTTCTTAAAGTATCCTCAAGCTCTTTGTCTTTTTCAGAGACTGGTTTTCTTACAGGCATTCTATTGGGGGCAGGCTGTGGTCTTCCCATTGAAGGAGGCACAGACCTCATCGGTCTAAAAATTGGTCTTGGTGAATATCCTGCCGATGGAGGTACACCTGGCTTTATAACTGGAGAAACTTTTGCCTTTCCTCTAAATTTGAACCACCATATTTTAATATTATTTCTAAATAATATGGCGAGCACAACAAGAATGATTAATATCACAAGAATTATTATCCACGTCCAGTTTGTTCCTGACGAAGTTGTTGTTTGTGCAACGCAGCAAATCTGGCTTGTGTCAGAGCATGCCTGAGTCGAATCGGATTGCTCATCACTGTTGCATGTGCTTCTGCATGTTCCGCCAGAAGACGTGCATGTGTCTTCTACCTGCTTGTTCACACATGTTCCTATACAGCATGTTCCTGAGTCAGATGAAGGTACAGAATTTCCATTGCATTGTTGGTTGGAAGCGCATAAGGCGCCATTTTGTGCCGAACAACTTTGCTGCGCAACAGTAACTGAGCAGCAAACATTAAATCCAGTACACCCGAAATTAGAGAGCACTCTTCCACCAGCATTCAGGCATGAAATTGAATTTTCGCAAGATTGCCCTGAAACAGACGCACATAGTGCTGGACTGCTTGTTCCTCCGCTACCACCAACAGAACTTTTTGGCCAGCCAGAATAAAGTAAAAATGCAGTGTCTCTTATATTTCCATTATTCCAGCAACCATCTTGTCCCTGTATACTCGTAAGGTAATTCTGCGCATTTGTCAGTTCGTTAGCAGAACTCTTCGAAAGAGCAAGCATCCCAAGACTTGTATCATAATATTGATTGTATG
>CAYWEK010000042.1:0-3560 GCA_964457475.1 Candidatus Woesearchaeota archaeon
GAGGGAAGTGCTCTTTTATAACCTTAATATTCCATTGATATTCATATTATTCTTTGTAATTCTTCTTGAACTTTGTCATAAATTCCTCGAATTTTCTCTTTTTTATAGCTTCCTTTGACTGAAGCATCAAATTTTGAAGAAAATATAGATTATGGTAGCTTGCTAATCTATAGACAACACCCTCACCATTTTGTAACAAATGTCTTATGTGCGCTCGGCTATAGTCTCTACATACAAAACAATCACAATTTTTGTCAAGAGGAGATTTATCATATCTATGTCTGGAGCGCATTAATCTCAATCTTCCTTTTGAAGTGAATATGGCACCGCGTCTAGCGTTTTTTGTGGGGAAACGGGAGTCAAATATATCTACTCCCCGACTCACTGCTTCAAGAAGTTCAACTGGATCTCCTGCCCCCATAAGATAAGCAGGCTTATCCTCTGGAATAATTGATTTTACTATTTCAATCATCTTATACTCTTCAGGTTTTGGCTCTCCAAGGGCAAGCCCACCTATTGAATAGCCATCAAATCCTATCTGTGATATTTCAATCGCTGATTTTTTACGCAAATCAGCATGAATTCCTCCCTGAGTTATACCAAATAAAAGCTGTTTTTTTGATACTTTTCTTTGCAGAATATCATGATAAACTTTACATCTTTTTGCCCAGAAGGTTGTCTTACGGACAGCTTCTGATATGGCTTCTTTTGAATGTTCAATTAAAGGCATGCTGTCAAGGCACATTGCGACATCACTATCTATATCAATTTGTATTTCCATATCTTTTTCGGGAGTTATAAAAAGCTTTTTACCTGCGAAAGGATCCTTAAAAAAGACACCTTTATCATTTGAGCCGATGTAAAGACTTGGAGTATACATTTGGAATCCGCCCGAATCTGTAAAATTAATGCCAGAATAATTCATGAATTTCTTTATTCCTCCGAATTTCTTAATTATCGAAGTTCCAGGCCTTAGAGAAAGAATAAATGCATTAGATATTATTGCTTTCGCACCCATTGATTCAAGATCTTCGACTCCGATATGCTTGACAGCTGTTTTTGTCGCGACCGGCATGAAAAAAGGAGTCTCAATGGATCCAGATTTTGTCTGTAAAAGACCAACTCTTGCTTTTGTCTTCTTATCTTTTGATACTATTTTGAATGCCATATACATTAATAGCGAACATGGCTTAAAAGGTTAGCTATTTTATTTATATTCCCAGAAATTTAAATTTCCGCGGTACGGTATTTCTTTCATCCTTTGTGCATTTTCCAAAACAAAGCCATAATTACCATATTCCTCTGAAGCGAGATGAAGAGATTTATCTTTCTCGAATTCTTCCTTATTTTTGTATACTTTTACATCTTTTAATATAGCTTTTCCGACTATGCATCCAGTAGGTAATTCTTTAAATCCGATTCTTTTCATTGCATTAATATCAGGTTTCTTTGAGGCATGAATAAGAAATTCTCCTCTGAATTTTGTATTCCACCTCCTTAATTCTATTCTCTTTTTTCCAGAAACAACTAATTCTGCGTAGGGTTGTTTTAAAGATAATGCCTTCATTATTTCAAATTGTGATTAGATTATATAAATCTTTAAAAACAAAGGCAATCCACATTCAGAATGGTGTTTGATTTTAACTTCTCCTCTTTGCAAGATGTCCGGCAGTTAAGGCAGCTAATAGACTTTATACATACTTATGACTTGGGCTATCCAAATTACCATTCCTGGGTTGAGAGGGCTGAGGCCGAACTTTCCTCAGGATATAAAAACGCTATTATTGCATCTAGTAATGGGAAAATAGCTGGAAACCTCATATTTCAGCCCCATAAAGAAATTCCCTCAATGGTGGAAATTAAGAATTTTAGAGTAGACCATAGAGTAAGGGGTAGAAATTTTGCCACATTTATGTTTAGACAATTAGAGATTGAATCAGCTGGAAGATATCATGGTCTGATAAGCGATGTAAGACAAGAGCAAAGAGATATGGCTAACTTATTTTATAAAGTGGGATTTAAACCAGCATTCAATTTGCCTTTGTATGATAATCATGATACAGATATAGTTGTTGTCAAATTCATTGGACAAGTTGATAGTTCTGTTATCGGTTCTTTGAATAAAAGAGTAGAGAAATCTTATTTAGCAAAGACCTCACAAAATTAAATTGATACTAGAAAAATGTAATTTGTCAAAGTAGTTTTGCTTTATATATATTTTTAAAAATCTTCTAATTTAGACTATCGTATGCGATTAACTATTAGTTTTCTAGAAATAGAAAAAGAGAAGAGGGAACTAATTGCTTTTCTTCATAGGCATAATCCTGGTTACCCTGGATATCATGATTGGGTTGATAGGACTTCTCCAGAATTTGATTCTGGTTACAAAGGAGCAGTTTTAACTCATTTCCATAATGAATTAGTAGCCGCGGTTGTCTATCAACCAGATAAATTAATCTCTAATTTTATTGAAATAAAAAGTGCAAGAGTGCATCCTGAGATGAGGGGGAGAGATGTAGTACCTTTCTCACTCAAGCAACTTGAAGTTAAAGTAAGAGACCAATATGTAGGTTTTGTAGGAGATGTCAGAGCAGAGAATCGCCAGACCTTATCTTACACATCTCAATGGGGTTTCGTCCCAATAATGTCTATTCCACTATATGGTGACGGGAAGAATGATGTTAAAGTAGTGAAATTGTTTGGAAGAAATGGAAGAAAAATTTTAACATCACCTCTAAAAAATAGAATTATTAAGGTTTCACTAGATCAGTCGATTAGAAACTAGTTTATTTCTTTTCTTAGCTGGCTTAAAGCTTTTTTTGGTTTTTTAGCATTGGAGACAAAACTACCAGTATTAAACATACTTACACCCATTTTTGCTAATCTTCTGATGTTTGTAATATTAACTCCTCCATCAATTTGAATTGGTAGATTTTTATCAATTTTTCTTATTTCCTTTATTTTTAAATAAACAGATGAAATAAATTTCTGATGTTCTTTACCTGGATTAACTCCCATTAGTAATAAGCCATCAACCAACTGAAATAAATAGCAAACATCCCAAACTTTTACTTCAGGATTTAATGCAAGTAATGCTTTCATTCCATTTTTTCTTATTTCTGCAATTGTTTTAACATTATCATCAGTGTTGTAATGAAAAATTACTTTATTGAAACCTTTGCTTTTCAGTTTTTTTATGTATTTTAAAGGTTTTTTTACCATTAAATGGGCTTCAAAATTATTCTTGTATTTTTTTAGATTAGGAATCTGAGATATTGCGATTGATTTAGCCTTGACGAACTTGCCATCCATAAAATCTATCTGAATATCTTTTGATATATTAATTAATTTTGAGAATTTTTCATCAAACTCTGCTTTGTTATGTGAGAAAACGGTCGGGATTATTTTATTTATCATTCTTATATGTGGTGTGAATTTTCATAACGCATTATCTTCCTAATCCTTTTGTCATGTCTTTCTTCTCCACTGAAAGGAGTCTTTAGCCAAATGGCTATTATTTTCTTCATATTTGCAATATTAATATCTCTCGCAGCCAAAGT
>CAYWEK010000042.1:3570-5118 GCA_964457475.1 Candidatus Woesearchaeota archaeon
TCCCTAATCATTTTCGCAGTATACAAATCAAATGCCTCTGCGGCTCTTATGCCTTTAACTTTATTGGCTGCTATAGCCATACCGGCGCCAGTCCCACAAAATAATATTCCTCCACTTTTTTTATGCTTAGCGACAGCTTTTGCGACCTTGAAAGCATAATCTGGGTAATCATCTCCATCTTTATATTTTGAGGGTCCCAAATCATCATATTCAACTCTATTCTCATCAAGAAATTCTTTTATTTTTTCTTTTGCCTCAAAACCAGCATGATCTGAGCCAAGATATATCATTCACAAAACCCCCTGGACTTCTTTCAGAAATTTTTCAGGAGTCTGGGAATTTGCAACGACACTTGAGACAAGAACTCCTTTGCAGCCAAGAACGAGAGCATGTGCGGCATCCTCGCCTGTTGATATTCCTGCTCCACACAGAGGAATAACTTCCGTATCTTTAAGTAGCTCTACAAATTTCTTTATATCATGCTGTTTGTGTTCAGTTATGCTTTTTCCTGTTGCAACTAACTTTTTATCCTCAAATGCTATTGCATGTGGATTAAGTTTTTTTAATTGTGATACTTCTCTTAGAGAAGAAGAGCAAATTATTAGTTTAAGTCCAAGTTCATTACATCTCTTTACGGTTTTTTTTATCTCAGTCATAGATATCTTATGCTCGGAGTGATTCAATAATGAACCGATTGCCTTTGCATTAACAAGGCTTTCTGGCACTATAAATCCAGTACCTCTACCAAGTTCAGTATGGTCAACATGTTGTGCGTAAACCTGCATATTTGGGCCACAATTTTTTGCAATCTCATTAAGCTCAGTTATGGGAACAGCAATTATTGCTTTGTTATAATAAATCTCTATTTTCTTAGCAAAATCGAGAACTTCCTTTCCTACTTTGTAATTCTTTAAATTTATTATAAGCATTTCATCACCTTTCCTATGGAGTTAGAAGAATTGGGGGCTTATTAATTTAATGTTTTGACTTTCTTTCCCTTTCGTAAAAAGCTGTAATGCCAACAACCACCAGTAATATTCCAACATAAAATAAGATCCAGTTATAATCTGTTGGGATATACGTTGATATTAATTTGTAAACTTCTGGATTTCCAGTAAAGATTAGTCTGCTATAGTCGGACAGCCAAGTATAAAGAGTTAAAATCATGCCTAAAATAAACAAGCACCATTCAAGTGAACTTATACTAATTTCTTTTCCTTTATCTTGGAATCTAATTATCAGCAACGCCATTATGACTAGAAGAATAGAACAAGTGATTGGTGTAATAACTGGTCCGACCCAAGCCCATGGAATAAGGAATAGAACATCCCATGTCAAGAAAGATGGTGGCCAATTCAATGTTAGTTTAAGGAAGATGTAATAAAATATATCCCAAATTGCAAAAGCATAGATAAAGTAAGCAAATCTTTCATAAAATTTCTTTCCAACTAGAATTACAATACTTACAAGCATGATAATCGTTGCAAACTCTCTTATCAACTCTATATTAAGGATATTTGTACCAAACCACTTAAGCGGAAAGTCAAA
>CAYWEK010000043.1:0-4521 GCA_964457475.1 Candidatus Woesearchaeota archaeon
AATCTAAACCTAAGTAATGGAATAAACATAAGTCAAGACACGATAAGTATATCTGCGGAACAAAATCCATTGCTAAACAGACAAGCAAAATTAACATTTTATAATATAACATTTGGAGTCCCACAGATACTCGAAGATGGTAATGTCTGTGGAAGTGACTGCTCAAATGTATTGTATGACTCTGCATCACAAACATTGACGTTTGATGTCAATCACTTTACAGCATATCAAGTTGTTGATGGATCAAATCAATTAATCACTGGTAATAGTGTTGGAGAAAGTTCAAGTTCAGGAAGCACCAATAATGTAGCAAATCAGAGCACAGAGGGCGGAAAATATAATTCTCAGACTAGTGAAACGAATAATATAAGCAGTAATGAGAGCAGTATAAATCAGAGAGTAAGTCAACCAATTATTAATCTAAGTAATACCACGATATACATAGTAGTTGTTGCCGTAACAATCTTAATAATTGCAATGGTTGTGATAACACGCGTACGTGGTAGAAGATATTCTCGTGGTCTGAGAGCGGCTTTAGAGAGGGCCAATAGATAATTCTTTTTGATTTTTAGAGAGTTGTAATTATCTTTTCATTTCCTGTAAGAATTATAGTATGCTCTGCCTGTGCGACTTTGCCTTTTCCAGTCTCAATCAATTGGTGATGAGAATGAAGGAGAGATGCTTCTTCAATTCTTTTCATCGCAATTAATCCGCGTGCGCCAAATTTCTTATATATCCAACGTGTACAGAAAGGAAGCGTTTTGTATTCATCTTTTATGAATTGCAAGACTGTGCGAGCAAATGAATCTCTTACGGAGCCTTCTTTTTCAATATGATATATTCCTGATGGTTTGCCGTCTTTTACAGCACCCAAACCTGAAGTTGCAAAGGGCTCAACTGCATAGACACCATTTTCCAGATATTTCTCTCTAGAATTATCATAATTCGGTATTGTAACGCCTGAATGGAGATTATATTGCTCAATTGAATGACCTGATAAGTTTGATACTGGCTGGAATCCAAAGGATTTTATCTTATCTTCAATAATCTTACCTATTTTACCTAGTGATGTTGTTAGAGAGAAAACTTCAACTGCTTCTTTTAATGCACTCTCAGCAGACTCAATAAGCTTTTTATTTTCTTCTAAGTTTTCAAGGTCAATTGAAAATGCTGTATCTGCAATATGGCCTTGAATATGAACACCGATATCAACTTTTAACAATCCGTATGCGAGAGAAGAGTCGTTATATGAAGGGGTTGAATGAGCAGCTACCTCATTAATGGATAGATTTACCGGAAATGCGGGCTTGCCGCCAAGCTCAAAGATTTTTGCTTCTATTTTTTCAGCTATTTCCAATAGAGACATATCTTTTTTTATGAATCCCTTTGCAAATCTTACGGTTTCTGAGGCAATTTTTCCTGCTTTTTTCAGATCTTCTATCACATCTTCTGATAATTCCTGATAATCTTTATCAGGTACATATTTTGCAGAGTTAGTTTTGTCTAAACCTGCATTATTTTTCATATTATTTGGGGCAAATTTATCTTTTACTCCGAATGAGCTTGTTCCACCATATTGCTTTTCTGTCATGCTTTGATGAGAGAATATCCCTTTAAAAACTATTTTATAGTCGCGCATCATTGAATTATGATGTATAAAGGAATTGAGATAATCGCGGAGGTAAAAACGCAATCTCCATTTGGATATAAGTCAAAAGAGGGAAGTGATGAGTTGTTTAATATTGCTGACTTGGTGGGGGATATAATTTCTGTACATATTGATTCAAGATGGGGAGGATATCCTGAACTAATTGCTGAATTGAAGAAAAGTACTATGAAATACATTCTTGCGAAGGGCCTTCATTTATCAGATTCTGATATCAAAAGATCTTTATCATTTGGAGCAGATTATGTTCTTGTTTATAACAGAATACCTGATAGTTTGTATCTTAGCAAATGTTTTATTGAGCCTAGAAACTTGGAATTATTGAGTAATATACCTAAAGGCTGTAGAGTTGTTTGGAATTCTAGAGATTTGGAAACTAGTTTTAAAGAAAATAGAGATATCATGAAATCTGAGAAATTTGAAGAAGCCAGAAAACTTTGGAAAGGATGGTTATGTCAGGCAAGTGGAATCAGAACAGTTAAAGATATCAAAGAAGGGGCTGATGCGGTTTTGGTTGGAACACATCTAAAAGAGTTTGTTGTGTCTTTAGGCTATTAATTGTTTTTTCAGTCTTCTGTCTTTAGGCACATAGTTGAATATTGTTTTGCCGTTTGATCTTCCGCAGCCGATAAAATCTTCTCCAAATTTTATTACATATGTTCCCTGAGGCTTTTCAAGCTGCAAGTCAAGACCACGAATCCATTCATTGAACTGTTTTTCATCAATTTCAATTATGTTTTTTGTTATCTGATTAGAAAGCATAAGACAGGCATCAAGACTGAGTCTGAAATCACTTTCTTTTTTCAATATATACAATCCTATTGTTTCTAAGTTTGCAATTTCACTAATTTTTGCAATTTCATCCTTAGAAAGAGAGCCTGAAAATGCTCTTATTTTTTCCTTTCCCGATTCTATCAGTAAATATGGAAGTTCTTCTATACCGAACTGTTCATTCAAGTTTTCTACAATTCTTCTTTTTTCAGTACTTTTTATAAAATGGATGTTCATTTTATTTCCTCTAGCAGGGTCATTTTAGCGACAAAAAAGCCTTCACTATCATTGTCCTGAGGATAAATTCGACAGCATTTTTCTACTTCTTTATTAAAAACATCGCCTTCCCATTCTGCTAAACCTTGTCTTGTTTTGAGAGGAAGATCTATAGGTTCAACTTTTACTGGGAAATTCTTTAATGCAAAGTCAATAACTTCTTCATTTTCCTCGGGCGCATGGGTACATGTACTATATACTAAAGTGCCTCCTTTTTTTAGGCATTTTAATGCGAAAGCTAATAGTTTTTTCTGTTGTCTTGATAGATTTTTTACAACTTTTTCATTCCACATGAGAAAAGTTTTTGGACTTGAACGCAGAGTTCCTTCTCCAGAGCAAGGAGCGTCAAGCAATATTTTGTCAAATTTAATGTTATTCTTTGAGAGTTTTGAGCATAAACCTATTGCATCATTTTTTGTGACTATCTGATTTGTGACGCCGCATCTTTCAAGATTAGATGCGAGAATTGCTATTCTGTCCATTTTTAGATCGTTTGCAATTAACGTTCCATTGTTTTCCATTTTTGCAGCCATTTGAGTTGTTTTTGAGCCAGGTGAAGCGCAAAGATCAATAAGTATCTCTCCCGGCTGTGGATTAAGTGCAATCGCCGACATCATTGATGAAATTTCTTGTATGTAATAATATCCTAGTAAGTGTTCTATTGCATTACCCAGTTCTCCAGGACCAAGTTTTTGATTTATTAAGATTATTTCAGGATAGTTTTCATAGGGTTGCTCAACAATCCATTTTTTATTTAGTTTTTTAATCAGATTTTCAGGACTAATTTTTATCGTGTTGCATCTGATAAAATTTCTTGGAGAAATATGGATTATTTCGCTGAATTTTTTGAAGTCTTCATCATTTTTCATTAGAGAGAGCATTCTTTTTTCGAATGCGGGTTTCATTTCTGGTTTCATGTTTCTAATAGAAAATTGGCAGTTTTAAGCCTGATGGTCGATTTTTTATGAGTGAGAATATTGAAAAAAAACATTTAAATAGTCATAATGTCTGTTAAAATGATAAAGGAAGAGGAAAATGTATAATAATAAAGCACAGAGTGATGTTGTTTCTACTGTATTGATTATACTTCTTGTTGTTGCTGCGGTTGCAATAATTGGAGCGATAATTCTTAATGTTGTCAATAGAGGTGGTGCGAGTGTCAGCAACACTGCCTTATGTAATAATGTTGTTTTAAAGCCAACGAGCTGCGTTTATAATAATACAAATACATTTGGATTATTCAGTACAAATATTAATGGAAATACGACTCTTGTTAATGCGACTTTGACTCTATACAATAAGCAGGGAGATACTGTGATTAAAGTAGTTCCTGGTGCTAATATTGGTAACCTTCAGACAAATTCATTCTTGCTCACAAAAGACAACACTGTAGATCCAAGTTCAAAGCTTAGTATTTATGCTGTAATAAAATCAAATGATGGAACTACAGCAATATGTCCTTCATCAGTATCTATACCTTGCACCATTGCAACTATCTCAGGGGTAGGTCAGATAAATGGTGCTAACACATCAACCTTTGTCAATAATGGTAATGGTAATCAATTGTCACAAAATAACCAGTCAAACCAACAAGGTAATGGTGGAGTTGGAGTTCAATATACTACTGTCTCTATAAATGCATGTGGAACTCTTAGTCAAATTAATACTATTTACAAGTTGACAGGTAATCTTCAGTCACAACCAAGTTCTGACTGCTTTGATATAAGGGCAAATAATATCACTTTGGATGGTCAAGGCCACTCAATATCTGGGGCGAATGCAAATGGTGTTGATGCAAGAAATGGTCT
>CAYWEK010000044.1:0-4292 GCA_964457475.1 Candidatus Woesearchaeota archaeon
AAGAATGGCTATTTCTTTTATCATGACCTATCTATTCGTTAAATCTATCATAAACCTTATAAAGCCAATTTTACTAATCCATTTATGAAAAAGAGTTATTTGTCATTTATGCTTGTCATACTAGTATGTTCAAGCTTAATCGGCATTGTAAACGCAGATAATGTATATCAAAATAATAGTTTTACGACTGCCCAAGCTGGGCAATCAGTTAATCCCCAATTCGTTGTTCAAGTATTGAAGTATGAACCATACCCAGTCAGTCCTGCAGACTCTTTTGATTTATGGCTTAAGGTTGAAAACATTGGGCAGAATGACGCAAGCAATGCGAAATTCGTCCTAGGTCTAGATTATCCATTCTCTTCAAACGAATCTCTTGAGCAAGACTATGGCTTAATCTACGGAACACAGAATGCTTATGCTGCCAGAAAGCCTGGGGAAACAGTCTCACAAGCAAATCAAGTTATTCTAAAATATCATGTAAATGTTGATCCGAATGCAAATCCTGGAGTTAGCTATATTAAACTTACTTCTTATACAAGCCCACAAGATTACGGGACGGTTGTCAATCTCCCTATAACTGTTGACAAGACAAAGACTGATTTTACTGTTGACTTGCAGAAGGCAGATTCACAAGGTTATACATTTTTAATTTCAAACACTGGACAGAACAATGCAAACTCTCTGAGCGTATCAATACAACCTGAAAATGGCCTACAATTTCTTGGAGACAGAATATTTGTCATAGGAAATCTCAATACTGGAGATTTTACAAAGTTCACAGCCCCTCTTTCAGTGTCTAATAACGAGCAGAATATAACTTTCAATATCGACTACACAGATTCATCGGGAGCAAGAAGTGAACTTCAAAAAACAATTTCTCTTCAGGGGATAAATCCTGTAAGTTCAGGTAATGTTGAAGTAAGCAGCCCAGCCACAAAATGGATATATGCACTAATCGGTTTCATAATTGGTATAATAGCAATGCTATTTGTTAGAAGAAAGCAAATTAAAAATATAAATAGGAAGTAGTCTTATCTTAATGGAAAAGAAAAATGTTGCACATCATCAGGCGAGAGAAGCGAATAGAGGTAAAGTTCTAAGCTTCGTTAATCATCATTATTTTCTTCTAGCAGTAATAGTAATTGTAGTCACAGTTCTTATTGGAGCGATAGCCTATTGGCAGACAACCTCATCAAGAGTTTATATAGACAAAGCCAGCATTTATGCTCCGCTAATAACATTAAGTCCTTCTTCTCCAGGAGTTCTTGATAGAGTTTTTGTCAAGGAAGGCGATAGTGTGGCGGAGAATATAGTTGTTGCTGAAGTTTCAGGACAGCCCATAAAAACAGGTACATCTGGACTAATAACTTCTGTACAGAATACACCAGGACAATATGTTACTCCTGGAACTCCAGTAGTTCAAATGGTTGATCCGCAATCTCTAAGAGTAGTTGGCCACGTCCAAGAGAATCAGGGACTCAGCGAAATAAAAGTTGGCCAGACAGTTGTATTTACTGTTGATACCTTTGGCAGCAAACAATATCAAGGAACAGTTGACTCCATAAGCCCAACTTCTAGACAGTCAGATATAGTATTTAGTATTTCTGATCAGAGAGCGGAAAATGATTTCGATGTTTATGTTAAGTTTGACGTCAATAAATATCCTGAATTGAAGAATGGGATGTCTGCCAGGATGTGGGTTTATATCTAACCCTTTCCAAAATGGATGAATCAAATACAAAGTGGTGGGTTCTTTTTACAGTTAGCATAGGAACTTTTCTTGGAGTCATAGATCAAACAATTGTCAATCTTGCAATTCCAAAAATAATACAGGCTTTTAACATAACCGTTTCTGCCGCGGGATGGATAGCAACAGCATATATTATCGCAAACGCAGTCTTCGTGCCCATTTGGGGAAAGTTAGGGGACACAAGAGGAAGAAAAAGAGTGTATCTTATAGGATTTAGTATATTTATTGTAGGTTCTGTTTTGGCTGGATTAGCTTGGAATCTTACTTCAATGATAATCTTTAGAATAATCCAAGCAGTTGCAATCTCTGCAAATTATCCAACTGCAATGGCCATCATAACAATAACATTCAAAGAGGCGAAATCGAGAGCACAAGCACTGGGAATATGGTCTGCTTCATTTGCCTCTGCCGCGGTATTAGGTCCACTTATTGGTGGCCCATTAATAGATAATTTCGGTTGGCGTTCTATTTTCCTTATAAATCTTCCAATAGGACTTTTAGGCATTATTATGGCTTACATATTCATTCATGAATCAGTTTCAAATACTAAAACCTC
Source organism: Candidatus Woesearchaeota archaeon (assembly GCA_964457475.1). Classification (GTDB taxonomy): domain Archaea; phylum Nanobdellota; class Nanobdellia; order Pacearchaeales; family GW2011-AR1; genus VGKP01. The sequence continues at coordinate 2,307 of CAYWEK010000044.1, forward strand.
TACTTTCGATTGGCAAGGTTCAGTAGTTCTAGGAATAGCATTATCTTCGCTTGTTCTTGTTCTTGATCAAGGTCAGAGCTGGGGCTGGACTTCATTAGCGAGTGTCGCCACATATATTGTATCTTTGCTTTCATTCATCTCATTCTACTTTATTGAGAAAGGACACAAAGAACCAATCGTTGACTTCAATATATTCAGAAATAGAATACTCACTGCAACTCTCATAAATAATTTTGTGGTTTTCCTAGGATTTATGGGCTGTGTATTTCTCATTCCAGTGTTTGCACAGACATTTCTAGGATATACTTCAACACAAGCAGGTTATCTCTTCATACCTATGGCTTTTACATTTATGTTATTTTCACCACTTGGAGGATCATTTATCGGTAAAGTCAATCCAAAATATATAATATTCATAAGCACTGCAATAGGAGCAATAGGAATTTATCTTCTATCACACATAGATGCCAGATCAACAGCCACTGATCTCATAGTGCCCCTAGTAATAATGGCAGCAGGCATAGGTTTTGGAATGGCCCAAAGAACAACTCTTATTACCTCTTCAGTTCCCGAGCATGAGGCAGGAATGGCATCATCAATGTTTACATTAATAAGAAGCATAGCCGGAGCATTTGGAATAGCTATATTTGCTACTGTTCTACAGAATTCAATAGAAAGACATGTTTTAAGCATAGCGAAAAATACTGTTATTAATTCCTTTGATCCTAAAGTTTACCAGCAAGTAGTTGAATTAGTTATATTGAAAGCCCAAACCATGGGGTATGATACGGTATTCTTTGTCGCATCAATAATCCTAGCTCTCGGTGCGCTTACAGCGTTCTTAATTAACGCCAAAACTAAGCAGGAAAAGAAAGAAATGGCAGTTATGGGTGAGTAAATTATCTTTTCAGTGCTTCAACACCGGGCAATTTTTCTCCAGAAATATATGCTAATAATGCCCCTCCAGAAAGAGATATATGGGAGAAGTTATCTTGTATTTTGTACTTAGATATGCTAGTGGTTAAATGCCCGCCTCCGAGAAGTGAGAATAATTTTTTATTCTTAGATAGTCTGGATATTTCTCTCAATATTTCAACAGTCCCATAACTGAAATCATTTATTTCTGAGAATCCAAGAGGGCCTTTCATAAAAATTGCTTTGCTCTTTTTCAGATAATTTTTGTAAATTTTGACAGTTTCATGACCTATATCCCATATTTTATATCTAAATGGCATCTTTGAAAGTGGAAATTCCTTTCTTCCATGAATATCAAAAGCAAAATCAATAGGCAATATTATTTGATTCCGGTATTTTTTATAAATCTGCTTCAACTGAGGAAGCATTTTGATATAACCATTCTCTTTCAACCATTTGTTTTCATAACCCAAATCATATCCTCTAGCAACAAGCAGGATATTAGCAAAAACGCCTGAGGCTATGATCTTATTATTCTTATTATTCAGCTTGGAAAAAATAGGTAAGTAATCCTCGACTTTCTCCCCGCCTATAAGATAAACTATAGGTCTATTCTTAATTTCAAAGTTTTTAAGAGCAGATATTTCTTTTTGCATTCCTAGTCCTAAATAACCTGGAATATATTTTGGCGGTAAAATTATGCTTCCCTGCTTCCTATGACAGACTGAAAATGCATCATTAACATAGACATCAAAAATCTTGCAAAAATCGATATAATTATTATCTTTTTTATTGATATTCGTTTCATCATCATAGCTTCTGACATTTTTCAACAATATTACATTCCCAGATTTAAGATTCCCAATCTCTTTTTTAGCCTTGTTTCCAAATAAATCATCAATATAATTAACTTTTTTTCCAATATGCTTAGTTAATATCCAGGCATGCTGTTTTAGAGAAGTAAAATCATTATCTCCTTTTCTCCCCTGATGTGCTATTATCACAACTCTTGCCTTATTTTTCATAAGGTATTTTATTGTACCAACACTTTCTTTGTATCTAGGGGAATCT
>CAYWEK010000045.1:0-4189 GCA_964457475.1 Candidatus Woesearchaeota archaeon
CGCTGTTACTTTCCTTAGGCACATAAATTGTATTATCATGAATCTTGCTTCCATCAAATCCAGGATCATGAATTCCAGAAGACATGAAATGGTCGACTGTTCCATTAATTCTGGCCCAAATATGATCCAATTCAAATTGCATTACTCCCTGGCCATCTATTCCATCACCCAAATAACTACTGAAATTAATGTAACTTATTCTTAATCCAGTAGTGCTTCCAGTGTTTGCCGCCTGACTATATCCATTATTCAAGATAAAATGCATCTGTCCATCGCCCGCATCTCCACTAATAGTTTCATAGCTTGAACCAGTAAGCCATATGCCACTTCCATTAAAGAATACATTTCCATCATGTGATAAATCCTGACCGATCTTATAGGTAATAGGATTTCCTGCGCTTCCACCCGTTGGTTTCCAGCTGCTTGTGCTATAGGTCTGAGAGCTTCCGGTTGGTCCTCCGGAAATATAAACGAAATCTCCTCCTGAAACGCTCTTTATGCTGCCTACGCCAGTCCAGGCAGTTGCCCAGGATGTTCCATCATGTGTTCCAGAACTTGGCAGTGAAGAATCAACATACCAACACTTATGTCCAGAAGTTGCTTCGCATATTGTTCCCATCGTTGATGCAGAATTAGAGTTGGGAGAAAGATCTGATATTTGACTATTACCACCATCAGAATATGTTGCTGTGCTTGCTCCACCTATTTCCCCGACTCCCGGACTGCCTGCGCCGATTACATAATTGTTAGAAATGCTTGAGCAAGGTATTATCACCGATTGCTGACAAATTGCAGTTGTTCCACCACTACCCTGAATGACGCCATAGATACTTATTCTTGAGCTCGGATTTACACTATTGTCTTTGGTGAACAAAAAGGAATTTGTCTGTAAATTAGTCAATCCGCTCCCCGGAATGAATCTGATTGCCGTATCTCCCAGCCGATTATAAAAAGTCAATGTAACATTAAGAAGACTTATGTCCCCATTGATATTAATGCTAAATGTCCCGTAAGTATTTGTATTATTGTAAACACAACTTGTTGGAGTTAACACAATATCATTGCATAATGCTGCACCGCTGATTGTTGTACTGCTCTTGTTTGTAACATTCAGGATTATTGCTCCTACTATTGCAACTGCGGCAACAACCAATAGAATTATTAAAACTGTGGAAACGACATTGCTCTGCGCTTTCTTAACGCCAATTACACTCTTTTTCACTTTTTTAATAGATTAATAATATATTTAAATGTTCTTAAAACAAATTAAAATTAGCTATAGCTATTATACAGGCTTGATACTTCAGATGCACTCAAAGCTCTGTTATATATTCTTAGCTCATCAATATTCCCACTAAATGGAGGCATACCGCCTAAATTTCCTGAGACAGTCAAAGGAACTTTTGAAGATCTCACAACACCAGTTCCGCTTGAATCAGCCATACCATTAAGATACATTGTTGCTCCCGTGCCATTATAGGAAATAACTGCAAAATACCACTGTCCTGGATTTATTACCTGATTTGAATCAACTTCAAGAGTGCCACCACTTGCACTTGACCAAAATATAAGCTTCGGAGGACTAGTGCTTAAAGGCTGACGTATTATTGCATATCTAAATCCTCCACCCAAATAGCCTTCAGCACTCATAAGCAAGAATGAAGTGACCGAAGGATTGCCTGCATAAGTTATATTGGTCGCATTAAACCACAATGCAATTGAAAATGCCTGATTATTTGCTGGGAACAATTGGTAATTAGGATTTCGCAATAACAATGTACCGCTCCCATCTCCTCCAAAAAAGATCGAACTTCCTTTTTTGCCCGGTGCCCAATGGGAACTAGCCCCTGAATAAAAAGTAACTAATCCATTATTTTGTCCGAAAGTCTGCTCATGGGCAGTATTTCCACTTCCTTCGTCAAGAGGCCAGTAATAGCTTGAATTGCCAGTTACATTTATGTCAACTTCCATATAATCAGCAAGCTGATTTGAATCTTCAGCAAAGAAATGCAAGTCATAGGTTCCCGGCTGAGTAGGAGTCCATGAAAACGCTCCCGTATTACTATCGAATTGTGCATTCTGAGGCATATTATAACCGGCCAATGAGAAATGATCATTGTAATCCGTAGCATTCACATTGAACTGAATATTTTGGCCAACGCTTGTCTGTTTATTAACTACTTGATTGAAAATAGGCCCGGCAAAATTTGGATATCCTGTGCTGCCCATTTTTTGCTGTGGAATCTGCTGGAATCCTAACTGAAGAGCAGGAGAATTAGATTGCAATGTGAAATTATTGTTTGCCGAATCTACAAAAAGAGGATCTGCAATCACCGACTGAGTATCATATCCTGCAGCCTTCCACTGCGCCCAATTCCCACCAGCAGGGAATATACTGGCAGATGTATTTATCGTCCAGTAAACATTGTTGTTAATAGAAGAGAAAAGTGTGCTATTCCATGCATATCCATTTACCCCCAGACCAAGATATGGATTTTGAGTTACAATGATGTTATTTGTAAGACTCTGATTAGAAAGAGTATCATACCAGTTAGCATAATTCATCAGCGATTCACTTGAATAATTCGTATTGAAAAATATATTATTATGTATTGAAATATCTCTTCCGCTATTGCTCGACAATGCTGACAAAAAGGAATTTTTTACTATATTGCCATATACATCTGCTCCGCTGAAGCCTTCATCCATATAGATGCTGTTTGTCATACATGGAGCCACTATTTCCCCATCAGTCTTTGTACATATTCCACCAGAATTATCCAAAAAGTTATATCTTATTATATACCCCTGATCAAATGCTACCGATTGAGCCCATACATAGATAGGACCAGAATCATCCGTATCGAGGTTAGAATCCTTAATGAAATTATATTCTATTATATTATTAAATGAATTTGATGCAGTACTTGGGGAAATAGGGCTGGAATCTGCCCCAATGCCTACGCTCGAAGAATTAATAATCGTGTTATGAGATATGAGATTGTAACTTCCGCTGCGTATCATTATGGCTCCCACTCCCTGAAGATAAGACTCCTGTGTATTGGAAATATAATTATATTCTATGACATTATCATAAGGCTGATAGGTATAAGAGGATGTCACTCCAAGCATTACCGCCCCCCCAAATAAATTATTCATGGTATTTCCATATATAAAATTGTGATTGCTCTGCGTATCTAGAGTAACTGCATATCCCCCAAGATTCTCAAAATCAGAATTTGATACTATGACGCTTTGAGAATGATTTAATTCAATAGACCCCTCTACCCAGCCAGTAAGTCCGAGAACATTATTCGCATAGCCAATGGTTGAATCATTTGTATCAGTAAAGTTTAGTCCATTAATGTATATATTTCCAGCAAAATTGCCATTGCCCTGAACAACGATGAGACTATTTAGCTTTGAAGCAACAACATTAAGACTATTAGGATTAACTGCGCTCTTGTAATAAAGAATCCTAGTATTATTGTCATAAAACCACTCATTATTGCTATCGAGTGCACTCATTGTGTTTGTGAAATAAAATCTATTGCCTGCCCTTGGTGAGCCATTACCGAAAGAAGACAATTTCGAGATATTTATCACTCCCGTTGTTGTGTTAATACTAGTAATTGGAAGATCTGCTATTACAGGATAATCAAGAGTTCCCGAATAAATTGTCATATGAACTCCATTCCATGAACTCCAGTTAGGTATATCACTAGGTTTTATACAAATAAGATTATTATTTTCTGATACCGGAAGATTGTTGGCAACTCCCCCCTCACTATACTCCGTATTATTGTTAGTAAGAAAATTAGCTGACTCTGCCTGTACAAGATATAATGGTGTTGATGGATATTGTACCGTTGTGGTTCCATCAGCCAATATACTGCTTAAATTATAATTTGGATTCCATTTTTGATCCTGCGTGAGCACAAAAGCATCAACGAATATCCATTGCCCGCCAGAAATCTGGGCCATTTCTATTGTTTGGTTTCCGGAAGGAATATACATGCTTGCAGTCCTAGACCAGTTAAACGGAGCCCATGAATTCGTATATCCTGTTGGAGGAAGATTTGTCAGACTTACATTTGTCCCATTGTCACCAACTCTCATAACTAATTTTCCATCCATTACCGGTTGCCCTTCAAAATTATATTTTATCCAGACTGTATAATTACCTGAC
>CAYWEK010000046.1:0-4132 GCA_964457475.1 Candidatus Woesearchaeota archaeon
TCATTTTTTTCAACCTCCTTTCAGTTGTAGTACTCTTGGCAATCCCGAAGGATTCCTCTTAGAGGAAGTTGCTTTTTAATTAGCAACCCGCCAGGCCGTGTCGAGCATGTAGCGAAAAGCTACTCTCTGACGAAGTTTATATCATCCTGTTAAGGAGGTATAACTTGGCCAGTACTCTAACTTATAGAGTAAAATAGTAGAGTCAATGTGCCTTTAAAAACCTTTCTAACACACAGCATATTAAAGCGAAGGGTTCTTCGAATGGCCATGTAATGCTTTATAAACCTTTCGTTGTTACTTTTAGTGACTACGCAAAGAAACAAGATGTTTTTCGATTAATTTCAATAGATATATGGTGTAAAATACTATATATGTTTAATAAAAACATATATATAGAGAACAATAATATATAATATATGGTAAATTCAAACATATATATCTTATGGCAAAAAAAACTAAAATCCGAGAGATAAATATCGTCGATGATTCAGGAGTTTTTTCAACTTTCTTTAAAAGATTCACTCATGAAGGTAATGAGTATGATTTTGACTCTCTTTCAGCACTCAGAAAACTTCTCAGCAATGAAAAGGCAAGACTTCTTTTTACTATAAAGAGCAAAAATCCTTCTTCAATCTATGGTCTTGCTAAAATACTTAGTAGAGACTTTAAATCTGTGAGTGATGATATCAAGCTTCTTGAGCGTTTTGGCTTCATAGAGATGATTTCTGAGAAAACTGGCAAAAGGCAAAGGCTCAAGCCAGTGCTTTCTTCAGATATGATTACTATTAATATAAAGATTTAATTGATTAAAAGAACTTTTAAAGCAAAAATTTACTAATAACATATCTTTAATGTGGTCGTTATAACTCCAGGATATTCTGAGAAGAATGAATCTCCTTCTTGATATGAGTTTGATGAGCAATTTCCGTTTGTAATAGAGAGTATGTCTGTCTGGTTGGCTGAATTTGTAGTATTTAGAGCATAAAAAGCATCAAATTCGTATCCTTTTTTGCTTCCATCTTGACTAACTGGCCAGCTGGCATCAAGCACAGACTTCATTGTCTGATTTAAAGTAGAACAAACTTCTCTTCCATCAAGACATTGCTCTCCTGCTTGTTGATAACAGTTCCCTATTAGATCCTTAAGAGAGGCATAATTCGGCTGGTATCCAAAAGCGCAGTCAGTTGTATAGAGCATTGCGCTATCTAGGAATGAGCTTATCTCGGTGCTTTTTTGCTGGTTATCAGGAGCATTTTGTAGAGTAAAGCCAAGGTAAAGAACACCAACTACTACAACTAAGAGTACAATTACCACAAATCCTACAATCTCTTCTTGGGCTTTTTTGAAAATCATGAGCTATTCCCGCTAGTCAGGCTTTTTCCTGAGGCATATATTACTCCTAGATCACACTGCACGTAGTTCCCTTGATTAGATTCCATCCTACAAAGAGAAACATAGGCGCTCTGCGGAATTCCTTGCGAATTGTTTATGATAGTTATCGTACTACAATTTGGGTAGTTGAATGAATTGCATTCGCTCTGCTTCTGTGGATAAATGGTCTGTATCTGCAGAAAGTCAAGACCCCAGAAAGACTTGTAATCTGTCCTATTTTTTAATAGAATTACTTTATCCATGTCGATGCAGTTTTGACAGTCTATTGCGGTAAATGCAAATTCGGGAGTTGAAGCCAGTTTTTGGACAAGTTCATTTGCTTGCTGAGTATTTTGAGACTCAATGTTTTGCTGCAATCCAGTGATGCTTATTCTGAAAAGGATTATTGCAACAATACCGAAAAATATCATTATCGCAACTAGGACAAAAGCCATTTCCTGTATTTTCATCTGAGCTTTTTTGTTTTCCATTTTAAAATAATTTGCATGATAGAGCAGAGTTGCTCTTACCAAGATCATCGGACATTGAGGACAATTGCCTTACTTGTATCGAATCGTTTAGTGAGAGAGTTTGGTTTGCAAAAACGGCCAATTCTCCTTCAAGACCTGAATTGCACCCCTTTGGAGATAAGGATTCGGATTTTGCCTCATAAAGCAATGCAAGCTCCGATGTTCTTTTCATTAATCTTTGAACCTGACATTCATAGATTGATGGATCTGAGAATATTGCTGCGTAAAGAAGCGAATTGTCTTCACCGGTATAATAGAGTGCCTGACCATCTTTTGTGACGCTCTGTGAATTTAAATTCACATCTATATCACAACCTGAACTAATAAAACAGACTTTTATGCTTTTTAGAGCGCAACTCTTTATATCTGATGTGAAATTTATATCTGCTATTGATAAACTACTTAGCTCATCCTGAACATCATTTGGAGCTTCAACAAAACAATAGTTATCGGCAGAATTCCACATATATATGAGATCCTCCACTTTATATGGAAAATTAAAAGGTTTGTCAAATACTTCGGCATTTTTTGCTTCCAATGTGCTCGCTGAAAATAGATATTTATTATAAAAAACGCTTGGGACTCCCGGTGCCTGCCATTGTGCGCCTACACCTGATTGGGTCGCTACACTTATTTTTTGTGATCCAAAATTACCCAAAATATCGCAGGTATTGTAAACTCTTGTGACAACTGGGAATGTTATCTCTGATGTTTTTGCACTTTCGAGACTCGTCTCAACTGGAGAAAGAATTATTCCTAGTTGCTGTCCTGCAAGAGTATCTTGTGTATTTCTTGTCTGGGTGACTACGCTTGTGGAAAAATAAATAGCAAGAAATATTACTGCTGCTCCCACGATTATGGCAAATATCCAACCGAAGCTGAATTCGAAACCTTTTTTGTTAAGCATATGAATTCACCAATTTTTTTACTCGCCCCTCTATATCTCTAGCAATATTAATAACTTTCTTCTCATCATACTCTCTTACATCTCTAACTTTCCAAACAATCAGTTTCTTTCCAGAAATTCTACTCTCTCTGAAGATTGACGGGGGAACATCATCCGCTACAATAATCAATATATCTTGCCATTTTAACAGCTTGGAACTTAGACCAGTGGTTGGATCTTTTAGTATGATACCTATTTTTTTGCATACTCTTTTCTGAAAATAGTTTAAAGGCGAACCCTTTACTAAACCAGCACTCTTTGCCTTGTAATTCTTATTTCTATTAAATTTATTAAACAAATATTCAGCTATTTTACTCCTGAATCTGTTATATTTACAGATAAAGAGTATATTTTTTACCATCTTTATTGCTTACTCAATTTAACCAATGGGTCAAAAGTACCTTTTGTTATTGCAATATTTGCATTTCCATTTATAATTTTTATACAGAAGAAACCATTTGTTTCTATGTGCTGTAAAGTATAATAGAAACTGCTTCCTCCACAGGAATTTCTCGGATAAAAGAAAGTATTACTTTGGTATGTTGCATAATTTGTTATGTTCTGTTGTATTTGCGCATCATTTGTACTCGGTGAGGTATCATTGATATAGCCAAAGCAGAGTTGATTAGTTCCTGATGGTACTGATTCAGAAAAAACATATGAAGATGCGCCGTCAGAAGACCACGCTTCATTAATCTTTTTTTGAAGGTCGGAGACAAAGAGTTTACATTGAGTATTATTTCCAGTGTTAAGGAATTGTATGATTATATATCCTGCAATTGCAAGAGTCGCAACAATAACTATTATAGAGAAGATAACACCAAAGGATACTTGAAACTGTGCTCCCTTTTTCATCTTCTTAAAAGAAAAAGAGATTTATTAAACCTTTTTACCAAGACCTTTCAAGGTGCCTGAAACTCTTATCACTTTGATATTTTCCTTTGAGATTTCAAAAGAGGCCCTTATATCGTTAATGGCTGCCCGGTCTATGGCTAGAATTATTTTGCCTTTTTGTAATACAAAGAAAGGTTTTGCCTTCGCCCATCCAAGTATTCCTACATAATCAAGAATTACCTTTTCAACCTGATCTTTATTCTGAGCAGATAGAAGAAGATATCTTCTGTGAATTTTCATTGAAGGCTTTAACTTTAACATAAATATAATAGAAAAATCTTATTTAAATAAGTTCTTGTCCACAACCATTAAATTATGGAAAAGCTTATAATAGTCATTATGAATTTATATTTATTGTTTATATATATATTTTTTCTATTAATGTATAGTT
>CAYWEK010000047.1:0-4015 GCA_964457475.1 Candidatus Woesearchaeota archaeon
ATTTGTCTTTGATGGTTATCAGTGTCTTCCTTAAAATCAATTCCTACCTCCCCTATAGCAAACACCTTTTCCTTATTTTTTTTAATAAAATGTAATTCTTCTTCTATTTTAGAATCTGTTAATTTAAGTGCGCTAATGGGATAAAGCCCAAGCGCAGCTTTTATTTCAGGATATTCAGAAGCTAATTCCAAAACTTTCCTATTGCTATCAAAATCAGTTCCCTGGGCAATCATAATTTTCACATCAGCTTTTATTGCATTATTAATTATTTCTTCAATATTCTCATAATCATCAAGATGGCAATGTGCATCAATGAAACAACTATTTCCCATAATTAATAATAAAAAATTCCCTATTTAAATTATGTTATTGATAAAATAAGATTATCTACCCTTTATGACTGCCTTGCTTAAGGGAGTGAATTCTTTCCATGCAACTTCAAACAGCTGTTCAAGTGCGCGAGCAAAGAATTCCGTTGAAAGCCAGACTGCAACATCATAATTTGGATGAACAGTCTTGTCATCAAGCAGCATGAACATCAATTCTTCTGAATCAATAATAACAAATCTGCCATTCAATCCAAGACCGGAAGAATCTCTTACTTCAGCAACTTTTGCCAAGTCCTTAGCAAACTTAAGGTTTTCAGAAACAATAGGCGCAGCAATCCTTATTGATACTCCTCTCTTCTTTGCTTTCTCCAAAGCAGGAGCAAGCATTTCCATCTTTCTATTCAATCCTTCAGCTGTGGTAACAATTGTAATAGCTTTTTCAGCACCACGAATCATCATGTCAAGATGATTGTACATATTTTGTCTGCCCCTCAAACTTCCCGATAAATCACTTGGTTCAACAAATTTGACACCATTAGTATAAAGAGAAGTAAGCTCATCAAGAACCTCATCTTTCCTTAGTTTTTCAAGTCTCTTACTTTTTTCTTGAGCATTAACAACAAGATTTCTCTTGACCCTTTCAATAACCTCTTCCGGCTTTAAAGCGACAAATTTAATCGGCTTTCCAATGCGCATCACAATAAATCCTTTCTTTTCAAGAGACTCTAGAATGTCATATGTTCTTGATCTTGGTACATCAGAAATATTGCTCAACTCACCAGCAGTTGAAACCCCTCTTGACAACAAAGCAGTCCAAACACGAGCCTCATACAAATTTAAATCAAAAATCTTTCTGAGCCTACTTAAAAATTCTTCCTTAATTATCATGAGCGATTATCAGCCTCTATGCTTTTTTGAATGAAGAAGAGTATTTAAATCTTTTTCCAGAATGTATTCCTATAGAATTACAAAAATTTCGTAGAAATTTCATCATCTTTTATCTTAAAAATATTTTCTTTATTACCAGATTTATCATCGCTAAAAATTATCTTATTTGAATTTGTTCTCTCTAGGAGGAAGTGAATATTCTTACTAAGTATTGATTGCATTTTAGGGCTGCAAAAGACTTCTAATTTAATCATTTGACCCTTTTGTAAGCCCGATTTTTTTCTAAGAGACTGAATATTTCTGGCAAACTCGCGGGCATATCCCTCCGCTTCCAACTCAGGAGTCATTTTTATGTCCAATTCAACTTTATTTTCTTCCGATTTCTTTATTTCTACAACTTTAACATTTAGCTGCTTGGCAATTATCCCAATAATTGGCTTTGAAATCTGGTACTTAGAATAGACTGTTGCCTTAGCAAGAGGCCATTTAAGCCCTATTTTTACATTATCTCTTTCTGAAAGGCCAATTTCAATTAATCTTAATGCTACACCAAATTCTTTCTCCAAATTTTCATCTATTTTTTTCTTATTTACTTTTGGCCAGTCACTAAGATGAACTGATTCATCCTTTTGGTTGAGATTTTTCCACATTTTTTCAGCCGTGAATGGAATAATCGGTGCAAGAATCTTTACCAAACCGATTCTTATTTCATTAAGAAGGTCATAGGTTTCATCAGACCTCTCCCTTATCATCTGAATGTATTTCCTACTTAAATCAAGCATCATAAATTCTTCAATTGCTTGAACTGCTTCAGGAAGTTTGTAATTATTATAAAAAGAAGTTACTTTATCAAGCATTGAATTATATCTTGACAATATCCATTTATCCTCAACACTTATCTCTGATTTTTTTCTCTTTAACTGACTTACAAAATTGTTTATGTTTGATAAAACCATAAATGTCTTTCCTATTTCGCCCATTTCTTTTTCATCATAGGCAAAATCCTCTCCCTTTGACAATTTTGCAAAATAATATCTTAAATAATCCCTGCTGTACTTACTTATTACATCTGCCGGAGAGACCACATTGCCAAGTGATTTTGACATCTTTTTCTTCCCAAGATCAAGAATCATGCCGTGAACCACTATATTTTCAAATGGTTTCTTGCCAAATGCTATTTCTGATAAGATAATTTGTGAATTCCACCAACCTCTTATCTGATCTTTTCCCTCTATATTTAGATCTGCAGGCCAGAATTTATCAAATTTTTCTTTCTTTCCAGGATATTCGAGAGCGGCCCAGCTTGAAACACCTGAATCAAACCATACGTCAAGAACCTCGCTGACTCTTTTGAATTTCTTTCCGCTTTTTTCTATAATTACTTCGTCTATGCCTGGTTTATGCAAATCTATTTTGGACTTGCCTGAAAGCTTCTTTAGTTCTTCAACACTACCAACCACTATCTTTTCACCACTTTCTTCGTTTATCCATATCGGGAGAGGAGTTCCCCAATATCTTTGCCTTGAAACTGGCCAGTCGCTAATTCCCTCCAACCATGCTTTCATTCTTGATTTCATCCATTCAGGATTCCAATCTGTTTTTTCATTTTCCTTAAGAATTTTTTTCTGTATGCTTGATATTTTCAGGAACCATTGGGGCTGTGAAATCATAATCAAAGGAGATTTGTCTCTCCAGCAAAGAGGATAATCGTGTTCATAGACATGCTTGTAAACTAAAAATCCATCTTTCTCTAAATCAGATATAATTTCTGCATCAACTTCTCTTGCTTTTTTTCCAGCGTATTTCCCAGCTTCTGTTGTAAGGATGCCATCTATTCCCACGGGAGAAGGCATGTCTAATTTGTATTCTTTTCCCACTTCATAATCTTCCTTTCCATGACCTGGAGCGCAATGTACCAAACCCGAACCATCTTCCGTTGTTACATATCTGGCAGAAAGAACAACCTTGTAAGCATTCTTTAATTTTAAGTTAAGATTTTTTGACAAAGGACTCTCATATTCCCATCCTTCCATCTTTTTTCCTTTGAATTCTGATTTTAAAGTAAAACCTCGCTCGAGAGAGGCCATTATTTTTGGAACAAGGTCTTTTGCAATAATCCATCTTTCTCCCTCGGAAACTTCTACTTCCTGATAATCAACATTTGGATTAACCATTACTCCGGTATTTCCAGGGAGAGTCCAAGGAGTTGTTGTCCAGATTATTAAGAAGGTATTTTTCTTGTTTTTTAGAGGAAATTTGACATAAATTGAAGTATCTTTCTGCTTTCCATATTCTATCTCATTGAATGCGACCGCAGTACCACATCTTGTACAAACATGAACTGGATATTTTCCAAGATAAAGAAGATCTTTTTTGTCGGCCTCTTTGAAAGCGTGCCAGATTGCCTCTATATACTCATCATTTAGAGTGATATATGGATTTTTCCAATCCATCCAAACTCCAAGATTTACAAACTCAGAATTCATTACATCTATATGCTGGGTTGCAAACTCTCTACACCTTTTCACGAATTTTTCCACCCCATATTTTTCAATGTCTTTTCTATTTTTTGAGCCTATCTCTTTTTCAACCTGAAATTCTATGGGGACTCCATGTGAATCATATCCTGGGCGATCAAAAACATCAAAACCCTGTAATCTACGGGCGCGCATTGAGATGTCCTTCAGTATCTTGTTCAGAGCAGTACCCATGTGAATATGGCCCGTCGCATAGGGGGGTCCATCCATCATATAGAACTTCTTACCTTTTACATTCTTTTTTCTTGACTTTTCATATAT
>CAYWEK010000048.1:0-4012 GCA_964457475.1 Candidatus Woesearchaeota archaeon
GATAACGAACTTAAAGGATTATTTTCTGAAAGTTGGGAAATCGAGTCAATCAAGTTTTTTGAAACTAATGATAAAGAGCTTGGGGAATGGAAAATGAATTTCGCGGTCATCCGGAAAAAATAATATTCTTGCGCCGCACGATGCGGCGAATCTTTCCTGCCCCGCTCCCGCCCTTTAATTTATTTTGGCCGGCATTTCGACTAACCACTTGAAAAACGAAATAAGCATTTTGCGCGTTCTAACGGACCGGAGCCCCCGCTAAAGAGCAGCGGGAGAAGTAAGTTGCGGCGGCGAACAGCTAATTCCATGTAGTTCATTGCGCGGACGTATCTGCCGATCATATGAATTCCTGCGTACTGTCGCGCGGCGAAATCGTTGAAGGCCCCTTCCGTTTGTCAGTGAGCGCCGAAGGCGCCATCACGCCAGAGGCATGACTTGCCTGCCCCGCGCCTTCCAGCTGGGAGCGACTGGGTTGGAACACACGCGGCAGAATATGTTGATTAAGAAATAACATAGTGCTAGCTGACAACTGTTAAAAGTCTAAATACCTCATTTAATAGTGTGTTTTGTCATTGAACACCTTGCTAATCTTTGAGACAGAATAAATAAAGAAATACCCCGCGGCTTTATCGGCAGGTTCAATATTAGTGGGCAGGTTAGTTGGTAGTTTCAATTGGTCGTAGATATTATCAATTAATGGGTTGTTGCTAGTGGTATTGTTATCAAATTCTTTTAAGAATTCATATTGATCTTTATTAAAGTTAAGGCCGACAATACAGATAGTATCTCCTTCATTTACCCTCGTGTCTCGTGGTTCTATTGGAGAATATGCAAGCCCATGTGCAATTGATCCAGGAGTATTCACCTTTATAGTTTTGTATTCTAATTCATCTTTGCTGAGATCTCCACTTCCAAGTCTATCAGTTAAAGTGTAGAACGTTTTATTATTTACTATAAAATAATTAAATAAATAGTCCGGCCCATTATAAAATGTAGTATAGTATCCATTATTACTTACGGTACCTTCAATATTATCACCATTCCTGCCATAATAGGATGCCATTGAATCAAATTTAACCGGTACAGGCATTAAACTATTTGCTGTGTATGAATCCATTATTCCATCATTATCAATATCAATATTTGTGATTGTCAAAGTATAGTTATGCCCACCTTGACCTCCAACTTTGCCTGCTGTTTGATATAAACCAAGTGTGTCCTTATTTTCAATATAATAAAATGTGTCTATGTTGTCGGTTATATATATGTTAGCTCCCGAAACAATTGTTTGGGGCTTGCCTGTAATAAGGCTGCCTGCGCAATATAATCTTATACTGTGAACAACTGTATCATCTCTAAACTCGCCATCAACCAATAATCGTTTATCATCTGTTTTAATCTCAATATTCACATCTTGTTCGCATGAACTGAAAAGAAAAACCAATGTTAAAAGACAGAAACAAAGAAGTGGAGTTGTAATAGAAATTATTCTTCCTGTCTTGTGGGTGTATTGTTGAAACATCATGTTGCGATACAGTATCATATGGTTCTCGGAAATCAAAAATTAAAACGATACGAAATGGAAGGTATCAAACCTAACATAGATACACCTTTAGCGTTTATAATAGCGGGATTATCTTTCGAAGGAACGAACTCAACATATTGAATATTGGCGTGAAATAGAACATTGATAATGGAAAAGTTCCATTCGCTATGATAGCGTTTGCCGGGAGTTTGTTCGCTTTTAATGGTAAGGCTAATATCAAGCCTCTGATATGGTGGCAAACGATAATCATTTCTATTAGAATATCCCGCTAATGTTTTTCCCCACAAATCCATTACATAGATCGGGATAGTAGTAACCTGACCACTTTGACATCTGAAATTGGTCGAAATTGTTACTCGTTCTGAAATTTTATAATTTAAGAATAAATCGAAGGTTTGTGGCTTATCGAAAGGTGAAAGATAAGTTTGCCCGAAGTTAATATCGGGTATTGTACGAAAGCTTCGTGCATAGGTATAACTGATAAAACCATTTAATTCATCAAAATCGCTTTTAAGCATCAATTCCGTGCCATAAGTATAGCCCCTGCCTGTGCGCAATTGTTCTTCAAAATTATAACTGGTTTTATTGACGATATAAGGTGAGCTATTATCTAGAAATGTTGCACCATCTTTATAGTCAATAATATTGTTCATGTCTTTATAATACCCCTCAATACTTGCTTCTAATAAATTATCTGAAAAATATCGTATATACCCTAAACTGTATTGCGATGCTGTTTGTGGCTTTATATTATTGTCTGATGGAAACCAAATATCGAGAGGTCCTCCGCCATTTGTTTTCATTAGCAATTGGTCCTGCTGGGTTGTATATGTATAACTCCCTTTTATTGCTGAATTGTAAGATACCCTGTAATTAATGCAAAGCCTCGGTTCAACACTGTACGCATTTGCATAGGTTTTGTTTTCGGCAACATAAAATGAATCGGATACCTGATAGTTATTTAAATCATAAACCCAATGTCCGCCAATATCTTGATATAAAGTTGCCCGTATGCCGTATTTAAAAGATAAATCTTCAGATATGTTTTGTTGGTTTGAAATATACAAAGCATGTTCAAGAACGCCTTGCTCAGAAACAACCCTATTGCTGAGAGGCTCTGATTGTGTAATGTTGTCAATGGCTGTTTCATTGCCTTCCAATTTACCGGGCATAAAATCCCTGTAAGTCGTTGATGCACCAAAATCAACTGTGTTATTGTTATCGGGATAATAATTATACTCGGCTTTCAGCGTAAATTGTTTAATCCCTGAGTTCCAACTATAATCTATAGAACTGTTGCCATTGGAAGAATTGTAAGCGTCGGAGTATTCGTAATTACTATAGATGAAGGAAATGTTGCTAAAAAGGTTTGGATTGTAAACATGATTCCAACGCACAGACATTGTGTTATTATGATAACTGGCATTTAAGCCTATCGTAGCATCGTCGTTACCGGTGTATGAAGAAATATAAATGCGGTTTTTGCTGTCTACAATTGCGTTTAATTTACAATTTAGGTCGTAAAACGTTAAATCCACCTTAGAATTTATGAGACTATAAAGCCAACTTAAATATGAAATCTTCCCCGATACAATAAAAGAAGCGCGGTCGTTAACAATAGGCCCTTCGACGCTTAGATCGGAACAAATTATCCCTAGTCCTCCTGCCACGTTATAATTTTGCATATTTCCATCTTTAAGCCTTATATCAATTAACGAGGACAAACGTCCACCATAATTCGCTGGAATGTCGCCCTTGTAAATATTTATATCTTTTATAGCATCATTATTAAATACTGAGAAAAGGCCCATCAAGTGAGAGATTTGAAAAACAGGCGCATCATCAAGTAAAAAAAGGTTTTGGTCAATACTGCCTCCTCTTACACTAATCCCTGTACTCCTTTCATTTGCCGCCTGAATGCCCGGCAATATTTGCAGCGAACGCATAACATCGGGCTCGCCCAGAAATACAGGTAATGCTTTTACATCCTTATTGGTCATGGTCATTTGTCCCATTTGTGCTTGCGATAATTTGGCCTCGGAACCAGAACCAACGACTGTCACTTCACCTAATTTGAATGGCTGAGATGTGGCAAGTCTTATTATAATGGTCGTGTCTTTATCTATTCTAAGGCTTATCGCTTGGTCAACATAACCAAGGTAGTGTGCGAGAATTTTGCAGTCACCTTCATTCTGTGTGACGTTAAAGTATCCAAAAGCGTTTGTTGTGACACCTTTTTTGCTTACAGAATCAAGAACATAGCATCCTATTAATTTTTCACCACTTTCTTTATCCTGCACATAACCATTTACAGAAAAAGTCTTTATGCCCTGTGAAAATACTGGTGAAAGTGTAAAAAGACAAATCAGGATTAGATAGTTTTGTCTCATCAATACTATTGGGTTTAAATGTAGTGGAGTATTTGTCCTTTTAGCATCACTCAAGCTTTAGATTTCATCGAAGTTC
>CAYWEK010000049.1:0-3997 GCA_964457475.1 Candidatus Woesearchaeota archaeon
CTATTTCTATTTAATATTCCCACCAGGGTCTCTTCAGGTATTCTTCCGATTACCTCCATATGGTTTTGGCTAGCTTTTAGTTTTGCTTGATAAGGTAAACCCTGACTTGAAAACCATGCTCCCACACTTCTTTTTATACTAAATAACCTCCCCTTGTTCTTAACTTTATCAAATTCTATATAATATGTGGGCATGCCTCTTAAGCTATCTTCTGCCATTGATAACTCGCTAAGCTCTCTTTCACCTAGGAAACCGAAGAATCTGGTTTGGTTTTCATCTGGAAGAAGGTAAGGAACAATATGATTTTCTTCATTAGCAGATACTTCTGAAAAACCACGTATAGCTCTTCCCAATAATAATTTAAAAGTTTGTGACTGTTGAGGTTTGATATTAATCGGGAAATACCCATTTTTATACAATAATGTGTTCATTACTATATTTGCAAGTCTTTTGTTAGCATTTTCAAAAATCTGGATACGACTTAAATTTAAATTATAAAAAGCAGATTCTTCAACGGGATGAAAGTGTTGCATATCTGCTGCCTCAAACATTCTTTGTATAGCAAGAGAAATTCTTTCTTTATCAGAAGGAGGTATATAGGGGGATCCTTCTATCTGCATCTGTGCTCTGCAATCTCTAATAGGAGCATAAGTTCTACATTCCAAACATAAATCTGGCTCAAGTCTACCAACAATTTCTTGTAAAAATAAAGAGTCTATTTCCCCATTAAAATTATTCACGCTGTATTCCCATGCATTTCTGAAGTTTTTTACTATCTTTTTACCTCTTAAAGCATTATCTTCATCAAGTGCAGAGGTATTATCAGCAACTTGTGATAATAGATTGCTATGTACTAGCTCAATGTAATCCTTGATACGTCTTTCATCAATTCTATCTTTTGCAGAATCTATCTTATTTAGTACATCATCCCTAATGAAAATCCCCATAATTTTAATGATTATAGAATACTTTTAAATCTTTCTATTTGTTACTTCTATATGGTTACAACATTCACAAGGTTTAAATACCATTCATAACACAAATAAAAATGACAGCAAGAAAAATGACCTTTGAAGAATTAAGAATTGCGTTGCCCTATTTGCTTATAGATTATCAGTTTCATACATTAATCCCAATAATAGCTCCATCCAAACTAGTTAGAATAGTTGATGAAGAATACTCTGAAAATGATAAAATTAGGCAGAGATTAGATAAGATAGCTGCTTTTCAATATAACTTACCAAAAGATGATTCAGAAGAGCAACAGTTTTAGTTATTTTTTCTGAGGAACTTTAATATCATTCATATAATGCATAGCAGAGATGAATCCAGTTATTGCTATTGCGATTGATATAGGCCATGACAAGAACAAGAATACGGGATAAATAGTGCTTAAAATAAGAGCTGGAAGGGCAAAACCTTGTAAGAATGTTGTGACTTTGGCAATATATCTAGCATGAGGAATGGGTCGGCCAGCAAAAAACGCAATCAGCGCAAAAGGTGCAGATACAACTTCACGAGTCATTATTAATAACAATTGAATTCCATCCCACCAATGAAGCTGATTGAATATACCATATGATACAAAGAAAGCCAGGGCAGTTCCAATCCATAAGAATCGGTCTGCGATCATATCTGCTTGTCTGCCAAATTCACTTGTCCAATTGAATCTTCTTGCCAGCTGTCCGTCAAGGAAATCCGTTAAAGCAGCCAAGGTAAAAAAAACAATTATAGTTACAATATGTCTTCTCGTAAATATAAAGTAAACCACTACAAATGTAAGGATTATTCTGCTAATTGTCAAAACATTAGGAATATGTCTGAAAATACTCAGTTCTTTCTTAGTTTTTTCTTTCATATTTTTAGAAAGATAACAAGCTTTAAAAGCTCTTTCCTATCTCATAATGTATAGCGCGGTAGAGCAGCCTGGAGTGCTCGCCAGGCCCATAACCTGGAGGTCGTGCGGTTCAAATCCCACCCGCGCTAATTCTATATCTATCTTTCATAAACTATTTATTATAAAGAAGATTAATTCAAGGATGGAAAAGATTCAGGAATTCAACACAAGATTGGTAAAAACGAGAGGATCAAATGCTACAGTTATTCATCTGCCTTTTGATTCTGAAGAAGTTTTTGGAGGTAAGCATGGGGTTAAAGTAAGAGGAAAGATAGATAATATCGGATATAGGAGTTCTATTTTTACGATGCACAAAAAGACTTTTATGGTTGTTAACAAGTCTATGCGTGATGCTCTTAAAAAAGAGCATGGAGATAATGTTCATGTAATAATGGGCTTGGATAAAGATGAAAGGACTATTGATATCCCAGCAGATATGAAGAAGTTACTAAAAATAAATAGATTATATGCGCTTTTTAATGAACTATCTTATACTCATAGAAAAGAATACGTTCAATGGGTAGAGAGTTCGAAAAAACTAGAGACAAGACATTCTCGCTTGCAAAAAGCCATAAAAATGATAAAATTAGGCACGCAAAAAAACAGTCAAAAATAAGTAAAATCATCGACAAAAATTGTAAAAAAGTCGATTTAGGCACCGACCATATTCTTCTTTGTCTGCCAGGTGCCTAATTCTCATTACTAAGGTTTATTAATCTAAATAAGACTAGTAATAAAATGGAAAAATCATTCTCTGAAAAATGTTATTCTTTACTAAAAAAAGTTCCAAAAGGTAGAGTCATAACTTACAAAGAAATAGCAAAAGCACTCCATACCAAAGCATATCGTGCAGTGGGAACTGCAATGAATAAAAATCCCTATGCACCAAACGTCGCATGTCATAGAGTTGTAAAAAGCAATGGAAAAGTAGGCGGGTTTGCCTTCGGAGTAAAAAAGAAGATTACGATGCTAAAAAGAGAAGGAGTTGAAGTTATCAGTGGAAAAGTAAGAGACTTCGAAAAAAAAGTATATTCTTTAAGTTAATAATCTTTAAAAGTTAACATTGACGTGGTAATTCATGGAAAATATATTTGTTAGACTCAATGGAGAGATTAGAGGAGAAATATTGCCTAGTTATGAGGTTCTTTTCAGAACAATGCAAGATGCAAAATTATTTTCGGAATTGCCTACTGATGAAAGAATTTTTTTTGATGATTCAAGTATGATGTTGAAAGAGCATTTTTGCTTTGTTTATGCAAAAAGAGTATTTTATCAGGAAAAGGGCGAAAAAATTCCTTATAATAACAATTAGAAATACTTTTTTATACCTATATATCTTAAATTGACCATGTCATTAATATTAGGTATTGACGATGCCGGGAGAGGTCCTCTTATAGGACCAATGGTTCTTGCAGGCGTCTTAATGAAAAAGGAAGATGAAACATTTCTTAAGAAACAAGGAGTTAATGATTCTAAGCAATTATCTCAAATTGTAAGAGTAAGACTTGCGGAGGTAATAAGAAATACTGTAGTTGATGATGAAGTAGTTATTTCCCAGCCAGAAGAAATAGATAAGGCAATTAAAGATAAAGTAAACCTGAATACTCTTGAAGCAATGAAAGTAGCAGAAATCATAAATTCTCTGGTTGAAGGAAGAAAAGAGTCAATTAAAGTTATAGTTGACTGTCCTTCAACAAACATTTCAGCTTGGAGGAAAACTCTTATCTCTTTTATTAAGAATTCAAGTCATTTAGACGTTGTCTGCGAGCATAAGGCGGATGTAAATCATGTTTCAGTTTCGGCTGCTTCGATATTAGCAAAAGTAAGGAGAGAAGAGGAAGTTGAAAAACTAAAATCAAAGTTCAAAGAGTATGGTGATTTAGGAAGCGGTTATCCTTCTGATCCAGTAACAAAAGACTTTCTTAATAAAAATGGAAAGGAATTAAAAGATTCTGGTATATTTAGGAAGAGCTGGGCCACCTGGAAGTCATTGTTTCCAGAATCAAAACAGCAGAAAACACTAGGAGATTACTAATGTCAGATATAGAAAAATTAAGGAAAGAAATAGACAAGATTGATACAAATATGATAGTCTTAATA
>CAYWEK010000050.1:0-3934 GCA_964457475.1 Candidatus Woesearchaeota archaeon
TTTGACCACGAATTGCAGCATAGGCCGCCATTGAAGGACTCATTAATACAGTTCTTGCCCCGTCTCCCTGTCGATTTTCATAATTTCTATTGCTTGTGGATGCAATTAAATAATCACCATTAGCTCTGTCATAATTCATACCTAAACACATTGAGCATCCTGAATCTCTCCATTCTGCTCCAGCATTTCTGAAAATCTCATCTAGACCAAGTGATTGAGCCGTTCTTTGAACTTCCATTGAACCAGGAACAATAAGAGTTTTAACTTTGACATGATTACCCATCAGCACTTTTGCTGCATTAATTAAATCAACAAGTCTGCCATTTGTGCAAGATCCTATGAAAACAATATCTATTTTCTTGCCAAGCATGTGCTCGCCAGGATTAAATCCCATGTATTTGAATGCCTTTGTCGCGCTTCCTCGGTCATCCGGATGCAAATCTTCAATCTGAGGTAAACGCTCATCAATAAATACAGCCTGTCCAGGATTAGTCCCCCATGTTATGGTTGGCTGCAATTTTGAAGCATCTATATCTCTAGTTTCATCATACATTGCATCTTTGTCAGAGGCAAAAGACGCCCAATAATTGATAGCTCTATCAAACTCAGCGCCTGCTGGTGCCCTAGGTCTCTCACTCAAGAAATCAAATGTTGTTCTATCTGGATTAAAATAAGTCGCTTCCGCGTTTCCTTCAACACCCATATTGCAGATAGTCATTCTTTGTTCCATCGATAATGACTCTGAAGCGCTTCCTCCAAGCTCATGGGCATATCCTCTACCATTTCTAACTCCAATTTGTCTTATTGCATTAATAGCAATATCTTTTGCTTCAACGCCAAAAGGAATAGCACCTTCAATATTTATTTTTCTGACTTTCAGTCTTTTATGTGGTAATGTTTGTGATCTCAAAACCTGTTCAACTTGAGTTGTTCCAATACCATAAGCTAAATTTCCAAAAGCTCCATGAGTACTTGTGTGGCTATCTCCGCAAACAATAGTCATTCCCGGTTGCGTAAGACCCATTTCAGGCCCAATTATGTGGACTATTCCTTGTCTTCCTGTACTTTTATCAAAATATTCTATTCCAAACATCTTGCAATTCTCTCTAAGAGTCTTTTCCATTAACATTGTTATTGGGGCGCTAAGTCTTTTGCCTTCTTCATCAGTAGGTACTATATGATCAACAGTGGCAGTATTCAACTCTGGGAAAGGAATTTTTTTAATTCCATCTTTTTTGATGGCATCAAATGCTTGTGGACTTGTTACTTCATGTATATATTGTCTGCCAACAAAAAGTTGATATCTTCCAGGAGATAATTCATCAACAATATGTTTTTCCAAGACTTTATCATATAGTGTTCCTTTTGACATTTTATTTATCTGTTTCCTACATTTAAAATTCTATCTCTGACTCTATCACCAAATTGAGATGTGGATAATATTTTGTTTTCAAGAGTATTTGCATTGGCCAATTCTTTTGTTCTATATCCATCTCCAAAAACATTTGACAATGAATCCCAAATTTCATTAGCTTCTTTTTCTAGACCGAAGGATTTTTCCAGCATAAATGCAACGCTTCCTATCATTGAGTATGGGTTTGCAACATTTTTACCCGCAATATCTGGCGCGGATCCATGTGCAGGTTCAAAATATCCTTTTCCAGTCTCGGGATTCAAGCACGCTGATGGCATTAATCCTAAACTTCCTAAAATTCCTGCCGCTTGGTCTGTTAATATATCTCCCTGCATATTTTCCAGAAGAACAACACCATTATATTGAGAAGGATTCACAACAAGCTGGAAAGCCATATTGTCTACAATTACATCTTGTAGTTTTACTGCTGGATAGTTTTGGGCAACTTCATGGACAATATGATTCCATAACCTACCTTCAGCCATCACATTTGGTTTATTTACATTTGTTAATCTTCCATCTCTCTTTAATGCTTCTTTGAATGCGACATGAGCTATTCTTTCAACTTGAGCTCTTTCATACTTTCCCTCGTCAATTGCATATTCCCAGTTAGTATCTTTTCCCTCTACTTTTCTTCCAAAATAATTGCCACCAACCAATTCCCTAATCATCATTATATTTACACCACTACCAAGTCTTTGACTTTTTAACGGAGAAAATTCTTCAAAAGACATGGGTAAGATAACTGGTCTAAAATTAGCATAAGTATCATATCTTTTTCTTAAAGGAAGTAATCCTGCTCCTTCAGGGCTCATATCTTGCGGAATTTTTTTCATTTCATCTAAAGCTAAGCCAATGGGGCCTTTCAATATAGAATCTGCTTCATCACAGATATTTTTTGTTCTCTCAGGAAAAGGATGTCCATGAAGAAAATATGCGGAAGCTCCAAAATCAGCATAAGATTTGTAAAAAACATGATCATATTTTTGCTCAATAGCCTCAAGGACCTTTATTCCTTCATGCATTATTTCAGGGCCTATTCCATCGCCATTCAGAATTGCTATGGTCTTTTGTACCATCATGATGTTAAAATTTAGACGTATAAAAATCTACGTCCTGGTTTGTTACTAAGAATAGTAGTTAAAATTCAAAGCAATCTTTTTAAACTATGTAAATAAGTTTTTTCATGGGAAGTCATTATTTATTTTTTAGACCAAAGTACGCAGTAAACTTAATTGATGCTTTAAGACCAAGACAAAGGTCTGGCGAAGAAAAGAAACCATTTAATTTTCAGATTAGATTTGAAGATAGATATGATGATCTTGCTCTCTATGTGATGAATGATGGGCAAAGGCAAAGGATAAGGGGAGAAGCAAGAAGTGCAGAAGAAGGAAGAGATCCCATATATACGGTTCGCGATATGGTGACTGCTGATCTTGTTGATTTTACAAGTAAAAAGCTTGAGAAAAATATAAGAGCTTTCAGAGCAGACTTTTTTAGCCCAGTTAGCAGAAACTTCTTTGCTTATGCTACGCCCTATGGTTCAGGCAGATTCAAGGAACAAATGAAGGAAAGAAAAGGATTGGATTTAGAAAGAGTCAAATTTGTTGATTATAAAATAGGCGATCCTGTTGAATTAGCAGTTAAAGGAGTGTTTTCAACATTTGACTTAGCAGTTGCAATTAATCCAGTTTTTCAAAAATATCAGGACAGAGGATTAGCTCTAGTCGTTCCAGGTAAATTGATTGAGAGAGAATAAATGGCAGCAATAAGAGAATTATCCTTGTCCGATAGATTAGTGGCTCTTCTTTGTTGTTTTCCTGAAGGAAGATATAGCGAAGATTTGTCCCAGATTAGTAATTTTTTCTATAATCACAGAGAAGATCTAGGAGATAGAGTAAGATTTGATTGGAATAGCACAAGCCCAGATTCTAGTGAAATAAGAGAAGCCTATGATGCAATGCATCTTGCAGATATTTTACATTACGAAACTCCATCTTTTAAATTTAGATTGAATGAAGAAGTGAAAGAAGCAGGTATGGATTTAGTATCAACATTATCAGCAGAAGAACAGAAAAAGTTAAGAGGATATGCTTTAGAATTATCAGTAGTTTTATCTCGCTGAATCAGCTTGCTTTTCAGACTCATTTTTCTTTGAACATGAGTAGGAATCCATCGTTCCCTTTGATGCATTGATTATTTCGTTTGCAAGAGATTCAGCCATCTTCGTCTTCTTTCCGAAGCATTTTTGGTAAGATCCTTGGACCATCCACCTTACTGCAAGATTTATTCTTCTCATAGGACTGCAATCAACTGCCTGAGGATATCTTGCTCCAGCAGATTCAATGACTGTTATCTCATCTCTTGGTGAGCCATTTTCAACAGCTTCAACAAGAACTTGTACAGGATTTCTTCCAGTCTTTTTCTCAATTATCTGCAAGACTTTCAATACGGTTCCCATATTTTTATTATATTTGCCAGAACTCCAGCTTGTTATTATTCTATGCTTCTTCCCAGAAT
>CAYWEK010000051.1:0-3932 GCA_964457475.1 Candidatus Woesearchaeota archaeon
ACATTCAGGTTGAGGCAATTATTTCTGTTGGATATTCTTCGGGAAAATCCGAAAAGAAAAAGCAAAAAAAGAATCTTGAGCATTCAATATTCTGGGAAGAATGGAATGAAAGGAATAGACCTTCATTGATACAGGAAGGCGAGGACAAGTTCGGGCTAGATTAGTTAATCTATATTTTATTTAAATTGCTTTGCAGCCATTTTATTCTCTCATCTTCACTTGCTCTTCTAACTAAATGAAGGAAGTCAGCCACTCTTATTCTCTCAACTTTTAATGGTTTTGTGGGAAAAAGTGATATCCATTGTTTTTTCATGCTTGTTTGTTGGAACTTACTTGGAGAAATAGTATAAAGGTAAATCTCTTCTTGTTCAGGCCAGCCATCATAAATTGTAGCTGGCGGGTTCTGTGTGAATCTGATGCTTGACATTTTCACTCCTTTGCAGCGCAAAATAGCCATAGCTATTGCAATATCTTTTGAATCAGTAGCATAAACAGCAGTATGCATGTTTTCAGGTCTATTCTTGGCGTCCTTGCCCTTCCTTGGCATAATAAGTTCTCCTTCAATCGGAACTGATGTTCCATGATAAAGATATATTGGAGTCATTAACATTAATCACAAAATCAATATAAATAAATTGTTGTAGTAAAAAAATAAGAAAAAAAGAAAAAAAGGGAATAAAAATAATTCCCGAAGTTAGGGTTTTATCTGAAGACTTCTATGCCCAAATCGGACATTTCAGACTTCATTGAAGCTTCCTGACGAAGAGCTTTCTTTCCAAGGACATAAGGTGACTTTACCCCAGTCATTATTGTAATAACTCTGACCTTGTTGGCAAATTCCTTATTTACTCTGGCTCCGATAATAACCTGGGCATCCTGGCTGATGTTCTCTGTTACGAGTTCACCAATACCAGCGAATTCCTCAAGCTTAAAATCAGGTCCGCAAGTAATGTGGATTAAAGCTCCAGTAGCTCCTTTGTAGTCTACATCAAGCAACGGATGTGTCAAAGCCTGTCTGACTGCTTCATCAACTCTTGCTGTTGTATCACTTTCTCCAACTCCTATAACTGCAACATCTCCGTTCTTCATTATCGCGGAAACGTCTGCATAGTCAAGGTTGATCAATGAAGGCAATGTGATTGTCTCAACAATACCTTTGATCATAGTTGAAGTCAACTCGTTTGCTACTGCAAATGCCTGCTCCATTGGCAAGTTACCTGCAATGTCAACGAGACGATTGTTATCAATAACGATAACGGTGTCAACAACCTCTGTTAATTCCTGCAATCCGAATTCTGCTTTGTCATATCTAGCTTTCTCACAGTCAAATGGCATTGTAACAACACCAATAACTACTGCTCCGGATTCTTTCGCAAGCTGCGAAACAACCGGTGCTGCTCCAGTTCCAGTTCCGCCACCCATTCCTGCGATGACGAAAACCATATCTGCTCCGCTAGCAGCTTTCTTTAGCTCTGACAAAGACTCCTTAGCAGCTTCTCTGCCCTTTGCAGGATATCCACCGCAACCAAGCCCTCTCGTAAGCTCCTTACCGATTAGAATTTTCTCATCGGCTTTGGTAATACTTAAGTGCAAGGCGTCAGTATTTACCCCGTAAATTGTAGCGCCGCTAATTCCTTTGTTGAAAAGCCATGTTATTGAGTTACTTCCTGCTCCTCCGACTCCGAAAACTTTGATGTTTGCCTTTCCGGCTCTTAAATCATCAAAATTAATACTATGAGTAGACGCATTCTGTAGTGCTTCTTTCGCAAAATCTAGTACCATCTTTTATACCTCCTTTCAAATTATAAATATTTATACAGAAATAAGAAATTACTAGTATTTATACTTTTATATAATAATTTTTACCACTTTAGTGGGTAATTTTTAAAGAATTTCTAACAAAAAATTCAATTTTAATGGACTTATTATCATATTTTGTCCAGAATTTGCGCGTAAACTCCTAATTGCTTACATGCGTCGACAAATTTATTAGCATCTTCGATAGTTCCTATAACTCCTGCCCCATAGTGCATTGGAATTACAAGATCTGCGTTAAGCATCTGGGCAGCATCAGCTGCTTCATCAGCATTCATTACGTAAGTTCCAGAAACTGGTAATAGGGCAACAAACTCTTGTCCATGTTTTCCATATCCGCTTAATTTTTGCATCTCCGGAGTTTTATCCGTATCTCCTGCATGATAAATTATGACCTTGTCAAATTTCAATATATATCCTAGCCAACCATCGGCCTCTGTATGAAAATCCTTTCCAACATTATATGCTGGAATCGCTTCAACTTTGAATTTTCCAAAGTCAATCTTATCACCAGATTCTATAACTTGCATTTGGATGCCTTCAATTTTTGTTATTTTGCTCTGTGCATCAGCTGGAATAACAATAACTGTTCCTTTTTTTGCTATTTTATTTATGTCTTTGATTGAGCAATGATCATAATGACTGTGAGTAATAAATATAAAATCTGCTTTCTGCTCAGTTGAAGACTCAGAAATATTATATGGATCTACAAAAATTTTCTTGCCATCACCATTACTGATTAAAAATCCAGAATGTCCTAGAAATTCAATCTTTACATTATTTATTTCCATTTTATAACTTATATTTTAGAGGCTTATAAATTTTAAGTATCAAGAATCACACATTATCTTTCTCAATAGCAGATCTCAATCCCTGGGAATATCTTCTTTTGCGCAATCTTGTTACCACAACAACAGCAACTACAAGAACAATAATCGCAATAACTATAATATATATCGCAGTATTACTCAAATTTAAGATAGGTTTAGTTATGCCTGCATTTGGGTTGCTCTCATTTCCAGTGCTGATATTTTGATTTCCATTCTGCGCTGGTGGCTGATATGTTGTATTTTGTGTGTTTTGCTGACCCGACGTGCTACTTCCAGAGCTAGAACCTCCTCCACCACCTCCACCTCCGCCGCCCCCGCCACCACCTCCACCTGAACCAGAACCCGAATTCGTGTTGACGGGCGTTTCCACAAGACTGTAAGTGGTAAAGTGAGATGCAACGAATGACAATGTATCTGATACAGAATTATATGTAACATTTGTGCAGTCACTCGTGCAAACATTTCCATCTTCAAGTATTTCAGGGTTTGTAAAATTAGCATTATAAAATGTCAAGGTCGCAGGAATGTCTAATGAAGGAAGATTATTTCCATCTAATGTTATTGAATTTTGTGCTATTGTTATGTATGAATCTAAATCCAATGGAGTTACAGGGTTTGTATTATTATTAAGTAAAGGTACAACTCCTGAATATAAGATATTTCCATAGCTATTGCTTATTTGTGGGTTTTGTGTTAAGAATAGATTTGTCGTGTTTGCATTAACATTCAAGCTGAACTTAGTTGCTTTTGGCAATGGACATCCAAACGCATTTACTGAATTCTTGTATTGAGGAGGAGTATTAGGGCATAAGTCTATTGAATCAGGCACTCCGTCTCCATCAGAATCAGTCGCAGTGGGAGTTGTTACTGATATGCTTATACTTGCAGTTGTTGATACCGCATTCAAATTATCAGTTGCAACCGCATTCATTGTATAAACACCTGATGCAATATTGTTTAAATTGTAGCTATATGGTGATGTTGTATCAACTTGTGATACAACAGTGCTTCCTGATGAATTTAATATTGTAAATGTTACTTTCTGTATTGAGCCATCAGAATCAGTCGCAGTCGTTGATATTGTTAATGTTGCCGGAGCAGTATATGTTGCTCCAGAGCTTGGAGATGTTATTGTTATTGTTGGAACTGCATTTACCTTAGTGAAAGAAGCGGTTGTAGTTGTATTGCCATTCAAATTAACAGTACATATATTGCCATTTACTGACGAACATCCTGTCCATGATGAGAACGTTGAACTTGAATTTGCTATGGCAGTTAATGTAATTG
>CAYWEK010000052.1:0-3901 GCA_964457475.1 Candidatus Woesearchaeota archaeon
AAAAATCCCTGGATTATCGCTAGTATAGTTCTTGCAGTTGTATTAATTATTGTTATTTTCATGAAGGGTGGAAGCACAAGTACGACGGTTGCCAGTCCTCAGACAGTCGGTCAGGAAATTCTCAATCTTGCAACTTCTCAAGCGGGCGGAAATGTGACACTGAACAGTGTACAAAAGGTGGGCAATTATTATCAAGTTTCCATTAATGTTGCGGGAAATCCTTATAGTGTTCTTGTTTCTCTTGATGGTAATTATCTGTTGCAGCAAATAAATCCTACTGCTGGTTCTGGTTCAACGACTGGGGGTGGTAGTACAACTACAACAACTTCTGGTCCAGTAAATGTTTCTCTTGATGCAAATACTCCAGTCATAGGAAGCTCCAGTGCTCCGGTGACTGTTGTTGAATTTGCAGACTTTTCATGCCCATATTGTGAAGCTGCATCTGGGGATAATGCTCAAATGGCTGCTGCTTTGCAGCAAAGCGATTCAAGCTGGCAACCTATTGTTACAAACCTTATGACTGATTATATTGGTACTGGAAAAGTCAGATTTGCAGTAAAATATGCCTATGGTCACACTGGTGGACATTCTGCACAACTTGTCGCGTGGTGTCTTAACGACCAAAGTTCAAGTCTTTATTGGAAGTTTTATCCTTTAGCATTTTCACATCAGAGTGCCGATACTGAAAATTTGACAATTATGGAAAGCGTCGCTCAAGGAATTGGCGCAGACATGACTCAGTTGCAATCATGTATCAATTCGGGCAAGTATAATGATAGATTTAATACTGAGCAGAATGAGGCAACTGCCGATGGAGTTACTGGAACACCTGCGTTCTTTATAGATGGTAAATTAGTTGAGGGTGCAGTTCCATATTCACAATTCAAGCAGGATATTAATGCTGAATTAAAGAATCAGAGCTGGTGAAATGAAAATATCAGAATTGAAAGCAGGGCAAGGGAAAGTTGATGTTGAGGTAAAAGTTAAAAGTAAGAATGAGCCCAGAACGATGCAGAAGTATGGCAAAGAATTGAAAGTTGGAAATGCAGTTGTTGAAGATGATTCTGGAGAAGTTGCCCTTACTTTGTGGAATGAGGATGTTGATAAAGTCAATGTGGGTGATACTATAAAGATTACGAATGGTTATGTTTCTGAATTTAATGGTAAAAAACAGTTAACTTCTGGAAAATTCGGAAAGCTTGAGGTTGTTGGTGCTAGTGATTCTGCTGGCGAATCATCCGAAGAAGCTAAGACCACAAAAGCAAAGAAAGCCAAGAAAGAAGATATTGAAGAGATTGAGTTTTAGTATCTTTCATAAGCTTTAAAATACCATAATAACTAATCTAAAGATGAAATATACATTGCCGAAGTTGTCTTATTCATATGATGCGCTTGAGCCTTTTATAGATGCAAAGACTATGGAAATTCATTATACCAAGCATCATCAGGCATATATTGACAAATTGAATGATGCCTTATCTAAGCATCCTGAAGTTGCTGATAAGCCGATAGAAGAGTTATTAAAAGATATTAATTCTGTTCCCGAAGATATTCGAACTGCTGTGAAGAATCACGGTGGAGGGCATATCAACCATTCATTGTTCTGGGAGTTGCTTGCAAAGAATGTTGAAGCAAAAGGTAAGGTAATTGATGCTATTAACAAGGAATTCGGAAGTTTTGACAAATTTAAGGAGCAGTTTTCTAATGCTGCAGTTGGTAGATTTGGGAGTGGTTGGGCATGGCTTGTTTTAAATAAAAGTAAGCTTGAGATTTATTCTTCTGCGAATCAAGACTCTCCTTTAATGGAGGGAAAGATACCCTTACTTGGGCTTGATGTCTGGGAACACGCATACTATTTGAAGTACCAGAATAAAAGGGCAGATTATATAGGTGCTTTCTGGAATATTGTCAATTGGGAAAAAGTAGATGAGATTTATTCTTCTGCGATTAAAAAGAAGAAGTAAATTATTTCTTAAGAAATTCTAATTCATCTTCATTTAGCTTGATTTGTCGTTGTATTTCTGGATTCTGAACTATTAATTTTATTATTGCAAAGTCTCTCATCGCCCTCTTTGTTGAACAATGTACATATCTTGCGTATTTCTTTGAAATTGTTTTCTTTTTTTCCATCTTCTGATTATTAAGCCATATTTTCAATATGCGCTTTGGAGGTTCATATCTTGTAAAAGTCGGAGGAAGAGCGTTCAGTTTTGCAAATGAAATTCCTGCACTTTGAAATATATTTTGGTAAACAAGAAATCTCCACGACTGATTCTTGTAAATTCTGCCTCTGAACACATCGGCATTGCCGAGGGCGTAATAGGCTTTCGCAAGAGCTTCATTTTTATACTCCTTTGGAATATTTTCTTCAATCCAGAGCAATATTTCATCAAGAGACATTTTTGTTGAATCAAAAATGTCTAAGAATGGTTGCCTCTCTTTGAAAACTTTCTTTAAAATATTGAAAATATTATCTTCTACATCTCTTTTTTCAGAAGAATCAACATCATCTATATCGCCTGACGCATAGCTTTGCAAATCATTGAGAGCAGCCCTTATGTCTCCTTGTGATTTTATGGCTATCTTGTTTAAAAATTCAGAGTTTTTTCTTATATTTTCTCTTTCTGCGACTTTTTTTAGAATTTCAAAGATTGTTGAACTCTGCAAGGCTTTCATCTCAACAATCTTGCATTTTTGTCTCAACTGTGAGAGTTTAGACTGCCAGACGTCATTGCATGTCATTATCATTGGAAATTTTGTCGTTTCAACAAGTCTTATTAATTCAGGAATTCCGCCAATATCTGTTCCTGTAACTCCATCAACCTCATCCACAAGCAAAATTTTTCCTTTCTTGAACAAGCTGCGTTGCTCTGTGGCTGGTTTAAGAACGGCCTCTAGTTGGGCTCTGTTTCTTAAATCAGAGGAATTTAGCTCCAGAACTTCAAAGTCGTTCTCTTTTGCCGCAGCAAGAGCAAGAGAAGTTTTTCCAGTGCCTGCAGATCCGTAGAGAATCAGAGCTTTTTTCTTTGGAAATTCATTTAGGAATTTTTTTATTTCTTCAATTGCTGAATCTTGTTTTATTATATCTAGATATTTTCGTATCCTATACTTTTCTGCAAGGCTTTCATGTTTCGTTATCATTTTTTCTAAGTCCTTTAAATCTGATTTC
The DNA here is from genome assembly GCA_964457475.1 of Candidatus Woesearchaeota archaeon. GTDB lineage: Archaea > Nanobdellota > Nanobdellia > Pacearchaeales > GW2011-AR1 > VGKP01. The sequence goes on from CAYWEK010000052.1 coordinate 3,170, forward strand.
TTTATCTCCAGGAGCATAAACTTCAACTATCCTATATACTCCTCTCGTCCATATTTCTTCTCCTTTTCTGCAATGAGTAGCTTCAATAATTCTTATGCTTGCTATAGGGCTTGATACTTTTTCTCTTCCACTTGTTATATACAATGGAATATCTCCTCCAAACCAATAGTTTCTTTGCCCTTTTTTCAAGAAATTATATTCTGCATCTACGTCCAATCTTCTTGGCAGGCATTCCTCTGGGCCTCTTCCTTTTTTACCATGTCTCCTTAATGCCAATTCTGCATTAAATTCTACTTTTACTCCCATTTTTCCTATTAAATCTGCTTACCTTGTCCAGCAAGAACGAAAGATGCAACAAGAGACTGTAGTTGTACAAATTCATCGCTTCCTTCAGTCATTCTGAATTCAACTTCGCCGGTCTTTTCAGTTAGCTTAACCTTTATTTCTGGTTCTATTTGAAGATTCCAGATTTCTTTTTGCATAGCTTTTATTATATCCTGACCAGAAACTGATTCTTTAAGCATAACATCCAGTAATCGGTCTCTTGCATTTACAAAATCACCTGCAAGAGCATAGTCCAGCACGACTCTTATACCTGAAGGCTTTGAAGATGCAGAAATCATGTTAATCATCTCAGAGTTGATATCTGGAGATATTGAAGATGATGCTTGTAAGAGATTTATTGCTCTTCTGCAATCTCCTTCGCTTGCTTCATAAACAGTCTCAAATGTT
>CAYWEK010000053.1:0-3878 GCA_964457475.1 Candidatus Woesearchaeota archaeon
CAAGATTCATTATGGCATTTAGTTTAAAAAAGATGTTTGGCTCTGGAAAATCAGAGGATTATGTTGAAATTGATCTTAATTCAGAGCAACCGAGCGATGCAAAGGTAATAGTAAAGCCTTTTGTTCTTAGACAGTTTGATGATATTAATGAAATTCTTAATTCGATAAGAGAAGGATACACTATTGTGGTCATTGATATTAAGGTATTGAAGACAAAAGACACTATTGAGTTGAAAAGAGCGATTGCTAAGATCAAGAAGACGGTGGATGCTTGTGAAGGTTCAATAGCTGGCTTTGGGGAAAACATAATAATCGCGACGCCAAAGTTCGCACAAATCCATAAAGCTCCAGCTCCTGCCGCGAAGCAGAGAGTTGATTTTATAAATTAGGAATTCTATTCTTTAACGTGTAAGCTTAATGGTCTATGCCACTATTAATGATCTAAAGAGACAACTTTCTGATAGAGTTATATATTATTAATGTCCTATTATAATATATAGTTAAATCTTTGAAATTGAGAAAACTGTCTTTATGGCTACAACTATTGTCGCAGGCACGAATAAAGCTAAGAGAGCTTGCATTATTGCAGTCATAATCTGCTGAATGCTTAATCCGTTTATGGCCTGCCCAAGAACCAATCCGGAGATACCCGTATAACTTACTATTACCAGAGAAACGGAAGCAAGCAAAAAGGTTTGAACATCTTTTTCAGCAACGAATATTCCTACAATAAGACCTAGCAGCGATAATATACCTAAAATAAGATGATTTACGTTACTTCCGACGAAGATTCCTACTGCTATTGCAAGTACTAAACCTATCAGAAACGCCCATGCCCCTATCAAGTTTTCTCTAGCTCTTATTGCCATTTTATTTATATTGTTTAATGTATATGTTTAAGGATAGTGATTTATTTAAATTCTCCTATCATTGATAAAATATTATGCTGGCTATGAATTATTAAATTTTTTATAGAGCGAAAGATTTAAATACCAGTGTAATTACAAAGTTACAACATAAAATGGCAGCTAAAAAATTAATACTTGGCTTATTCGCGTCAGTTTTCGCAGTGTTTCTAGCTTTAAGTTTCGCAAGTGCTTCTGTTACGATATCGCCTAATAATTTTCCATCTGGAAATCCTGGGCAGACAGTTTCTCAATCTTTCACAATGAGCGATACTGATGCGCAGGCTTATACCTTTTCATTATCTGGTTCTAATTTACCTTCAAATTGGGTATTTAGTCCTTCAACAGTAACTGTTAGCCCAAGCAATCCTGCATCATTTAGTGCATCGTTCCTTATCCCATCAAATGCATCCGCTGGAATTTATCCTTCTACTATAATAATTGCAACAAACGGATCAACAACTGAGAATCTTCCTGTTGCTATTTCAGTAAACTCTGTTCCTTCTCTTGTCTTGACAACTACTCAGTCTTTGACTCTTACACAAAATGGTTCATTCACAGTCCAAAATACTGGAAATGTCCCAATAAACAATATTGCCTTCTCAGGAAGCGGAAATTTCCCAGTTGTCTTCTCATCTCAGAACATTAATCTTTTACCTAATCAAGTGCAGACAATTAATGTCAACATAAGCGGAAGCTTCGGTAGTTCACAGCTTACGAACTCAGTTTCAATAAATGCAACAGCATCAAATCCTTCTGTTACTTCAAATACTATCTCTTTCTCAGTGAATAAACCATTCTGCATAAATGGTAATGTTGGCACTAACTTGTCTGTTGAAAGTGATATATCTGTACATGACAATGGTGAAGGGAGCGACACTGATTGGAGACCTTTGGATGATGTAACTGTAAAAGTTACCGTAGATAATAATGGTCCAACTAATTTGCAATCTGTATCTCTTGTCTTGGGATTGTTTGATTCATCAAGCGGAGTAGAAAGAACAGGAAGACTTGATTTCATAAATGATGGAGACAAGAAAATAGATATCGGAACAATAAATGATGGTAACAGCAAGAGCGGAACATTTGAATTCACAGTTCCTAGTGATATGACTGAAGGAAATTACAATATCGTTGTTAAAGCATACAGCAGAAGCACTGGAGAAAACAATCTTTGCTCGGATACAAGCGGCAGCACAACAAGCGTTGATGTTGCGAGAGAAAGCACCACAAGCAAGTTTATAGCATTCAATAATCTTCAACTTTCTTCAAATCAGTATACTTGCGGAGACACTGCAACAGTTACATTTGACACTGTTAATGTTGGAGATGACCAGTCAAAAATACAAGTTCACGTAGCTAATTCTTCTTTAGGTCTTGACCAAGAACAGACAATATCAAATGGTCTAAATTTTGGAGATAGCCAGGCAATGACATTCTCATTCCCAATACCACAGGGAGTTTCAAATGGCAATTATCCTATAAGAGTAAGTGCTGATTATGATTACAGTAATGGTCATTACAATCAGTTTGATACTGGAATAGTTCAGAATGTTGCACTTGGCGTCATAGGGTGTTCTGGTTCAAGTTCTGGTTCTTCGTCAACTAATGTAGCAGACATCTCTGCTTCAGCACAATCAACAGCCACACCTGGAAGCTCATTTACTGTTGGAGCAACAATAACAAACTTGCAGAACACCACAGCATCATTTGTCATTAGTCCTAGCGGATATGGTTCATGGGCTTCATTGCAGAGTCAATCAGACAAAGTGATAACTCTTACACCTGGACAGAGCAAAGATGTTACATTCAATCTTAATGTAAACAGCGGCGTTTCAGGCTCTCAGACATTCACAATTCAAGCAACAAGCAATGGACATGCAGTTTCACAAGATGTTGTAGTAAGCGTTGGAAACGGTTCATCATTAGGTAACTTGTTTGGTGGAAACACATTAATCTGGGTAATCGGATTGGTAAACCTTGTATTAATAATTCTAATAATTGTGGTTGCAGTAAGATTGTCAAGGAGATAGTTAGTCATTCTTCAATATGAAAGCGAATTTTATTACTGACGATGCATTTATTAAGGAATATAATGGAAGAGTGGAGTCTAATTTTGATAACTCTCCAATTTTAAGAGTTCTTAATTATGTTGATGGGATTGTAGTGGGTTCAAATCATTTCGCTGTTGCACTTGTGAACTCAATGAAGCCCTTAGGGATGAGAGTCGTCAATCCACTTGAATCGGAAAGGGTCATTTCAACTAATACTCTTGACTTAAGAAATAATTATGTTGATACTGCTCTTGTTCTAAGAAGTGATGGAGAGCCGAACTTATATTTGGCAAGCAATCTTATAAAACAGGTATCGAAAAGAGGATATGATCTGAATGTGCCTTTGGTTATCCCTCTGGCTGGACTTGAAGTTGTTAAGGATACACATTCCCCTCAGGGTTTGGCTTTCAAGCTAACTGATTCTGCACAAATCATAAAAGCATTTCAATTGACTACTGATAATAATGGAAAGAATTTTTCAACTTTTGACGCCTTCGGGTTACCAAATCCTGAGGTAAAAAAAGGAAGTAGGATATTAAATACTGGTAATTCCGGACTTTCTGGATTATCTACCATTAGGAATATGACTGTTAATTCATCCTACAATCTTATTGAGTACTCCAATAACGATGGTAGAATAGTTCTTTTTCGTGATAATTAGTTTAATCATTAACTTATTAAAGACTTTTACTCTTGTTTCGTCATGAAAGGAAGAGAAGTTTATGCTTTACTTGCAAGATATTTGATTCTTGCATTGTTGGTTTTTGTTGGATACAATGTAGTCTACTTTGTTACGAGCGAAATTACAGTTTACCTTTCTTTTTTGACTATACATCTTGTTTATCCTAATTCCTTTTTACTTCCTGGAACAAGTACTATTTTTATTAATGGAACCTATATAGATCTAATTGAAGCTTGC
>CAYWEK010000054.1:0-3806 GCA_964457475.1 Candidatus Woesearchaeota archaeon
CGGCAAATTTAATATAGTCTATACTTATTGATTTACTTATGAAGAACTTTAAACATGAAATATTCGTTAAGCCCGGATCTACTTCTAATAAACCTAGACTTAAGATACAGTCTTATGGAAAAATAGCTGAATATGCTGTTTATTATTCAGAATTACAATCTTTTTATCCGCATAATATAAAAGTTGGGAACCTTGATTCTGAAGCAAATCTCACTGAGGAAGAAAGTTTGTTCGGAGAAAGAAGTACATTTAGCGATATTAAAGATCCTATAAATGCATTTTTGGAAATTCCTATTTATGGATCAAATTGGTCCGTTTTCCAGGGTCTTTCTGTTCCATCTGAGCCTGGAAGATTTTATATTGCAAGACTTAATCTTGACAAAGACAATCCAAAAATAGATCTTTACGAGAGAAACTCTGAAAGGCCGCCAATAATCAGTGTTGGTCTTGAAGGTGTAGGTGTGGTGGGGAGATTGCTGGCTATACAATCCAGAAAGCCAAATGAGATTTGCTCAAAGTTAGAAGAACAACTTGCTCTTACTGAAAGAACTGCAAAAAACAAAATAAAAATTGTTGAAAAACAGCCAACAAATGCATTTCTCCATGCATCAGACTATTTTGGTATTGATGGGCAGCATCAAAATGTCCTTATCTTAACAGGTTTTATTGAGAAATAAATTATTTCTTCTTTCCAGAAGATTTGCTTGTTTTTTGGGAGGAAGAACCCTTTAGAACATCCTTCTCTTTTTCTATCGCTTGCTCGAGCTCATCAAGTTTCTTGATCTGCATCTCAACAGATTTTTTTCCAGGCTTTGTCTGTTCTGGCTGAATTTTTTCCTTTAGATCCTGGGGGCTTACTTTCTGTACAAAATCAAGAAGAGATTTCTTCTCCATCTTAAGAACAGTTCTTGATGTATCTTCAACATGCGCATTTAATATTCCCATACCTGAAAGAACACAGCTAAGATTCCAAACTTTCCTGCCTTCTAGGTTCTGAAGTATTGCAATCACTTTTTTAATCTCTGCTGTAATGCTTCTGTTTTTCATCTCATCTTCCAGAATGCCTGGAATCTGATCAAGATCAATATTTGTCTTTAAATCAAGCTTTTCTGGAGATTTTGAGTTCATAAGATCAAGCATTTGTAGAGTAACGTGACTATCAAGAGTAAAGGCAGCTATTTTTTTCTTTGATGGAACATAATAATCAATCTGATGAATATTTTTCCCTCCTTCAAGATCAAGGACAAAGAAACCGGCAACCATAAACGCATCTTTATGCTGCTTTTGAAAATCTCTAAAAACAGATGAATCATTCAATTTTGTTACATAAGGTCCGATTTTCATTTTCTTTTTTATAGATCCCTAAATCAAAAGGGGTTTATAAGGTTTTATGTTTTTTGACTGAATTACAGACTCAATGGCTGAAAGTTGCCCATGGGCTAATATAGTATATATGCCGAGGGACTAATTTGCTTTAAAAAACGGCACCTACCGAGGCTAAGTCAAAAAAGGCACCTGAAAAATCGAAAGCCGTTTTTTGGCATTTCTGATAATTTTTAATTACAATCTAAAATTCTTTTAATTATTTCTTCTTGTCAATCTTTTCCCTAAGCTCGGAGATAAATTTATCAAACTTGACTCCAAACTCTGGCTTTTTTCCTCTTTCCCTAACAGCAAGAGTTTCTTTTTCCTCTTCCTTATCACCTATGACTATAACATAAGGTATCTTTTGCATCTCAGCATCTCTTACTTTATCGCTGACTGTTGTGTTTCTAAAGTCAGAGTCGACTCTTGCATTTGGAATCTCTTTCTTTATCTTTTCAACTACCTTTTCAGCAGCTTTATTATTTCTGTCAGTGAAATTTACAACACGAACTTGTACTGGGGAAAGCCAGATTGGTAGTTTGCCTTCTGTCTGCTCAAGTAGAAATGCCACGAATCTCTCATAACTTCCTAGAATTGCTCTATGGATAACAATAGGCATTTTCTTTTCGCCTTTTTCATCTATATAAGTCATGTTCAATCTCTTTGGAATAACTATATCAACCTGCGAAGTTGCTATTGTTTCCTCCTTTCCGTTTGCATTCTTAATCTGGACATCTATTTTTGGGCCATAAAAGGCAGCTTCTCCCTTTTCTTCAGTAAATTTCCTTCCCCATTCTTTCATTGCCTTTCTTATTTCCTCAGAAGCGTGTTCCCATTCTTTAGGATCGCCTGTGTATTTCTCAGGATTACCTTTGAAATCAGGTAATGAAAGCCTGAAAGAATAGTCTTTTATTCCCATAACTTTGTAAACCTCATCAAACATTTCCAAGACTTTCAAAAACTCTGACTTTAGTTGTTCTGGAGTGCAATAAATATGCGCATCATTCTGAGTTATGTGTCTTACTCTTATTAGTCCATAGGTAACTCCTGAAAGTTCATTTCTGTAAACAACACCTGGCTCGGCGAGCCTAAATGGCAAATCTCTGTAGCTTTTTACTATCTTATTAAATATCATATGATGGTGCGGGCAGTTCATTGGTCTAAGGTAATACTTTACTCCTTCGATTTCAAGAGGAGCGAACATTGTATCAGCATAGTATGGCAGGTGACCTGTTTTTTCATACAAATTACCTTTTGTTATATGAGGAGTTGTTACATATTTGTATCCATATTTTATTTCGACTTGCCTCATATATTGCTCGAGCTCATTCCTTATTATTTCGCCGTTAGGCAGCCAAAGAGGCAATCCTGGTCCAACTTCCTCACTTAAATAAAATATTCCTAGATCTTCTCCCAAGATTCTATGATCATTTGGTTTCAGACTGCGTCGATCAAGAATTATCTTACCCGATTCCTTTTGAACTTCTTTCTTGACTCTTTCTTCTTTAACAGTTATTCCTTCACTGCCTTCTACTCTGAACTCCTTGCTTAATTCTGAAAGAGGATGACCTTTACATTTTAACTCAAATTCCTTATAATAACCAAAAGGAGCCCTTGTAACTTCAAAACCTTCTTTTTCCAGAGCGTGTTCTGCCAAAGTTAGATATTCAAGAGCAGTTGAAGGGTCGCTTAGGTTTGAAGATAAATGAGCGTATGGATAAAGAACAATTTTGCTTGCCTTTACTTCGCCGGCTGTTTTTTTAACAGAAGAGATCATATCTTTTACTATGGAATCATCATCACCTTTTTCAACAGCAGTAAGAACAACAAGCGGATCCTTCACAGTTATTTCCTTTTTACGTTCATCAGAAAGCTCTTCAGGGTTCTTTATTGCTTTTTTTACTGGTTTGAATTTTATGTAATCGCAATGCAGCGTGATTATTCTCATAATTCTGTATAAATATGCGTGTTTATAAAATTATCCGATTACAATAATGCTTTTATACTATTTTACTAAGCAAACTCAATGAGCAAAGGGTCCACTAACCTTAAGAAATTTAGATTTAAAGCAAATTTTGAGAAGGCAGTTCTTAGTATATATGAGGCCGCAACAACTGGAAGGGGAATATTTGAGGGAGGATATGATATATGGAAGAAGAAGTATCTTCCTGAATGGCGTCTGCCTTTGGATATGGAATTTAATCCTCAAACTGAAGAAACAAGAAAGCCACTAGAAGCTGCTGAATATCTTTGGACTTCATTGTCATTTGAAAGAAGAAATAAGTATAGCACACTTCATTTATATTTACATAATATATGGGATCATCCTGAAAAGAGATGGTTTTTTAGAGCTAATGAAGTTGCAAAAAGATCAATTCATGAATTGAGAGAAGTTATTCTTGGTGATATACATTATAATTTGAATGAACCTGTTCCAAAGT
>CAYWEK010000055.1:0-3764 GCA_964457475.1 Candidatus Woesearchaeota archaeon
CTAAGATCATGCCAAAAATGCTTCCTAAAAACATTCCGTTTGTAGAACCAATATAAAATCCTGGAAGAAATCCTGAAATCATTCCAAGAGTCATACCAACCATCATTCCCGACATGCAGGGCATTTGTCTATAGGCTCTTACCTGACGGACTGCGGTGGTAATTAGGGCGTAGCTTAAAACTGATAAAAATATAAAAAGACTATATTTCGGAATGAAGTTTTCGATATATCTGAGCTTCATAAGGTAAAGTATGATAAGTAAAATCAGTGAGGTCATTAAAGAATAGAAGATTGTCTTTATCAATTCCCCTTCGACTCCATTACCATTTAGCTCTTTTGTAAATTCTTTAAACGACATATAAAAAGTAATTAAACAAGTTATAAAAGTGCTTTTGTGAAACTAGTTTCAATCTTTTAGGACGACAATATTTGTCATTCCGCGGCGTTTCCTCTCAACCAATCCCTGACCTTCAAGCCTATCAATAATTCTGGTGACTTTTGCTTTTCCAAGTCCAGTTTTATCAATGATATCTGCCTGAAATATCGTTCCGTTTTCTCTTATTATATTGTAAACCTGTTTTTCTTCTGGTTTAAATGAGGAAAGGTCAATGTGTTTGGTTATCTTCTTTTCCTTAATTTTTTTAATAACTATCTTTTCCTTTGGTCTTGAAAACATCAGTACAAGACCTATTATCACAAGGACTGCAACTATGGCAAGAGCAAGGTAGGTTTGTTTGGTAATGGCTACATCCATCGGGCAATATAAACCCTGTTCAGCCATGGAGCAGGTGGAAGAGACAATTTCCCTTAATGCAGAGTCAAATAAGAATATAATCGCAACAATAACTGCTGCAATACCTAATATAAGCCATCCAACATTTTTGTTTTCCATGTTAATACATGTTATTCAGGATAGTTTAAAAATTGTACGGAGTCTATGGTCAAGAAGCTCTTGTTCTTACGGTTGGCTGATAAACTACTGGAGCAGATTGAGCTGGTTGATTATTTGAAGTTGCAACATTATTATTGCTTGTGCTGGTGCTTGAGCTTGAAGTCGTAACTTGCGTTGTTGAGCTTGAGGTTGATTTTCTAGTGTCAATGGAGACAATGGTAGATTGATTCTGTGAATTATTATGCGTCAAACCAAAGGCAATTATATTTCCAACTACCAATATGAAGATTAGTATTGCTATTCCAACCATCAATCTTAATTTTTTAAATCTCATCTGAAGTCAAAAGCCTCCTCATGTATATTAGTTTTTCTAATTCCTGCTGCGATAAGACCTTTGATAATGCTTTCTTTGAATGGACCAGCACCACACAATAGAAATTGCCTATTTTCCAGATCTTCGAGATTATCTATTATGTTTTCAGCAGTTATCCTGCCTTTTTCCTCAGAATTCCAAGGTATAAACTTAAAGTTTTTTATTCTTGAAGTAATTTTACTGAATATCTCATGGCCGACAAAGTCAGAATTATTCTTAGCAGTATAATAAAGTCGTACATTGCATTTTATATTTTCTTTTTCCAAGTCTTCAGCCATGCCTATAAATGGAGTTATTCCTATGCCTGCGGCAATCCATACCTGATTCTCATTGTGATAATTCCTGAAATGGAATCTACCATAGGGACCTTCAACTGAAACCTTTTCGCCCGCCTTTAGGTGTTCCATTTTACTTGTATAATCGCCAAGTTTTTTTACAATTATTTTCATTCTATAATCGTTCGATTTAGATGCGATGGAGAACGGATGAGCTTCTCTTGATAATTTCTTGTTGTAAAATCTTATGAAGACAAACTGCCCTGATTTGTAGCTTATCGGCTTATGTTCTGGGATAATTACTATCTCAAATAGATCTTTTTTGTTATATATGCTTTCAATTTTGTATACTGCGTTTTTAATCATTCTATCCTTGAGGAATAGGCTATAGGAGAAAGCTAAAATTCCTATGATTGAGACTATGCTAGCATACAAGTAATATCCGTTGAAGATGTAATCCTTTGAAGCATCACCTTTTACAAGGAAAATGTGCAGGACAGCAAAAAGGAATACAAGACCTAGGAATTCATGGGTAAATTTCCATCTATGGTATTTCATTTTTGAGAAAAGAGTAATTCCTATGAGCAATATGAATCCAAGAAGAGCTATTATGCCAAAGTTGACTGACCAATGAGAACTTGGAAGCAAATATGCTGCGGCAGTTACGAAATCAGTTGGGATAAATTTAAGGACAAGGAAGATTGGATGGGCAAGTATTACTATTAGAGCGGTTCCTCCGAGTATTCCATGGGTGAGATAGACTTTATCAAGACCTCCAAAAACATCTTCTATCCATTTTATTCTTGTGGAAAGTACAAATGTGAGCGCAAACATGGTCATGCCCACTAGGCCAAAGATTTCTCCAAGAGTATGAGTTATGGATGCATAGCCAGAGAGCTCGTTTCCTGCTGGACCGAAAGCAAAAAGCAAATAGACTGGAAAAAGGGACAATATTAAAAGTACAATCCAGCCCAGAAATCTTCTCGTGCTGTATTTCATTTTACAATAGCCTCTTCAAAGTTGTTATGCATGATTGTTTTTAAATTGTTATCAATCAACAATATTTTAACATCTTTGTTTAATTCAATGATTCTTTCTAAATTTTCATCATCAGCGACAAACAAAGCAGTGGCATAGACATCCGCGTCCTCAAGCGTCTCAGCTATAACAGTTATGGAAGCAGATTTGTTGGCATTTATTATGTGAGAATTACCATAGGTCTTGTAATACTGTTTATAATCTCCAGAGGTGGCAATTCCTTTGTTCTTAACCTTGATATTACAGATAACTTTATCCTTGTCTCTGGGATGTTGAATGCCTATTACATGTTCATAGTCGCCTGAAACAATTATGTCTCCTCTGGAGTCAATCAGAAATTCTTTAACACCATTGTTTTTAAGAAAATCAGCAAGTTTGTCAGTTATGTATCCTTTGGCTATGCTTCCAAGATCAATCATCACACCATTGTTTTGTAGACTAATCATGCTACCATTGATATCTATGTCCTTGTATGAGCATGAGACATCAATTTCTTTTCCAAGATTTTTCCTGGCGAATATTTTCTTGCCAAGACTAATATCATACCTTCCATGGGTCAGATCAGAGAACTCCAATCCTTTTTTTATGACATTCAGTAAATCTTGAGAAACAGTCATTTGCCTTTTTTTGTTAAGACTAGATAATTCGCTTCCTTCATCAAAGAAATTGAATATTTTTTGCAATCTCAAGGCTTCTTCATAAAAATCCTGCATGACTTCTTTGACTAACATCTCATTTGCATCGTAAACTACGACTTGGATTTCTCCTCCGAATAGATTATACTTGAAATTCAGTGCTTCCATAACAAAATGGCACCAATTTGCTTTAAAAACCTTCGGTAAGATTAATTCATATTTGAGTATTGAATTTATAAACTCTGTTATATTAATATGATAAAGATGGACTTTCCAAAGGATAGTTTTTCGCACAGGAGCGTGATTGAATGGTGGTATTTTAATGGTAGTCTTTTTGATAAAAATGGCAGTGAATATGCTTTTATGAATTGCCTGTTCAAAGCAGATCCTAAAAAGACATCTATTCCATTGGTTGAGAAAATTCCTGCTAAACAAGTTTATTTTTATTTTGGGTTTAGGGTTTTGGGCAAGATACTTTCGTGTGAGAATAACCCCAGACAAGATTGCATATAATAGTTCCGATTTTGTATTAGAAAATAAAATACAAAATC
>CAYWEK010000056.1:0-3571 GCA_964457475.1 Candidatus Woesearchaeota archaeon
GGGGAATCTAAAACTTTTCCCTTAACAACTGGAGAATTCACATCAATCCTAAGAAGAACTTTTTTATTTTTTACATTTATTTCTTTGATGCTTTTTAATCTCATTTTCTCTTTTTTATATAATTTATAAGAAAAAGGAGTTATTAAATCATACGATTTAATTTTTTTAGCACTTCAATCCTACCTTGCAAATAGCAGCTTTTAAAAACTCTTAATTTGTCAGTTTTTTATGACAGAAGGAAGACTTGACCTTTCAAAGGTAGGCGGAGAAAAAGGAGATTACGTTACAAAACCATGGTTTATTAAACCATTTAGAGAGGTTAGAGTTCCAAATGCAGCAGTAAAACTTTATTCTAAGACATCGGCACCTCAAAAACAATTTTCAAGAGATACAATGCATACTGTTGAAGACTTAGTTGGAGATATGTTAACAAGAGGTAAAATAGATCCAAGGTTAGGGCTGGGTTTTGCTATTGTTTCAAATGGATATATCAACGTTTCAATGTGGGGCGGAGTATACCCATCCTTATTAAATCCAACTTTATTTGGTTTTGACAAACCAGAGAATATGAAAGAAACGATAAGACCCTTAAGCATAAAGAAAGAGGGAGTATATTGTGTCTGGGAGCTTGGAGTGGTCACTTATGAAACTGAAGCGTGGAAAAGATATTTGAAAAGCGAAAAGAGAGCAAAAGATAAGTTAGAATATATCGGAGATAGATTTGAAGGAATTGTCAGTTAAACTTAAAAACTCTACTTTATCTTCATTCTAGAGGGTGATTCGACCTCAGCGAATTCTGAGACAAATTAAGATGAAAAGAATAACCATAAGCGAAGGAAACGGCGTAGACTTTATAGATATAGAACAAAAAGATATAGATCTTCTTCTAGAGAAGTTGAATCCGCCAACGTATGGACTTTCTGCTTATGAAGGAAAATCAAGACTTGACCATTACGTGGAAGGCGGAAGTGCTCCGCTTGCACATCCCCACATACCCTATGGGATACTTGATGGCACAAGATCAGTAAAAGAAGTTAATACGTGGCGTGCAGAAGAAACAAGAAAGAATAATTTGTATTGGGGCAGACAAATCTACTCAACGCCTGAAGCAAGAAAACTATTATGGAAAGAAATAGCAAAGCTTACGGGCAAAGAAGCTTACAATGATTTAGGGTTTAGTTTCAAAGAAATAGATGAATTATTTAAAAAATCTGGAAATTGCATGGGAAATCCACAGTTTAATGACAATCATAATTTATCTGATAATGAAACAGAAGCAGTAAGAGGATATATGCGATTGGTAAATGAGTATATAACATTTCCATTAGAATTTGCTCCTTTTAATCCAGATAAGATATTTTCACCTACTCTAAGAATAAACGGCGTTACTCTAGGAAGTTCTCTTAAAAACAAGATAACTAATTCTGAAATTCTAAAAGGAATAGGTTTTAAGTTTCCTATGGTGGACAAATCATCAGTATGGAACGCTGAAATTTTGAGAGAAGCTGGTTTGAGTCAAGATTTGGGAGCAATTATTACTGAAACTGGGTATATATTCACAACAAAAGAAAGAATTATTCAAGGTTTTACATAATTATGTCTGCCCATTAAAAATTATTCAAGACTTCAATCCTAATCTCAACAATAGTGCCAGGTTTCAAACTATTTTCAATTAATTTAGGAATTAGAAAATTATTAAATCTGAAAATCAGAGACATTTTGTTTTGGTCCAAGAATTGCATAGTCTATTAAATAAGCATAAAATCCTAAACCACAAAGTTCGTCACCTATTCTATAATTGCGCTTTTCTTGCTCTGATAAATTTTCAATAGGTTTTCTAAAACCAATTATCTCTCTAGTAAGAATGTCATCTAAAGTATTACGTTCTTGTTCTGAAGACTCAGCGCCTTTATATGGTTGATGTTTTGTCATAATTTTTATAATCGAGATCTCTATTTAAATGTTACTATAAAGTAGTTACATTAGAAAGATTTAAATACTAATATTTCTAGAAATAAATATGGGAAATAATTTAGTAGAGTTAACAGAGAAGAAAGGCCAATTATATCATGAAGATACGTTAGTAAATGTCTTGCATCGTGGACTAGCGCACATAATCTTTATAGACGATAATAAAATTAGACCTAAAAATCAAGCTGATTTAATAGGAGAAGTTTCACGGATAAAAATCGATTTTAAATATGAAGATGCCAATGCATATCATCTTGGTTTTGCTTATGAAGCTTCGCCCAAAGAACATCCAGATAAGAAATGTGCAATTCCCGTTCAATTCTATAAAATAATGGATGACAAAAAGTAAAATGAAAAGAACATTAACAAATTTAATGCTTGCAGGAACTTTAGCTTTAGGCTTAGCAGGTTGCGGTAATCATGAACAAATAACTGATGAATACCAAGGAGAGATTGCTAATGAAAGTGTAAATTATATAGAGAAGGTTTATGACTATGGTCTTGAGTATGATTATTCGGCAGATTTAAAAGTAAAAAGAAAAGATGGTGCATTAGTAGATTATGAAATGTATGTCAAATATGGACTAGGTTTTGATTCTCAAGGAGTGCCTGTCCTGAACAAAGTTACTGTAATAAAGGACGGAGAAACCAACACTTATGTTGGTTATGACGAATCAGTCAGCAATGCATTTTCAGTGGCGCAGGAACAGGCAATTAACTACAGAAATAAGGTTTTTGAAGCGATGAGAATAGATGAAACAAACAAACTCAAGGCACGAGAAGAAAAAGCCATGGTAGATATCAGGGGAAAATAATAAAATGACTAATAAGAGTGATAAAAGAATATTAGTAAAAAGATATGTAGAAGCGATAAAATGCCCTGATATCCATTGCTTTGAGTATGCAAGAGGAATAAAAGAGTTAGCTCAACTTTGTTGGGATGGAAGTCTTAGAAACGGACTAAAAGATTTATCATTCTTAAATCAATTTTTCAGAGAAGCTGGAAGAACAATGACTGCTGGTGCACCATGCGATCATGGCTACGAAAGACAAGAGAATAGAAGAGATTTTCTGAAGTATTTAGAAAGCATAAAAGAAGTAATTGCCGATACCATATTAGTCCCTGATTCAAATTATAGATGGGGAACTTACTATGCACCGACAGACGATTTTCTTGCTTATTTACCTTACTTAAAGAAAGAGAAATATGAAGCAGTTGTTCCAGTTTTGAATGGCGGGTTTTTTATCGGAAGTCTAACTGCTAAATCTCTTGGAATAGAAAATATTTTGCCAATTAAAATGAGTAGATATATGCACCGAAATGAGAATGAACAATCTCTTCTTCCAGGATTCAAATACAATTTTAAAAATCTCAAGGTATTAATAGTTGATGACATAAGATCATTCGGCAGAGTAGAAGAAGAAGTAGAAGATTTAGTTAAAAAGTTAGGTCCTAAGAGAGTAGATTTTATTGCTGGAAGAGATATCTAATAAGAGATAGCAAAAATATAAATACTAGAGCGTTTTAATTAGAATAGATTATCCAAAAGGCACAACAGTGCGTCTTCTTATCCACTGGACTTATGGTCCAGGCGTTACT
>CAYWEK010000057.1:0-3454 GCA_964457475.1 Candidatus Woesearchaeota archaeon
TATTTAATATATAAAGAGAGAAAATCTAGAGCTGAAATATTCCTTATTATATGGTTTGTTATTGTTTTGGTTTTCTTTGGTTTTTTCTTCAATCACTTTGAAGATAGATCTATATTCATGGCCTTTCCAGCTATTTTTATTATTACTGGAATAGCACTAGATAAATTATATTTATTCGGTAGGAAAAATAGTAAATATCTAGGAATAATCTTGGTTGCGGCTATTCTCGCCTTTGGAGCATACCAAAACATTGGATCATCAACAGCTTTAATAGAAAACAAAGCAACTTCTTATGTACAGGTAGAGGAGGCTGGAATCTGGATAAAGGCTAATAGCGCTCCTAGCGACAATATAATAAGTTCAAGCGTACCACAAAACAATTTCTATTCAGAAAGGGCAACTTATCCCTATCCTAACAATGAGTCTGATTTTGCAGCCCTATTGAAAAACTTGACTCCTAAATATATAGTTCTATCAGCATGGGAGCCTTCTCCATCATGGGCATACAATTGGCCTGCAAATAATAATGCAACTGTTCGACCTGTTGTAGTTTACTATGGTGATCAACAAAAAACACAAATATCTCTAGTTATCTATCAGTTAAATTAACAAAAAGCTGAAATATAAAATCTATGGACTAATCACAAAGAATTTTTGTTTGATGTTAGTCTTTTTAAATCAGCATCTACCATCATCTTAACAAGTTCTTCAAAAGAAACTTTTGGCTTCCATCCAAATGCTTGTACTGCTTTATCTGATTTCCCGTGCAAGTCAAAAAGCTCCGCAGGTCTTTTAAACTGAGGATCTATTTTAACATACTTCTCCCAATCAGTTATACCGACATGATTAAATGCTGCCTGCAGAAAATCTTTAACCGAGTGAGTTTGACCAGTTGAAATGATAAAATTGTCTGGTTTTTCCTGCTGCATAATCATCCACCTAGCCTCTGCATAATCTCCTGCAAACCCCCACTCTCTTTTGCTGGTTATATTACCTAAACGAATTTCATTAGCAAGCCCAAGTTTTATTTTGGCAACACCTTCGGAGATTTTTCTTGTGACAAATTCTCTACCCCTTATTGGAGACTCATGATTAAACAAGATTCCATTGCAACAAAACATTCCATAGCTTTCTTTAAAATTATTAGTTATCCAATATGAATATAATTTTGATATCGCATATGGGCTCCTTGGAAGAAAGGGAGTGTTTTCAGTTTGGAGACCATTATCACTACTATTTCCAAACATCTCTGAGGTTGATGCTTGGTAAAACTTTGTGGTCGGGCTAAAGAGCCTTATTGCACTGAGTAAATAAAGCACACCTAATGAATTTACTTCAGTTGTTAATCTGGCTTGATCCCACGAAGCACCAACAAATGACTGCGCAGCTAAATTATAAACCTCATCAGGACGGAAAGTTTTTATTATATTAATCAATGATGCTTCATCCATTAAATCTCCAGAAATCAGTTCAACCTTATCAGTTATATCTAAATAATCAAGGTTTTCATAATTTGGTAAGCTATATCTTCTTATTAGACCATAAACCTTATATCCCTTATCTAGAAGTACTTTGGCAAGATATGGGCCGTCTTGTCCCAAGATACCAGTTATGAGCGCAGTCTTCATTATTTGAAAAGATTTTGCAGGTTTTTAAGTATTTCTATATTATACGCGTTTGTTAGCAATTTCAGTTAATATATTAAGATATTCTTCTGCTTTTATTTTCCAATCAAACTTTTCTGCCCAAACCTTTGCTTCTTTTTGCATTTTTTCTCTGATCTTACTTTTTTCCAGTAAGAATTTAATCTTATTTGCAAATTCTTTTGAATTTCCATATTCAAATAACAATCCAGTTTTTCCATCCATTATAGAATCCTTAATTCCAGAAACATTGCTTCCAATTACAACCGTATTAAAATAATTTGCTTCAATATTTACTATACCCCATCCTTCCTTAAAACTAGGATTTACAAAAATCCAAGCACTTTGCATTAAAATTCTCTTCTTTTCTTCACTCACTTTGCCCAGAAATTTAACATTATCAAGAGAATTATCCGAAGAATATTTTTTCATTCTTTCTAAATCGTCACCTCCTCCAGCAATAAGAACATCAAAATTGTCAAATTTCATTCTTTTAAGTTCATTAACTGCATCCAATAAGACTTGAATTCCCTTGTACTTCTTTACCCTGTTTAAGAATAAAATCATAGGTTTCCTACTTTTTTTTACCTTCTTATATTTAGGAAACGAAATACCTGGGTTTACTATGCCAATAACATCTCCAAGTCCTTCCCTTTTAATCTCGGAGGAAGAACTGTTAGATAATGTTATAATTTTTGTTCTTTTATATATCAGGGGCATTATTTTATTCTCAATAAAGCAGCCAATCAGAGCGATAGGAAATGGTAACTCTTTAAACCATACATCTTTATGTACGTGATGGATATGTAACACCTTCTTTCTTCTCGTAAACAGAGGAGTAAAAAAAGGAATTCCATTTTCAACATCAATAATTACATCTGGTTTTATTCTAGAGATAAAGTATGTAATGGGAGCGAGGATATACAGGCTCGGGCCGTTACCTGCCCTTATGACATTTAATCCATCAATTTCTTCATATTTCTTGCAGTTTTTCCATCCACCACATATCATAGTAACATGATGGCCATTCTTTACCCATAATTTTGCCATTTCATGAAAATACAATTCAGAACCACCTGCCAATGGATTTTTTATATCTCTCCAGCTAAATATTAATATTTTCATTTGGTCAGTCTCCATACAACACCCATCAATGGCTTAAGTTGCAAAAGCAAGCGTTTTAGTGGAGATTTTATTATTCTCAATCGTAATATGGCAAAAAACATCTGTACTGATGCCTTAACTATATTCAGCTTGCTTTCTTCCATTTCTCTCCAGATTGTTGGAACTTCTTTTATTTTCATTCCTTTTCTATGTAAAAGATAAAGCATTTCAACATCAAAGGCCCATTGTGATGTCTTGACATTTTCGGTTATAACTTCTATTGCATTTGTGCTAAATAATTTTGCTCCGCATTGGGTATCAGTATATGGAATTAAGAATAGTAACCTAACAAAAAGATTGAATATTCTACCTACAACTAATCTTCTAAATGTAAATGCTGGGAATACTCTTGAGCCGGGTAGATATCTGCTAGCTATGGCTGCATCATATCTATCTACTGATTTTATCAATCTGTAATACTCTAGGGGTGATGTTGCCATGTCTGCATCAACAAATCCGATTAGGTCATTCTCTGAATTGAGAGACTTTTTGAACCCCTCTATCACAGCATATCCCTTACCACCCTTAACTAAATTAATATATTTGATTCTTCCATTCTTTACTTTGCATTTTTTTACTACTTCTTCAGTTTTGTCTGAAGTATTGTTAATTGCTACAAGAATTTGATAGTCAATTTCCTTTTTTAT
>CAYWEK010000058.1:0-3370 GCA_964457475.1 Candidatus Woesearchaeota archaeon
GGAAAAGAAGTTCATTATCCCTAGAATTATAAAGACCCATAGTGCGTATACTAGTGTTCTTCTGCCACCCATTTTTCCGAAAAGATAGAACATAAAAACGGCTGGAACAATTGCAAGGAAAATTGTAAAGTATCCTCCCCAGTATAACCCCATAAGTCCTGCTATTATTCCTGAGATGACTATAAAGATAATTTGGTTTCTAAATAGCTTTGCTTTCCATCCTAAAATAAAGAAGTAAAGACTACTAAATAAGAATACGACAAAAGAACCCTGCTTGTCTGGAATTCCTGCTATCGTTCTTGGGAGAAGAGTAGGAATAGTTATTAAAAAGAATGATGCAACTGCTGCGAGTATTCCTGCTTTGAACTTTCCAAATTCCTCGACAAATGCCTTTCTCACAAAAAAGAAAAACGCAATCAATCCAAGACAAAATACTATTACTGGAAATATTACTGCGGACTGTTCAACCGAATGAGAAAATCCAAGAAAAGAGGCAAATTTATGAAACCAGGCCATTACATAAGATTCCAAGACATATTCTTTGTTTGTCTGAAAGTATAATGGCACATATCTTAGAGTATCAAGCGCCGGTAGAACAAAATTGTTTGCAACTATCTCTTTAGTATAACGAAGGAAAAGAAAAGGGTCAAGATCTGGTCCAAGAGTCCAGTTGTTCGTAGTAATATCCCATAATCCGGGATGACCCGTTGCTGGATTGACTTTCATTGGAAGCGAACGTAGCCACGCCGCAAACCAAACCAGTGCAATTAATAGTATGTAAATAATCCAGTTATATTTTACTTTAACAAAAGACATTAATTTTTTCTTTCTCTCTTCAAGAATAGCTTCTTCTTTCTTATCTTCCTTATGGTCTTCTTTTCTTTCTTCATCCATTTTTATTTAAGCTGATAGACCAGAATATGATAAAACAGGGATATATAAAGCTTATTTATAATTGGTCAGAACAGCAGCGGAGTCACAAATACTTCAATCAACGCTGCAATAAAGAGCACGACTATTGCAACCACGACAAGATTAAGAGAATCCTGCAAAACCTCCCAGAATTTCTCAGTTCCAAATTCATGCTTAATTACTGATATTGAGACCATTCCCCCAGCGAGTGCAACTATGAAATAAGCAGCTATCTCGGGAATTCCATGCACCATATATCTAGCAAGACCTAGAGGCAACTCAGCTATATTGGATTTTGCAAATATTCCTACAGCGGCAGCTATAACGCTGGCATTCCAAGCAAGGACAAATATAACTCCAGCGCCAAAGATAAGCGAAAAGATTAGTGTGAATATCAAGACATATATATTATTTGTAAATATTGTAAGAAGATTTTGAACTCCTCCAATGGCTAGTCCTGTGGATACGCTTGAATTTTGTAATCCATATTCTTGTACGCATGAGCTGAAGCTTGATGGCCTATTTATCGAGCAGTAAGTTTCTATTTGGGGTCTAAAGCTTTCAAGAGGGTTAAGCAAGATATACCAGAATGAAAATGCAACTACAAATCCAAGAAAGAGCCATAAAAACGCAAAAAGTGCATTTCGATGTTCTTCAAGTAGGGAAAGAGTACCAAATCTAGGATTTACCCTTCTCTCCTCCAATCTAAGAGTGTAGTATATGAAAGGTATTGAAAACATAACGGTGAATGTCACAACAAGAATTCCAGAATATTGAGAAAGAACTGAATCGCTAGAAAATATTAGATTAACCAGAAGTAAAGAAAGCGACGAATAAAATATTCCTATGAAAAACATTTCCCATGGTCTTCTCTCAGCCTTCTTCGGGTTTACAAGCATTTCCAACATTTTGTTCAGCTCTTTTTAATATAGTTTATAGTATATTCGGGGAAATCCGACTTAAATAGTTTTTTATATACTAAAAATCTATTTAATTTATGCAAAAAAGAGTTTTTATAGTTCATGGCTGGGACGGCACTCCTGATGAGCCTATGCATAAATGGCTGAAGGAAAAATTGGAAGAAAATGGTTTTGAAGTAACTGTTCCAGAGATGCCAAATACTTCTGAGCCAAAAATAGAAGAATGGGTTAATCATTTGGGTAAAATTGTTGATAGGATTGACAATAACACATATTTTATAGGACATAGCATCGGCTGTCAAACCATTATGAGATTTCTTGAAAAACAAGATGTACAAATTGGCGGGGCAGTATTCATCGCAGGCTGGCTTAAATTAGATAATTTAGAAGGTGAAGAAGTGGAGAAAATAGCCAAACCCTGGCTGACAACTCCTATAAATTTTGATAAAATAAAAAAGGTTATAAACAAGCTTACTGTAATTATATCTGATAACGATTATTACAACGAAGTTAAATACAACTCTGAGACTTTTAAGAAAAAGCTTGGGGCAAAAATTATAATAAAGAAAAATATGGGTCATTTTACAGAAGAAGATGGTGTAAATAAATTACCCGAAGCTCTAAAAGAAATTTCAGAACTAGCAAAATGAAAATAAATTTATCAAAAATAACAAAAAAAGGTAAATCTCTGTTCCTTGCCTATGATCAGGGGCTTGAACATGGGCCAATAGAATTCAATGACGAGAACGTTGATCCGAAATATATAATTGATATAGCAAAAAAAGGAAAGTTCACTGCACTTATCTTTCAGAAAGGAATAGCTGAAAAATATCAGTCTGAAATAAAAAAGAGCAAAGTACCATTAATTATTAAGCTCAATGGAAAAACCAGTCTCTACAAAGGAGAGCCGATGTCAGAACAGCTTTGTACTGTTGAAGAAGCGCTTAAATTAGGTGCAGTTGCTGTCGGTTATACAATATATATCGGAAGTGAATTTGAGTCAAAAATGCTTAGCGAGTTTGAAAAAATAATAAAGGAAGCGCATTCAAAAAAGATACCTGTTATTTCTTGGATTTATCCCAGAGGCAAAGGAATTGAGGGAAAAAGTGAAAGTGAATTAATGGCCTATGCTGCTCGTACTGCTCTTGAAATTGACGCCGACATTGTAAAAATAAAATATAATGGAATTGTCAACGATCTGAAATGGACTGTTAAGTCAGCCGGTAGATGTAGGGTTGTTCTCTCGGGCGGAGGAAAAACTGATGAAAATAATGTGCTCAAAGAGGCTCAAGATGCGATTGATGCGGGAGCAGCAGGTCTTGCGATAGGTAGAAACATATGGCAGCATGACAGTCCGATTGAATTAGCTAAAAAAATTAGGAAGATTATATTTAAAAAATAGAAATGAAAAAAGAAAGTAAAATTAAGTTATTTTGGGTAAGTATTTATGCAATTGCGATGGGCTTTCTGGAAGCAGCAGTTGTTATTTATATTAGGATGATTTATTATCCAAATGGATTTGACTTTCCGCTTAAGTG
>CAYWEK010000059.1:0-3260 GCA_964457475.1 Candidatus Woesearchaeota archaeon
TATTTTTACACCCCTATTTCTATAAAGTAAAATATCATCGCCATTACCACAACCAACATCAAGTAAAGATGTTGTTTCATTAAATTTCAGATTATTCAAGATAAACTTTCTCGGAGCATCAATTTTGCCATTATAAAATTTCTTTTGCCCTTCAAGGTATGCGACACCTATTTCATCATACTGTTTTGTTAAGTCTTTTATCATTTCTAAAATTTCAGCTCAGCTTCCAAAGAGCCCTGAATTTTCTGTTTTGATTCTGTGACCAGAGGAACACTGATCGCGCTTCTGATTGAGAAGTTCCTTCCAATTCTTGCTATTGCTCCAGTATCAATGTAAGTTGAGTTCTCTTTCCCATTATCTAAATATCTTGGACCGGCAAATACGCCATATTCATTTTGACCTATCTGGCTTCCAGTTTTCCTCCTAACATAGTGAATTTGTCCCGAAAAACTAGAAGTATTCAATGATTTTGTTCTGTTTAATGAACCATTAATTAATACTCCAAACCCGCTAATTCCATCTCCTCCAATTATTCTATCATAGTGAGGGACTGTTTCCGTATAAAGAGCAAACGGAGTATTCACCACATCAAACGAACTATCATTATCCCAAGTATCCTCCGAGATAAGTTTAGCTGAGACTTTAGAATATGTCGAAGGTCCAAAAGGGACAATGCCTATCTGTCCTGAAATTGCTCTTTGATCTTTTATTGGATTCCAAGAGTATTCAATGAAGCTCCTGTGCCCCCAAGACTGATCTTTGCCGAAATGTGATGCTGAGAATCTTAATCTATTATTGGAAGATTTGTCAACCAAGTCCTGATGAGCAAAGGAAACGGCATAAAAGTCGCTTTTTGTTGGAGAGAGCGATATGTTTGCAAATAACTGGTTGAAATTCTTTCCATTTTGAGAAAGGTAATCATCACCTATCTGGAAAGTCAGTTCATCTATAGTATGTCTTATTGTCCCTCCTATATGTGATAATGAGTTGATACCATTTTGAAATTCACCTCTTAGATATATTTCATTATCCTTAAGACTCCATTTCATTTCTGAGCCGATTGATTGTGAACTGTTTTTTCCTAATTGGGAATAACTTGTAAATGCTATTGCTTGGGACGGTAAAAAATCTAAGCCAGTTATCTTTTGCGGATCTAAACGCAGACCCGCCATATAAACGGAATTATCTTGGTTTGGATATTCTATTGCTATGATTCTGCCGGTTTCAACAAATTGCCCTCTTGCTGAAGTTCTGCCATCATATGTTCCTTTAGTCCCGAAACCGGCTGTTTCTTTGACTGAGTTATTCTGGTTAAAGTCGCCATTATATTCTACCTTAAGCCTTTCGTCATCAAAGTAGCTCTGAGCTTTAACATTTCCCGATAGAGGAAATAAAGCTGCCAGCCCTATTAGTGCCAGATTTTTTATTTTTTTCATCGTCTTTCCTACCAGAAGCTCTTGCTCAAATTTACCCCATAAACAAAAGGATGTGTTTTGAAAGTTCCACCCATATTATTAATAGCTTTTTGAGTTGTGATTGAAGGAGTCATAATGAACCCTTTGCCTAGATTAATGTTAGCTTTCAAAGAAGCAGCGAACTGGGAGAAATCATTTTCAGATGTGAAAAATCTTTGATTATATGTTGCTCTGGCTTCAAGGGCAAGGTCAATTCTCTTGCCGAGCTTGATATCTTTGCCTAATCCAAATTGGACGAGTCTTCCATCATTAGCTCCTTTTCCGTAACATTGGTTAAACTCAACTCTCGCATCCAGAGGATAACCTTTAGTTTTAAATTGAAGGTCAAAATCATAATCATTAGCATCTCTGTTTTGAGGATAGTCAAAATAAATGAACTCAAGTCTTGTATCAAGATGTTTTGTTGAGAAAGTATGGGAAAAGGTATGATCTATTTCCGTCACTTTTTCCTTTTCAAAATCATAATTTTCCCAGAGGTTATATGAAACAGGTCCAACATCTAATCCAAAGTCACTTTGGTTAACTCCACCTTTTGAATTGCTAAATCCAAAAGTTCCCAAATACATTGAATAATATCCTGCATCAGCATAGATATTTCTTATTATGTTTTCCTTCGCCTTTGTAGGCAAAGCAGAGTTATCAGCCAAAGCTGTCTGTGGCATTACGCCTAAGGCAGCAAGTCCAATCGCAGCAGTTGCGATTCCAGTTCTTACCTTGTTTCTTGTATTTGTCATTTTATCTTCCTTTATGTAACCATTATGTAGTTACAATACATTAGCGCAAATAGATACTTTAATATCTTTCTGCTATTATTGATATGATAGATATCAAAAGGCTTATATAGGCGTTTTTCCTGATTTTTGCATGGAAAGAAAACTCATCAAGCAAGGTGGGGGTGGGTATACAATATATCTTCCCAAGAAATGGGTAAATGGAAAAGGGCTTAAGGAAGGCGATAATGTAGATGTTATAGAGAAGGATACTTCTTTGTTGATTCAAACTCATGCACACCTTAAGTCAGAATACCATCTGGATATTAATCAATCAAACCGCTCTGACTTGCGGACATTATTGACTCATGCTTACAGGAAAGGGTTTGATACGATAAATTTAAATGGTCTGGACGAGAAAGCTCAGAATGAGCTGAAAGAATTGGTTCACTCATTGCTTTTGGGATTTGAAATTACCTCGACAGATAAAAATTCAGCTGTGATTGAAAATATATCCGAGCCAACTGATCAGAAGTTCGATGTTATATTAAAAAGGTTGTTTTTCATAACTCAAGAGACAATTAAATTGCTGATAGAAGATAGCAATGCAAATAAGTGGAAGAGAATGCCTGAAATTTCTGATATTTTGTCAAATCATGATAGGTTTTTGTTATTTTGCCGGAGAATACTGATGAAACAATATATCGAGACAAATCCTGTTTTAATATGGGAGTTATTGACTTTCTTACAGAGTATACAGCATAATCTTGCCTATTTGTATAAATATCTAGAAAAAGAAAAGCCAAAACTAGGAAAAGAAACTATTTCATTGTTAGCTGATATGGAAAATTATTTTTCTTTGCTTTCTAAGGCATATCTTGATAAAAATATAGAGTCAATTCATCTTATAAATGAAGGCAAGAACAAATATCAGTTTGGGGCATGCATTAAATCATTGGAACGCAGCAAGGGTAAAGAAACAGTTGTTCTCTCATATGTAAGGGAGATATACCGTCTAATCCAGCTTGGAACAAGTCCTATTTTAATTTCTTATCTTGACCAGTCATAAATATTT
>CAYWEK010000060.1:0-3109 GCA_964457475.1 Candidatus Woesearchaeota archaeon
AAGTCTTTTATCTTTCCAGATTCTTTTCTCGCATTGAATATAGAAGTATATTTAGTGACTGCAGTCTGTATCGCTTCGTTTGGAATTGTAAAAACATAAATTATTGACATTAATACTGCAAGTATGCTATAATCTGCAGGTCCAAGAGTTACTGCCATTGAAACCTGAAATACATAATTCAGAATATTAGAAATGACAATGAGAATCAGGAGAACTAAACCGCCTCTTATCAAAGCATCTTTCCTAAGATCCTTGATTTTAGATATCATTATCCGAATATTCCCTTTTTGAATATCATGAATCCAAGCAGAACAATAACTATCTGGAACGCCCAGATCGAATAGACAACTCTCTTCTCAGTCGGACTTATGCCTATTTTTTTCATAATATAGATTGAAAGATGTTCAAGACCATATATCTTGTTATATCTTAATTCAAGAGAACCATCTTTCATTGGCTTACCGAACGATTGTTTGACAAACTTCCCACTTCCTTTTAGAACTACTTCTATTATATTCGGAATAAAGAAGAAAACTGCTATCTTCTCAAAGTTTCCCAATATAGCCATGATCGCTATCAACCCACCAAGAGGATATGTCAGAACATCTCCAGGGAAGACTCTTGCGGGAAAGAAATTATAAAACAAGAATGCAAAAAGAGCAACTATCATGCATAATCCAATCAGGGCCAGCCATGAATTACCAGTGAAATAAGCCACCATACTCAATGCGCCAATTATTATTATTCCCTGACCTGCCTCAAGCCCATTAAATCCAGCAAGGAAATTAAAAGTCGTTGAAGTTGCTGCTATTCCAAGTGGAACTAAAATTATTGGATAAATCAATCCTAGATTCACAAGTCCCAAGAAAGGTAAAGTTATCGAATCTTGCCCAGCATTTATAACTATTAATGGAATAGCTGCTAGAACACAAGCGAATATTCTAAATCTCTTCGTCAAGCCAACTTTCCAACCTAGGAGACCATCAATGAGTCCTATTAATGAGAGCATTAATATGCTGGATAGCAATGCAAATATCTCAATGAGATGGATTGTGGATTTTATGTAAAAAGTTTCAATTGCAACATAGAACAATATACCAAGAACAAATCCTGTTACTACAACAATTCCCCCAGCTTCTGCCACCCCATTTCCTTTATATTTATTCATATCAGTCCCCACTAAACCAAATTTCTTTGCCCTTTCAATCCATCTAGGAAGAAGGAATAATGCTACAAAAAAACTAATCAGTATCGGGATAATTAGTCTGTAATCCATAGTTATTGTGCGTGTTGTAGATTAGTAGGATAATCGGTTAACAAATCTGTTTGATTTACCTGCATGCCCTGAGGGTAATTTATCTGCCAGATTCTTATTGGTCCTCTGAATCCATTATAATAGACAAAATCATCATAGCTTGCCAGATAACCTTGACTCTTAAGGCTTGCAACAACCAAATCATCCTGACTATGTACAAGTTTGAAATAGGAATCATTTTCATTGAATAGGTACAATCTCGCAACAGCAGAATCAACTGTTCTCTTACTTAAATAAAGAGCAGCATAATCCTTTTGCATACTAAAACTACCTGTATTGTCTTGAGCCAGACCAGAGAATAGGAATACACCAGATTCCAATCCTGACTTGAAGTCAGTTAGATTTCCATCATCAAATATATATCTGAATGGAATTTGGTATTGATTTCCTTGATAAACGTAAATTCCCATAGGTTGACTCATTATTTTTCCAGCACTGTCTTTCTGGACTACTATTCCTGCAAGACCTGCTTTACCAGCAGGAAGAAATATTTGTGTGCCATTCATATTGTAAATTATATCATCATCCAGTGATGCACCGCCCTGATAAAGATAACTTGTCGCATTATTACTTTCCTGTGTCTGCTGCTTATTTATTAGGAAAGTTGAGATATAGCTCAATCTATCATATGTTAAGTTGCTTCCAATACTAGAAAATGCAGGATACTTTCCTATATCAGTTGAATCAATGAGAAGATTGGTTGTATTATGGGAATAAAGGAAGTTCAGAGAATTGGAATCATTAGTCTCTGTTAACACATATCTCCCCATAAGGTAATCCCAATAAGTAATATAATTACCACCATCCAGGACAGTTGCCCTATCACCCATAGTTTGGACCCAATATCCATAGTCCCACCAATGTGCAAAGACTGCATCTTGAGGAGTATTGTCTCTGACCCATCCCATTGCAAGCTGCCATTGTTGTGTATATGCGTTCGGAATATAAGTTTCTGCAAGACTTATGGAAGAAGTTGAGAAAGCATATGCAGAATAAAATGTTCCAGATAGTACGAGAGCAAATATTAACCAGTAGACTACTTTCTTTGTTTCTTCCTTATGTTTAGTGTAATGCATTGCTTTGTCAAACAAAACTACTGGAAGATAAGCTCCCATTATTGCTGCCGGAGGCACAAGTAATAATACTAATCTTACAGCTCCCTTAACGGAGATTAATGTGAAAAAGAACAGTAAAAGCACTATTATTGCCTCAAATTGTATTGAGTCAAACAATTCATTTTTTCCATCTTTCTGATATTTCCAGTAAACATAAATCATACTCAGACCAAATGCAAGAAGACCCAATGCATAGAACGCATGACTTTCAAAGTTATCGCCGTTAAATGCGCTGGTTGCAGATATTCTGCTGAATAGCAAAGTGAAAAGCATGAAGATATATGTTCCCACAAGAAGATATTTTTCTCTTTTTTCAAAACCAGAAAGCATTCTTGCAAGGAAATAAACAGATCCTACTAGGAGAATTGTAAAGAAGATGGGAATGTTCCCAAACATAGGTCCGAAATTTGACATCAAATCAGAAAGATAGGGCACCATATTTTCTGCAACAGTAACATTGAACCTATCAGTCGGCGCAGGGCTTATAAGCAAACTAATTACTTTAGTAATCATACCAAATGTATATGAAGGCCCTACCAAAATAACTCCTAATACAAAAACAATAACTCCTGCAGCAATAAACGACTTTACAGGTATTGGAACGTTTTTAGCTATTTTTACTTTGTCATTAATATATTTCTTGTATAAAAGATTAAAGCCTAGTACAAAGAGAAGAGCA
>CAYWEK010000061.1:0-2814 GCA_964457475.1 Candidatus Woesearchaeota archaeon
ATACAATTTATGTGCCTAAGGAAAGTAACAGCGCAAATGGAGCTGATGTCTTCCAAATTACTGGATCTGGATTTAGTTTGTACAATAATCTGGTTTCAGGATATCTTATAAACTGGACCGGCGCCGTTGTTCAACATCAGGATGGCATCCAAACTTTGGCTGGAAGCTTTATTAAAATATACAATAATAATTTCCAGAATTTGGCTAATTCAATGGTATTCATGGATGGCTATCAGGGTGCCTTTACCAATATTTACATTTATAATAATGTATTGCAAGTAACAAGCGCTGCGGACAACAATGGTCCTGGAGGAATAGAAGTTGGAGCTGATGGACAGCCTAAAATAGCCCCTAACTTCACAAATATTGCTGTTAATAACAATGTTATTGCCAACTTATATCCGTATAATGGAGATGGGATGGCAATAGGAAATTGTCCTACATGCAATAATGGCAGCTCTTCACCTTACATTAATGTTTCTGCCTATAATAATATATTAATTAATTCGGGCGGATTTACCATATACCATAGTCCAATTATTATTGGCAATAATTCAATATTGACAACAGCACAGGGACAAAATGACTTTGTTCAATATTCGTCAGCACCAAATCCTAACAATGATTATCATTTGAAATTTAATGTATCAGGTATTGTTCGTAATGGAACAAATGTATATTCTTATTTCACAATAGACAAGGATGGAAATCCTAGACCTACCATTGGAAATTGGGACATTGGGCCATATCAGTATGGTAATGTAACAATACTAACTCCGATTAATGCAATGTGTGGAGGAGATGCAGGCTTATGTGCAAACGGAACATCGTATAATCTTACATATACGTACTCCTCTGGAGATCAGTTTAACCCTAATGGAACAATTACATCAGCACACTGGCAGTGTCTTGGTGTCAATGGTGGAGCTACGATGTCATGTGGACGCTTTTATGCTATCTTCGTTTAATCACATCTTAGTATAGGTTTTTAGAAAGGGTTAAAAGACTATTTTGATTACATGGATTGTGAAATATTTATTTAAAGATTCATTGATAGATGGGATTATTAAATCCAGACCAAATCGGTTCATCATGATGGTGGAAATCAATGGGAAATTAGAGAAGTGCCATTGTCCATCAACCGGAAGAATTGGAGGTCTAACTTTTGAGGAAATTCCTTGCCTTTTATCCAAAAGTAATAATCCTGACCGAAAGACAAAATATACTGTAGAGGCTTTTTCTTTGGATGATCTTGATAAGTCTAGTAAATCCTGGATAGGAATAAACCAGACAAAGGCCAATGAATATGTGGAATTTTTTATTAAATCGGGACTGCTGAATAATATGCTTGGAAAAGTTAAGGAAGTAAAAAGAGAAGTAAAGCTAGGAAAATCAAGAATAGATTTTCTGGTCAATAATAAAGACTATGTTGAAGTTAAGACTCCTCTGATGATTATTCCAACTCTAGGACACAAAAACCATAGGGAAAACAATAAACCCTTTGTAGGTTTTGATAGAATGATAAAACATTTTAGAGATATATCCAAGTCGATCAGGGAAGGCTCGCGAGCCATAGTTTTGCTTTGTAATATTTATAACGCAGTTCCATTTGTCGTTCCAAAACCGAGAGGTTCGGAGAGCAGAATAGCAAATGCTGCAAGGAAGGCAAGGATTAGAGGTCTGGAAAATTGGCAAATTAATCTGAAGATTGATAAAAAAGGTGTAAATCTGTTAGATTGCTTTAAACTAAATCTTTTTTAACAAAATAACCTTAATTTCACCTGCGTAGACCTTCATCTTTAAAAATACCTTTTCCCTGGTTTTTTGATGCCTAAACCGATTAGGAATTTTTATAATAGAATAATGAAAGACTCTTTGTATAGGAATTCAATTTTCCTTATGATTAATACGGGAGTAATGGCTGTTTTTGGCTTTGTTTTCTGGATTATTGTTTCAAGGCTTTACACTCCGGACCAAGTAGGACTTGCGACAACACTTATTTCTGTTATGGGATTAATAAGTGGTTTTAGCCTTTTGGGTCTTAATGCAGGATTAGTAAGATTTTTGCCTACTTCTGAGAGAAAGAACGATAAAATTAATACTGCTTTTACTTTGACTGCGATTGTTACAATAATTGTGACGGCCATATTCCTTATGGGATTGGAAGGATTTTCTCCAAAACTTCTTTTCATAAAGCAAAATGCGATTTACAGCTTTGCATTCATAATTTTCATGATATTTGCAACTTTGAACTCGCTTATTGAGAGCGTTTATCTTGCCTATAGAAGAACTGGCTATACATTATTGAAGAATACGATCTTTAGTGCATTAAAAGTTATTTTCCCAGTAATGCTTGTCTCTTTAGGGGTTTATGGAATATTCGGCTCATGGATGATTGGATTAATCATAGGATTTTTAGTTAGTTTCTTATTATTGATAAAGAAATTCAGCTACAATCCTAAAATAGTATTCTATGATTCAATAATAAATAAGATGGGAAAGTATTCCTTTGGGAACTATGTGGCTGGATTTATAGGGGGATTATCGACAATGCTTCTTCCTTTGATGATTACAAATATTCATTTGACGCAAACTACTGCTTATTATTACATTGCGATGAGCATTGCATCTGTTTTGTTCATTATTCCGCAGGCAACAACGAACTCTCTTTTCGCAGAGGGATCCAATAATCAGAAAACAATGCAGATGCAGATAAAGAAATCGATAAAGATAATCTCATGGCTTATGATTCCTGCAATGATTGTACTAATCTTTGTGGGCAAATACATACTTCTCTTCTTTGGCAATAATTAT
>CAYWEK010000062.1:0-2648 GCA_964457475.1 Candidatus Woesearchaeota archaeon
AAACAGAAAATATCTCATCTGCGTAAGGATTAGTAATTCCTTGTTCATAATAACCATAAACTTCAGATATGTTATTATAAGGACTCCTTACTGATAGACTTTGATCAGTATATTGAAATCTAATTATTCCTGATGAGTTGTCAACAATGAACTCTGGAGCATTAGAAATACTAGAACTAGTTTGCCAATGAGTCTGTATGTTATAAACTATGATGAAAGAAGCTAAAACAAAAGTTATTAGTATTGTATAATACATTATTTTGTGAAACTTAGTAGTTAAATGTTTAGATAATGAGGTAATAACTACCGCCGATACAATAATAAATTCAGGAATAATACGATGATATTGTATAGAACCTAGTAGATTCATAGGGAATAGATTAAACTTCTCAAAATAGTAAAAGAGTACCATGAAAAAGAGCACTAAAGAAAGACCCTTGGCAACTTTATTATCGAAAAAGCTCATATCTAATCTTTCACGTCCTTTATAAAAACTCAGGAATATAAATACACTAATAAGAATTACAGCTATAAGGATGATTGGACCTGGTCCCAGTAGATTACTCGAGTCAAAGAAGAAACTTGCTAAAGAAATTATATTGAAAGGTATTTGATAAAGAGGCAGATAGGAAACTCCCAGATGTGCTCCCGAAGTTACCTGATGATACGTAACCTCTGGAAAGAATTGTACTGCTCCAATAAAGAGACTGCAAAAGATAGCACCGAAATATTGCCAGATATAATGTCCCTTTTTCTTTGTAGGATCAGCAGGATGTTTGTCTATAGCAATTGAGAAAAGATAAATTCCCATAGTCATGCAGACTGAGAAAAAGATTAGAGGGTGCGCAAGATAGCAAATAGCCAACATAATAATTAATGAAAGCCTAAAAGGTTTTTCTGGATTTTTGAAAAATACCAAAAGGGTTAGAGGAAATAAGAATAAAAATACCACCGTTATTGGTTCCCACCCATAGCTACGCAACGTAAGAAAAGTATTTCCAAGTAAAAAGACTGCACAAAGAGCAGAAGCCCAAATACGTCTACCTGAAATTTTCAGACAAAGCAAAAAGGTCATCAGCACAGCAAGAAGATGACCAAATATAACTAACAATAATTCAGCTCGGGGAGGATCAACATGTAGAATTAGCACTGCAATTATATTAACTACATAAAATGCTGATTGATAGTACTTTAACAAAGGCATTCCTAAATACCAGTATGGATTCCATTGATAGTTTGGAAAAGATGACATAATAAATTCAGTCTTCCAAACATGTGTTTCAAAATCCCATACCCCATAGGTCGGCAAATTCCCTTCCTGAGTTACCCAAGAGGGATTATCATATGTGGGTGAAATCCAAGATTTTCCAAAGAGCAATTTTTGATCTAGATAAAACCATATAGCAAAGATAAAGAGAACTGCGAAAAGCAGAGATATCCACTGCTTACTTGTCCAAGGAGTACTTTCCTTTGATAGAAGAGTTGTCATTTTGAAGACTCCAGCTTATCCGAAGCAAAATTATCACCCACGAAAAGTATAGCACTCGTGAAAATAACACTATAAAATAATAACCATAGAGAAATAGGAACATATGTCCTAATTTGCTGAATATCACCACCTAAAGAACTTTCATATAGGGCAGCGATACTTCCAACAAAACAGATTGCTCCAAATGCAAGATTCCAAAAAATCGGACGTAAACCAACAGAACTTCCTTTTTTGTTTGTACGAACAAACCCTCTATATCTACCTAACAATAACGCGTTGAATGCTGCCTGAGCATATATAAAACTACTATTTGTAATTAAACTATATTGTAAAAGTGCGTCTGAAAATCTAATTTTCTCATTATTTATACGGCTATGGAGTGCAACATATATCATACTAACACCTAGAAATACATTAAAGAAGAGTGCAATGAGCAGCCAAGAAGGTAGCCAAGCAAGATGTGTACCTAGATTAAAAAATAATGAAAGCAAAGGAACCAATACATATACTAATGTAACTACACCTATTAACCACCAACCTAATGTAAACATCATATGCATTTGATAGAAACTTTGGAAATCTCCTTTTAATATCTTAAAAAAGTTTTTACGGAGGATAGCGAAATTTCCGTTAGCCCAACGATATTGCTGAGAGGAATAGGCTTTGAAGTCTGGGGGAGCAAAACCGTGAGTAAGAATAATTGGAATATATACTCCTCTAAAACCTTCGGCATTCATACGAAGTCCTAAATCTATATCTTCAGTCGAAGTATAATGGGCAAAGCCTCCAACTTTTTTGAATACATCAGTTTTAACTACTACATTTGTACCACAGAAAGGAACTGCGTTATCATTTGATTTGCTTACACATTGAGTTTGGTAAAATATATTAGTACCAATCTTGGCTGCTCTTTGAAGAAGAGTATTATCTTCTATATAATGTTGAGGTGTCTGTACAAATCCAACATCTGTACTGCTAAATTGATCCATTGTATTTTCTAAAAAAGAAGGTTCAGGTGCCTGATCGGAATCAAAAATAACAAAATAAGGTTCTTTAACAACATTTCTTATAGCATTATTTATATTTCCTGCTTTATAGCCTGCTTGATCTTGACGACGAACAATCGTGGCACCATACTTTTTAGATAGTTTATTCATTT